>CAYLOL010000001.1:0-10223 GCA_964385295.1 uncultured Candidatus Peribacteria bacterium
AAGTTGCAGCTGAGAATGGATTACTTGCATTGAGCGGGTTGCTGCTTTTTGCGTTCGCGTTGTTCACAAAAGTTGTACGGCGATTCAAGGCTTTGACGAGAGAGAAACGTGATTTCGTATACATCCTTGGGGTGTCGGTTACCGGCGCACTTGCGCACAATCTTATTGATTATAATTTTAATTTCCTCGCAAATCTCATTCTTCTCTTCATGCTTCTCGCATTGATCAGATCCACAATTATCAAGAAAACTTCTACGGCTATATCCTCTGTTTTGGCTGTATTATTGATAGTGCCAATCTTTGTATTTTCTGTACTTGAAGGGTTTACTTACACACTTGCGTATAGCTATGATGATGACTATTTACGACATTCGTATTATCCTAGGGATTATTATCTGACTGAGAATTTTAATAAACATATTGAGCTAAATCCTCTGGATGCGCGGGCTTGGTATGAGGCTGGAGACTACGCGAGAGCACTTGAGCTCGACCCTATGAATGACTTGAATTATTATGTTTCATATTTTGAGGCCACACATGACAAGGCCATGATTCCAAATATACTTCCAATTCTCGAAACTTATTTTGACTACGTCAAAAACAATGTTCACTTCACAGTGTACACGCCTAATGTTGAGGCGGCGGCTCGATTAGTTGATCTAGTAGCGCCATATCTCGATTCCGGAATTGCCGCACATTACCAGTCCGAGAAAATCCGCATGCTCGAAACTTCCGCTCATCTTCGTGAAACAAAAACCTTCTAGTTCCGTTTCAAACATTGCCTTTACAAATTAGTGGCTTGTGCTACTATTATCATCCATATATTTATATATACATTTAAACCAAACATTATGTTTAAGAAATTCCTTTCAGGACTAAGTGTCGTAGCACTTTTTGCCATGCTTGTTCCTAGCACAGTGTTAGCCGCAGATGAAGATGGATTCATCACTACTGTTGACCTAACAGTTACAGCCTCAGACCCTACTACATTCTATCCTACGGGTGGAGAAGGCCTAGATGTCGAAGTTACCTTTGACACCACAGCCTTTCCTGCACTTCTAACATCAACTGGATACGTTAGGGTGATGTCTGGACTTATTGTCATTAAAGAAATCGAAACAATCGTTTCTGGTGACATTACTGTTCCAACATTTACCACTTCCTGGGATGGAATAGCTGTTGATCTTACCGGAGAAGCAGTTTGTGGAAGCTTAGGAGCCCCTTGTCCTGCAGGTGATTACACTCTTGATGTATATGTCACTGACGCTACCGATGACGACCTTGATACAGCTGCATTCAATATAATAGATTTTGCTATTAATCATGATCCTTATAATCCCGCTCCAACAGGTGGAGATGGAAATTTTGAAGTTAGCTATGAATATCCAGCAACTATTGATTCTGTGAATGTGAAAATTCAAGATGCGTTTGGAGATATTCAAGAAGATAATGGTAGAGTAGGTGCAGCATCTGGGACTATGACTTGGGACGGACTGTTTGGAACAAAACTTGTAGAACCTGGAACTTACACTGCAATTGTTGAGGCTAAAGATGGTGGGGTAATCGTTGACACTCGAACTTTAGACTTTGAGATTGATTATGGAACTGCTGTTGGTGTCCCAGATATTACTGGGCTAACTGTTGATCCTGTAGCATTTGATCCTGACTACACTAGTACAAACATTACATTTACAAACATTACTGATGTAGAGGATATAGACGTAGAAATCCGAGATGCTTCGAATACTCTGTATAGAGAGTTTGGGACTTATGACGGCAATAGCGATGACTATAGCGATGGAGATACTCATGATTTTGACTGGAATGGTAAAGATAAAGATGTCGATGGTACTGACGTTCTGCTTGGTGACTACTTAATTACCGTAGTTGCTCGTAATAATTATGGTGTTGTAAAAAAGCAGCTCACTGTAACGGTCGACAATAATGGTTCTAGTCAAACAAGTAATGACCATATTAACGATCTTGACTTCAGCCCTTCAAATACATTCGAACCAGCTGAAGATGACGAACTTGAAATCAATTTTGACATTGTAATTGATAGTGACGACGAACTTGATACTCTTGAAATTTATGCTGTAAAGAGTGGTGAAGATGACGTTTTGATTGATGACGACAGTAACGTTGATAGGCAAACTAATTACGAAGTTACTTGGGACGGGACTGATGACGATGACGACTATGTTGTAAAAGGTACATGGAGAATCGAAATTAGAACTACTATGGGAACTAGAGACTTGGTAGCATCTGACACTATTGACATTGAATATGAAGAGCCACAAATTGACGAACTATACTTATCAAAGGATGAGATCGATCCTGATGAAGATGAGTTCACGTATGTAATCTTCAAAATTGACAATGGGGATGCAGAAGTAGACGTCAACGTACTTGAGGGTGGTGACTTTGATGATGACCTAGTTGAAGACTGGGAAGTCGAAGAAGGTAAATGGTATGCAATAGAGTGGGATGGTGACCGTTATGATGAGGATGACGATTTAGATCTTGAAGTTAAAGCAAAAAATGTCGCGAATGACGAAGTCTTTAATTCTGACGACATCGGTATTAAGGTTGAGGAAAATGAAGTATCTAGCAGTAAAGCTAAAGTAAATAGAGATTATATTTCTCCTGTTATTGCTGAACGTGGGACAACAATGAAACTTTACTATGACTTGGAAGATAAGGCTGATGTTAAAGTTACTATCCACGAAGGTGATAGTGGCCAAGGAAGTGACGTTATCGAGCTTATTGATATCGAAGACCAAGCAGCCGGAGATCACATTATTACTTGGAATGGACGTGATGAAGATAGTGCGCTACTAGATGACGATGAGGTGTATAGTTACAAGATCGTAACTAGGGATGGTAGTTCTGAAACTGAAATCGGAGTGTTTGTTATCGGTGATGTCGGTGAAATCGACGGAAGCGCTGATGGAGATGATGATGACGACGATGATAATGACGATGATAATGGTGGTGGCACTAATAATGGCGTTGTCGTAGATGATGACGATGATCCTAACGATGATATTGATGGATGTGGTGGATTCAGCGATGTAAGTGTGAATTCTCCTTACTGTGAAGCTATCGAATGGGCAGAGGAAAACAACGTGTTTGACGGCTATTCTGATGGCACTTACAAGCCTTACCAATCAATAAACCGTGCAGAGGTACTAAAGGTTATTCTTGAAGCCGTAGACGTTAATTTACTCACATATCCTGGCGGAACCTTTGGATTCAGTGATCTAATAAACAATGAATGGTATATGCCTTATGTGTACACAGCATATATGAAGGATATCTTTGATGGGGATGCAGGGAAAAGTACTGCGCGACCTGGAGATCCCGTGAATAGAGTTGAGGTACTGAAGTTCGTATTTGAAACATTAAATGAAGAAACAGGATATACAACTTCTAGTTGTTCATCATCATATGGTGATATCCCAGCTGGAGCTTGGTACAAAAATTATGCCTGTGAATCAAAGAAATATTCATTATACGACACTGGCTCATTTGGCAATTTGACACCTGGTGCATATGCAAATAGAGGTGAAGTTGCGGAAGTTTTGTACAGACTTAGTCAGGCTGGACTGTTATAAATCCGCTTAAATAAGCTATCGAGAGGGCCCAAGAAATTGGGTCCTTTTTTTGTCGAAAAAAACCTTGACATATATCCCATTTAATGAGTTAATGGTAAGCCAAATGTATATCAACAAATTAATTAACCCATTTAAACATGTTGAAACGAATCATATCTTTTCTGACTGTTGGAGCCCTAGTAATGACTGCTGGTTTCTCAGTAGCAAGTGCTGCAACAAGTGTAGTTAGTGATCTAGAGATGTCTCCAGACACTATCAACCCAGACCTAGGCGAAGACTCTATTTTGAGTTTTAATCTTGCTCAGGATGCATATGTCACCGCTGTTGTGTATGACAATGATAATGATCCAATTTATTTCTTTGCCGAAGATGATGCATACTTCGCTGGCTACAACAAGCTGTTCCCTGCATTCTACGGAACAGTGAATAATGAAGCTGGAGGCGTAGCTTTAGATAACGCAACCTATACGGCAAAAGTATTCGCGTATGACGATGCATATCCAAACGGATCTTTGCTTGGATATGAATCTGCGTATGTAACAGTTAATTCAACAGCTGGCGATGATGATGACGACAATGATGACGATGATAATGACGACGATGATGTTACAAGTGGAGTTATTAAAGATCTACGAATTGACCCATCGGGAACTTGGGATCCAACAGAAGATGAGCTTGAAATTGAATTTGAGCTTCTTGAAGATGTTGATGAGCTAGAAGTTGTAGCAAAGAAAAACGGAAAGACTGTAGAGATCATGGATGATAACGACGCTGACGCTGACGATTATGAAGAAGTATGGGACGGTACAGACGACGATGGTGATTACATTAAGGATGGTATATGGACTATCCTAGTAACTGCTGGCGGCGACGAAGCTTCTATAGATATTGACGTCGAATACGAAACACCAGAAATTGAAGAACTATTAGTTTCAAAGACTGAATTTGATAACGAAGATGATGAATTCACTATGGTTCTATTCAAAATCGACAATGATGCTTCGGTAACTCTTGAGGTTAACGATAACTCAGGTCACAGAGAAGATCGTCTCCTTAAGGACGAAGAAATTAATAAAAACGTTTGGTACGCAATTAAATGGGATGGCCGTGATGACGATGGAGACTTCGTAGAGGAAGGTAAATATGAATTTGAACTTACAGCTGAAAGTCTTATTGACGATGATAATTCTGATACCGCAAGTGTAGACGTAGAGGTTGATGAAGATACTGCCTCAAGCAATAAAGCTAACGTCACTAACGACTTCATGGATCCAGTTGTATTCCCTGAAGATTACAATGGGACTGTAGAATTTAATTATTGTATGGATGACGATGCTGAAGTATCAGTCGATATCTACAAGGGAAAAAGTACTAGTGGTTCTGTTGTAGCTGAATTGTCTGACAACGAAGAGGAAAACGATGGATGCCACACTATCTCATGGGATGGCCGTGATGACGATGGAGATGAGCTTGAAAGAGATGAAATTTATTCTTACAGAATTACTACCATTACTGACGGGACATCAAGCAAAGAAATCGAAAAAGGTCGATTTGTAGTCGGAAACACTGATCAATACGGAGATGACGATGATGACGATGATGATGACGATGATGATGACGATGATGATGACGATGATGATGACGATGATGACTTTAATTGTGGTGATTATTACTACGATCTAGTGCATGTTGGTGACCCAGAGCTTTGCGAAGCTATAGAATGGGCTACAGACGAAGGAATCTTCTCAGGTTACCCTGATGGAACATTCCGACCATATGACCCCATTAACAGAGCTGAGGTGTTGAAAGTTAAGTTTGAAGCATTTGGTAACGTAGTTATCATGCCAATCGATGGAACCAACCTTGGATTCTACGATCTTGACCCATACGCTTGGTATATGCCATACGCTCGTACTGCACAGTTTTACGGAACTCTACACGGTTATGGAGACGGTACAGCAAGGCTTGAGAACACTGTTAATAGAGCTGAGCTACTCAAGTTCACAGTAGAGGCTGCAAGGGCGTTTAGCGGTCAATACCTACACAATCAACCATCTCACTACATAGATGTTGATTACAATGAATGGTATGCGCAGTATGTTGGCGTTGCTTACGACCTAAATCTGTTTGAAAACAGACACACTACATCTAATACCCTTCGATTCTTGTATCCTGACAGACTCTCTACAAGGGGAGAAGTAGTGATCCTTCTTTACAGATTTCACCAAGAAGGGATCCTTTAAACTTAAGTACGATTGAATTTTCATAGGAATGAGGGGAAAAGGCCTGCCGGCAACGGTAGGCTTTTTCTTTTTTCGTGTAACACGCAGCAAATAAAAACGTTATTAAATTCCTTGACAAATTTTCCTATAACGCTATTATTCCTCTCCTACGCACACTTGTGTGGAGAAACGGCATAAAGAAGCCAAGGAAACTAAACATATATATATAATTCATAACCCATTTAATATGGTTAAGAAATTCCTAAGTCTTGTGGCAGTGCTATCACTAGTCGCTACAAGCTCTCTATCAACTGTTACTTTCGCTGAAAGCATAGGAGATATAGAAAATTTTGTGGTAGATGTTGCAACAGTCAATCCAACTAACGGAGAAGCTGCTGTTGTTACTTTTGACATCGCTGCTGTTACACTTGCGGACGAAATGTCTGCTGCTGTTTATCACGAAGATGATAATGTTACCCCTGTGTTTGTCTTTGCTGCTGCAGTTCCAATTTCTGGCGGAGATCCTTTCTCATACACATGGTATGCTACAGAAGGTAATGTACTAGGTGGTACCGCACTTGCAGACGGCGCATACAACATATATGCAGCTGCAGATATTGGGCCAATGGTACTCCCTTTTGAAGGATTCGGTAGCGAACAAGTTGTCGTTGCAAATGAATACATTGACACTCCATTAGTAGATGTTACTGAATTCGACCCTTCTGACGGAGAAACTGCCAATGTCACTTTTAATCTTGCATACGCTGCAAACTTAACTGTTGAAGCTCTAGATTCAAATGGAGTTGTTGCAGCTACGCTTGTTGACGATGTGTTAACTACTGCTGGCGCGCTTTTATACCCTTGGTATGGAACAGACAACAATCTAGCAACTGGAAACCTACTTCTAAATGACGATTATACTATTAAGGCATCAGCTTCGCTTGTTGGGCGTCTTTATGGTTCTGGCGAATCAACCACAGTTACGATTGCGACAGGTACTAGTGGCGTTATCAAAGACTTCACATTAAACCCAAGCTCAAAATGGGATCCAGTTGACGAAGAGCTTGAAATCGAATTTGAATTAACTAATGAAGTTGAAATTCTAAAAGTTTCTGCTTTTGATGCAGATACTTATGCCGCTTACCTTATTAACCCTGAGGTAGAAGGCATTGAAATCTTAGACGAGGATAGCTCTGCGGATGATAAATATGAAGAAACATGGGACGGCACAGATGACGATGACGATTTCGTTGATCCAGAAACATGGAATATCGTTATTATGACTATCGATGAATTAGGTGTTGTTTCTACAATAACAAAGTCAATAGAAATCAAATATGCTGAACCAACAATTCAGAAAGAGAACGTCTTCCTTACAAAAGACGAATTTGACCCTAAAGAAGAGGAACAAATTGGTCTTATCTTCCAGCTTGATGAAGTAGGTGTTGTTACTGTTGAAATTTATGACGGAAATGACAGAGAGCTTACTCTTATCGATGAAGAAGAAATGAGTAAAGATAAATGGATTTCTGTTGCTTGGGATGGTTTGGATAAAGAAGGTGATGAAGTAGATTATGGTACTGACTGGGAATTCCATATCACAGCTGAAAACCCTGCATTTGACGGTGTGGTTGACACGCATGAAGTAGGATTTGACGTTGAAGAGCTAAATAAATCAAGCAAACGTGCTGATATTACTCAAGATATGACTGCCCCTATAGTATTTGATTCTAATGAAGATGATCTTCTTTCAATCTACTATTGTATCGATGATGATGCAGAGGTAACTATTGAAATCTTTGAAGGAAAATCAGCTAGTGGTGGTGAAGATGCATTGCTTCTAGATGAATATGAGCAAAACGAAGGTTGTCACGTTGTATCTTGGGATGCTACTGACGACAATGATAATGCTCTAGAAGAAGACGAAATCCATACTTACAAGATCACTACTGAAATCGACGGAAAGAACAAAGAAACTGAAACGGGTCGATTTATGATCGGAGAAGTTGCCGGAGGTTCTGGCGATGATGATGACGATGACGATGACGATGACGATGATGATGACGATGACGATGACAACTTTAGCTGTAGTGATTACTACTACGATCTAGCAAACCTAGGTTACGAAGAGATGTGTACTGCTATCACATGGGCTACTGATGAAGAAATCTTCTCAGGATACTACAACGGAAGCTTCCAACCTTATAGTACTATCAATAGAGCTGAAACATTGAAAGTCCTTCTTGAGGCCTTTGATGCTCCTCTATTCCAAGATGGTGCTGCGCTAGGATTCAATGATGTTGATCCATACGCATGGTATATGCCATACGCTAGAACAGCTAAATCATTTGGAATGCTTGATGGATACAATGGTGGTACTGAAGCTCGTCTGGAGAACACGGTTAATCGTGTTGAAATGCTTAAGTTTGCACTTGAAGCAAGCGCAACTTTTGCAGGATCAAACTACTTTGGTGGATACGCACCATATGCTGATGTTGATTACAGCGCTTGGTATGCACAATACCTAGGAGCTGCTTACAGCTACGATTTGTTCGACACAGCAACGTACGGTTCAAGCGAGTATCTAAATCCTGGAGAATTTGTCCAAAGAGGAGAGATGGCTCTAATGCTATACAGGATGAACTTGGCTGGACTACTCTAAATTAAATACGACTGAATTTTTCATAGGAATGAGGGGAAGAACCCTGCCGGAAACGGTGGGGTTCTTCTTTTGTGTTAGGTGATTTTGTAATATGGCATAGGATAAGGCAAAATAGCGCGTGAACCGCGAGTCTTGGCTTTTGGGTGCGGCATTGCGAGCTTTGGCTTCAAATGAAGAAAACCTTGCCATTTACCCCAAAAGTTGTATAATAAAGTGCTCTTTCTACTCTTCCCAAAAGAACGGGTAGGGAGGCCGAACTTTGACAACTCGCATTAGTAAAATACGTTTTGGGAATGCCTGTCGTGTGGGCAAATCGAGGCTTTTATCGGCGCGGTGCGTTGGGCGGCCTTGTGTGTACCCGTATGGCTGGCGTTCTCAGAATGCAGAAATTTCCTTTTAACGTTCGAATTCATCGAACTTTCGTTTTCGTAAATCAACAAGCGTCTTAATAAGACGCATTACAGGAGGCATATCCATGCTGAACTTTAGAAGCATGCGCTTGGTGGCTTTCGTGCTGCTTTTGCTCGCCGCCTCTGCAGGGGCGGGCATTGCACAAAGTACTACACCCGAGAAAATCTGGGTGGAGTACAAGTTGGGGAGCTACGCGACCCCGGCTAATCTTCAAACCGCGGTGGATCGCGCCATCGCCCACATCAAGTCCGGCGGCACTGTACGTGTCCGCTCGGCTGCATCCCAAGGCACCGAAATCGCTCCGGCAATTGATGGCACCTTGGAACGTAATCGGCTTCTCGATGTCCGGGATCACTTCCAGGCATCCGACGCTGACATGAGCAGTATCGACTTCGCGCAAAGCGTTGGCGATACGGGTGAGCATGGCGTGTGGATCTATCTCGATCCGCCAGCCACGCCTGTCGCCGGAGTCGCCAATTCCACACAAAGTGGTGGAACTTCTGGCGCTCCTGGTCCTGCCGGCCCCGCCGGACCCGCTGGCGATCCGGGCCTTCCCGGTGACCTAGTCCTTGGTCTTGGTGTTGGGTCCGTTACCGAGGTCTTGATCGGTGGCGGCCCGAGGCAAGTTGTCCTGAGTGGGATCTCCCTCAATTGGCGGGGGTTTCACTCCCGCCTGTTCACAACCTGGACAGTCGGACAATTGGGCGAAGCCCTTGACGTCCGCGGCACAGCGGGCGTCGGCGTAGACTGGAATATCCCCATTGGTGGGAGCTGGTCGTTTGTGACTGGTTTTCAGTTCTACGCACACGCCCTCTGGGTTGATGTTGACTACAAGACCGATGCTGACACCATCGTCTTTGGTCTGGGGGGAGGTGTCCCTCTTGAATTTCAACGAAAGTGGAAGCACCTCACCACAAACATCGGGCTGACCCTGAACCTGGAAGGGCGTTCGTTCCTCGGTGCCCCCCTTCCATCCTACGGACTTAATCAGCCGTGGGAACGTCCCAACGGGGACGAGCCAAATGCAGTTTATACTGGCGGGGACATTCAGTTCACGCTCACAGCTCTCTACTGAAAGGAGGTTGCAGATGCAACTCAACAAAAGGGGCCTGGTGGTCCTTATTCTGGTTCTCGCGGCAATGGCAGCAGCTATGTTTGCAGTAGGCTGTGGGCTTGACGGCGACGACAGCGACGAACCTAACAACGCCGGTTCGTTCATCGACGACGATGACGACACCGCAGGTGACGATGACGATGACGCAGGTGACGATGACGACACCGCAGGTGACGATGACGACACCGCAGGTGACG
>CAYLOL010000001.1:10323-37923 GCA_964385295.1 uncultured Candidatus Peribacteria bacterium
ATGACGATGACGATGACGATGACGATGACGATGACGATGACGATGACGATGACGATGACGACACCTTCCCGGTCAAGAACGTAGTCATCAAATTCGGCACCGAATCCATAATAGTCATCGTCACGCCAATCGTCGGCGGAATCCCCGGAACTCCCACCGCGTACCCCCAGGCAGCTGGGTGGCAGTTAAATCTGCCAAAAACGACAGGGGTCTCCTACGAGATTTTTGCACGTTTCACGGGCAAGGTGGAAGTCTGGCTGCCAAATGTGTCGCCGCAATGGCAATGTACGATTGGTAGCACGGTGATCCAAGCCCTTGGATGGACCGATCTACACGTCACGCCGAACGGCGTGTATGAAGAGATCGACGTCCTGGTAGAGGAGATCGAGATCCCCGTCAAACAATAACCCGAAGTCACCGGCCGCTTCTCTCCCCCTTGGGGAGCGCGCGCCGGCGAACTTCTCAGAAAGGATTTCACGAAGATTGTCGGCCGCGCTCGCCCTTGGAGCGCGCCGACACCTTCTCAACAACACTAATGCGAGTTGTACATTTATTTTCAACTTGGTAGTATCTACTCACTCTTAATATTTTTGTTATGTACGATTTTATAATAATTGGTGGAGGTACAAGTGGGCTCTCTGCTGCAATGTATGCTTCACGCTTAGGTATGAAGACTCTTACTCTCGTGGAAGTCCCTGGAGGGCTTATTACGACTACTCATTTGGTAGAAAATTGGCCTGGGACCAAATCTATTTCTGGACCAGATCTTGGCATGGCTCTATATGAACATGCTCAGGCGAGTGGTGCTGAGATTAAAAATGAAAAAGTTAAAAAATTAGAAAAAACTGACAAAGGGTTCAAGGCAATTACTGCATCTGGTGAATACGAGGGAAAAACTATGCTGATCTCGACCGGGACAGAACACAGGAAGCTTGGAGTGCCAGGTGAGAAGGAATTCGAAAATAGAGGAGTTTCATATTGTGCGCTGTGCGATGGAGGCTTCTTCAAAGAAAAAGTTGTTTGTGTAGTCGGAGGTGGAGATAGTGCAACAAAAGAAGCTCTCTTCTTATCTGAACACGCAAGCAAAGTATATTTAATAGTCCGAAAAGATATTCTACGAGCAGAGCCTGTGAATGCGGAAAGATTAGCAAAAAATGACAAAATTGAAGTCTTATACAAAACTCAAATAGAAGAAATTACTGGAACTAACAAAGTTGAAAAAGTAAAATTCCGAGATGGCGAAGGGAAATTTTCTGGACAGGAAATCGATATGAATGGTGTATTTATGGCCATAGGACATATCGCTCAAACCGAGCTCGCAAAAGACCTTGGAGTCGAACTCAATGAAAAAGGTGAGATCAAAATTAATCGAAAAGCTGAAACAAATGTTCCTGGAGTATATTCTGCTGGAGATTGTGCAGACACTGAATTCAAACAAGCAATCACTGGATCAGCTGAAGCTGTAACCGCGTCGTATTTTGCGTTTCATTTCGTTGATACTGAAGCAAAGTTTTAGCCTCTAGCTTCTAGAAACCTTAATAGCATTCGTAGGCCGTGAGCTGTTGCGCCTTTTTGTTCATATTCTTTTGGGTCCTCCGTAAATGCTGTACCTCCGATATCGATATGACACCATTTATTTTTGTCGACGAACTTTTCAAGAAACGCTGCTGCTGTGCTCGCCCCGACAGTTCTCTTCAGGTCGCAATTCTTTAGATCTGCGATCTTGCTCTCAATACGCTTCCTGTAATCATCGTGGATTGGCAATGCCCATCCGAGATCATCCGTGTAATCCCCCGCTCCTTTTAACTCGCCAAGTAGGTCGTCATTGTTCGAGAATAGGCCTGCGTATCTCTCGCCAAGCGCTACTGCCACCGCACCTGTAAGAGTTGCAATGGTAATTATTACATCTGGATTTAGTTTTGTTCCATACGTAATCCCATCTGCAAGTACGAGTCGTCCTTCTGCATCTGTATTTGTTATCTCTACAGTATCACCCGAATACACTTTAATGATGTCAGATGGCTTGTAAGCTTTTTCGCTAATTAGATTTTCTGCACATGGAATTATTCCGACTACGTTTCTTTTTATTCCTAGCTTTTTGAGAACTGTAAATACGCCAAGTACTGTCGCAGCTCCTGCCATATCTTGGTGCATTGTCTCAATGTAGTTCGTTGGCTTGAGATTATATCCTCCTGCATCAAATAGAATTCCTTTCCCGACTATTACTATTGGCTTTTCTTTCTTCACCTTTGACCCCTGATATTCTAGGACTACTGCTCGCGCATCTTTTTTTGAGCCTTGGTTTACTGCGAGTAGGCCGCCCCATCCCATTTTCTTCAACTCCTTGTCTCCGAATAATGCGAGTTTGTATTTATTGTCCTTTGCGATTTCACGAGCTTTTCGTGCAACATATTCAGCGTCAACTTTATTTGATGGTCTGTTCACTAGTTTTTTTGTGTAGTCGGCTGCCGCTGCTATTAATTTTGCTTTGTCGAAGTCTTTTGAGATTTCTTTTGCCCCCTTTGATGCAACTACACTTACGAGCTTGAGTTCGTGCTTCTTTTTCTTCTTGTCCTTCTCGGTTTTGTATTCATCGTATTTGTATTGTGTTAATAGAACTCCTTCAAAAATTTCTTCCGCATATTTCGCAAATAATTCCGGGAAAACTATTGTTAATTCTTCGGCTTTTTTTGATATTGCCGCCTTCCCTACTTTTGCACCAAATTTCCTGGCCTCCACTCTATCAAATTTTCCTTCTTCACCTGCTCCAATTACCAGCAACTTTCCTGGGAGTGATTTTACGTCTAGGTATCCAACAAAACTCTCTTTTGCAGTTCCCTTAAAATCATCCTCTTTGATCCTTTTACGAATGAATGAAAGCACTTCTTCTGGATACTTTTTGGGCAATTTCTTGATATCCCCTTCAAATACTGGGATTACGAGCATGCCTGTATTGGATTTGATCTTTTTTTGGAGTTTTATTTTCATAGAAAAAATTATTATTAGTAGTACTTATGAATATAACAGAGAATTATTTTTCTAAAAAGTTTTTCGCCTTTTTTAGGAGGTTTTTGGCATTGTCGAATGTGATCTTTTCTAGCGCTTCATTATATGGCAACCAGATGAAGCCATGATGTTCATGAGAGATATGCACATCTTTTGCCTCCGTCTTGCCAAGAAAGAAAACTACTTGTTTGTGTGAAGTCGGATTTTCTCGTGGATATTCATATGCAATTTCTTCGCGATAACCTTCTACAAATTCAAGATCTGCAATCCCTGTCTCTTCGAGAAGTTCGCGCATAGCGGTTTCGTGTTCCTCCTCAGCTCCCTCTACGTGCCCCTTCACCAAATCCCAATGCCCGCTAGGATAATGTAGAAGCAAAAACAATCTCTCATTTCCTTCTCGTCTATAGACGACTATACCGCAAGATTTTTCATCATATTCTATTCCCATCCTTTTTTCTTTAAAGCTTTTTTCGCAGCAGCTTCTTCTGCGCTCTGTTTGCTTGATCCTTTCCCTTCCGCAATCAATTCCTTACTTACGTGGGCTCCTACTGTAAATATTTTATTGTGGTCTGGACCCTCTTCATTTGAAACTTCATAGTGAGGCGTAACCCCCTCAATTTCCTGGCACATCTCCTGAAATTTCGACTTCGCATCGATGTGTCCCCCTTCCGCTATTATGCTGTCGAGTTTTTTTAGTATGAATTTTTCTATAAATTTTTCGGCCACCTTGTTCCCTTGTTCCACATAAATTGCTCCTATCAATGCCTCAACTGTATTTGCGAGAATATAGCTTTTGTTGCGTCCCCCAGATCTTTCTTCTCCGTTACTTAGGAGAAGATATTGTCCAAGTTCAAGCTCTTGTGCAACTTCTGCTAGATGTTTCCCTTTTACTAATGCTGATCTGTATGCCGTCATATCCCCTTCTTGCTGCTCTGGATAGTTCTCAAATAAATGCCTGGTTGTCGCAAGTTCCAAGACTGCATCTCCGAGAAATTCTAGGCGTTCATTGTCTTTGACCCCATCGTTACGATGTTCATTCACGTATGATCTATGAACAAATGCATTTTTGAGGAGGTCCAAGTCTTTGAACGTAATCCCCATTATTTTTTCAAGTTTTTTGTAATCTTCCATTATTTTTTCTTTTTAATTGTTTTCTTTTTTACAGAAACCTTCTTTTTTACAGGAGCCTTCTTTTTTGCTGCTGGCTTTTTCTTCTCGTATTCCTTCATTACGCTGCTCAATACTCCATTTATAAACTTTGGGCTATTATTGTCTCCGAAGTGTTTTGCTATTTCAATTGCCTCATTTATCGCAACTACTGGAGGAATATCGTCTGAAAATACTATCTCATAAACCCCTATTTCCAAAGTTGCTCTGTCCACACGTGCAATCTTGTCTACTGGCCACTGTGGGGCAAACTTTTTTATTATTTTAATAACTTCCTTTTGTTTTTCAAGAAGTCCTTTGAGTGTTTCATATGCAAAATCAGTCTCGGTAAGTTTTGGTGCGAACTCTTCCAATATAGCTGCCAGAATTTTCTCGGGTTCCCCTCCCCGGAATTCAAGTTCGAAGATTGCCTGCATTACACAGGTACGAGCAAGATGTCTGTAGCTAGCCATGTTTAGGCCTTTATCGTTGTGATTTTGTCAATTTTCTTCTGTTTTTTGTCTACAACTTGTCGTCCACGGAATTTCCCGCACTCAGGACAAACAGTATGATTAAGTCGCTTTGCACCACAGTCTGGGCAGTTCGTAAGCGATACTTTATTTGTAAGCTTCTTTAAAACTTTTGTCTGGAAACTTCCATATCTTTGTTTTGATACTCTTTTTGTAGTTTTCTTCTTAGGTACTGGATGCTTAGGCATTTTTCTGTTGTTTTATTAAATCTTTTAGTTGTGCCAAGGGTTTATTTGCCGTTATTTCTTCTGCTTTGCAGTCACATTTCGCTTTGTTGCGGTCTTTTCCACAGATTTGACATATCCCCTGACAGCTACTAGAGCATACTGAATTTTCTGGGAAATGCAAGATTATTTCTTGCCTTATCATTTCCGATATATCGATGTTGGCATTTTTCATATCAACTAGGAACACATCATTGATATCGTCTATGTGATCCGGTTTTTCGAGATAGTATTGTCGCTCTGCATGTTCAAATTTTACATCTCTTTTGATCTTTTTGAGGCAACGACTGCAATGCGTTTCCCCTTCTGTCTCAAAATCAGTGACAATTACATTGAAACCATCCTCAATTTTCATTATTTCGATCTTCCCCTTCGTCTCATCGTCCTCAAACGTGTAGTTTAAGCTGTTTCCCTGAGAAGCCTTGAGTAAGTCCGAGACGTCGAAAGTTAGTATTTTATTCATCTTATCTACGGTTTAGTGCCATTATGAGTCTAAGTATGTACAGGAAGAGGTTGAAAATATCAAGATAAAGGCGAAGTGCCGCGTCAATGTATCGATCTGGTGGATAATTTTTTATTTTCTGAAAATCATACATTGTAAATGCTGAGAATATTATCACTCCTATTCCCGAGAAAACTAACTCAAATGTGTTGCCCCATGGGAAGAAGATCCCCGCAACCCCGACGATAATCATTCCTACAAGTCCCATTATGAGGAAGCCTCGCATTCCCGAGAGATCGTACTTTGTCGTCCAGCCAATTGCTGCTGTTGCAGTAAACATTGCGCCGGTTGCAACGAGTGCTTTTATTAGCATGACTGTGCCCTCTGGAGTTGCCGCGACTATTGTTAGGAGTGGTGCGATTGTAACTCCTGTGATGAATGCAAATAGTACGAAAAGTAGGCGGTTTAGTGGTCGTTTCGTGCTCCACATTCTGGATGTGAATACGAGTATTAATTCGACTGCGAATAGCGCGTAGATGAGCCATGGCATTTCAAAGAAATATTGGATCGCGTAAGTAGAGGTGAGATATGCGCCGACGGCTGACGTGACGATCGCGAGCGCAAAGAAGGTCATGACTTTGCCGAAAAATGTTGGCTCTATGCCAACTTTTGCGTTGGGGCTGTACATGTTTTTATTATCTGGCATTTTGGATTGGTTATGTTGTTGTGCCGACATTATAATGCTGATCCTCTCTTTGAGGAAGTTTCTTATTCCATTTTCTAAAAGATTGCTCTAGTCTTTATCTCAGTTATCTTTTGTTATGAACGAACTTACTTGGGTCGAAATATCGGAGAGCGCGCTAACCAGTAATGTTAAGCGATTTCGCGAAGTTATTGGGAAGGACGTGGCGATGTGTCCGTGTGTGAAGGCAAATGCTTATGGGCATGGGTTGGTTGAGTGTGCGAAGATTTTTTTGAAGTCTGGAGCGGATTGGTTGGCAGTTAATGCTGTTTATGAAGCTCGGGCTTTGAGAGAGGCTGGGGTAGAGGCACCGATATATATTTTGGGATATGTGCCTTTGGATGCGTTGGAGGAGGCCGCTACCTTGGAATGTAGGTTGGTTTGTTATAACCGGGAGGTGGTAGAAAGGCTGGGGGCAATTGGGAAAAAAGTGAAGGTTCATTTAAAGGCTGAGACTGGGAATAATCGTCAGGGGATCCGCGAAGATGAAATCGTTGAATTTGCAAAGTTTGCAGACTCTTTTGAGAATATCGAGGTCGAGGGCTTGGCTACACATTTTGCAAATATTGAAGATACAACTGATCATAGTTTCGCCGAAAAACAATTGGCAAAATTCATTAAGATTGACGAAGACTTGAAGGCGGCTGGCATTAATACTCCTATCAAACATTGTGCTAACTCTGCTGCAACAATCCTCTTTCCTGAAACCCATTTTCAATTAGTGCGTACCGGAATTGCAAACTATGGTATGTGGCCAAGTAATGAGACGCTGATTTCGTATCGCAATGAAGTTGGTGGAAACTTTGAATTACAACCTGCGTTCACTTGGAAGACAAAGATCGCACAAATCAAAACTATTCCCGCTGGAGAATGTATTGGTTATGGATGCACAATAAAAACTGGACGTGAGACACAACTAGCTATTTTACCTATCGGATATTACGACGGATATGACCGAAAAGCTTCAAGTAGCGCATATGTATTGGTTCAGGGAAAACGCGCTCCTATACTTGGGCGTGTTTGTATGAATATTATAATGGTTGATGTTACCGATATACCCAAAGTGGAGTTGGAAGATGAAGTTGTTTTGATCGGGCGAGATGGAGACGAGATAATTAGCGTTGAACAGTTCGGAAGTTGGATTGGCACAATTAATTACGAAGTCCCAACACGCGTGAATGAAAGGATTCCTAGAATTGTTGTTTAGGCATTTTTAATTATTCTTTCTAAAAATTCTACCGGATACATCTGAGGTGTTTCTGCTAATGCTTGATGAAAAATAACAGTCGAAGGAGTAAGGGCTGGAGCAGAATTAGCCTCAATAATCATAACTTCTCCCGTTTTTACTTCCATGAATGCATCAATGCGTGCATACCCTGAAACCCCCAAAATTTCTGCCACTCTTTCTATTCTTTCTTTTGCTTTTTCAACTGCTCTTCTCTTTACATATGGCTGTGGTGGTGGAGTTATATTGACCCCAGTTCCTCCTTGGAACTTCTCCTCCAAACTCAGTACATTCCCGGAAGCCACAGTTAGACTTGGGCTCAAAGCCTTAATCCGACCATTCCTGCCCAACACACCAACCGTAACCTCAATCCAACCTGAGACAGAATCCCATTTCAATTGATTTTTGACTACTCTTACTCTGTCGGTAATTATAAATTGTTCGAACATGAATTCTTCTGGCATTTCTGTTGGCATATCAATCAGACCTTCCTGGCTTTTGAATGTATTAGGTTTGATATAATGCTTTTCATCACGAATCAATTCTATATATTTTCTTAATTCTCCTCTGTCTACCAACTTCACAATTCCTGCAGAACACCCATCTCCTTTTGGTTTCACTATTACTGAAAAACTTTGCAAAGATTCCTTGAGTTCATGCCAGAGTTTTGCTACCCCTTCCCCTTCCAACAATCCAACCAATTCTTTTGTTTTTACTAATTGTTTTTTCGGAACATGAATCCCAACTGGCTCCAGCCCTCGCAAAGCGAGTCCAGTTGCGTATTTGTCCATACACAAACGCGAGGCCATACTCCCCGACCCATTGAATTTCATCTTTTCCTTTTCTAGCATTTTCTGGAATTCGCCATTTTCACCCATTCCTCCATGCAGCCCAATAAATACAAATTCCGACTTTTTAATAAAGCTTTTTAATGTCATCTTTTCTGGAATAAACAACTCCTCGTTTAAGTGTCCTGGTTCTGCTGCCACTTTTTCAATTACGCGAAGCCTCATTGGCGCAAGTCTTCGCTCTGCTTTTTCTGCCTCGCGGCAACTATCACCAATTTCCTCAGCCGTGTGATTTAGCGTTTTTGAATACGGAAGTCTCCAAACAGTTTTGTCGTCCATATCAAGTAAGTATGGATGTGGTTCGTATTTTTCTGACTTTCGCAATTTGAGCCAGGCATTCGTACCACTCATTACAGATACCTGTCTTTCAGCCGTACTGCCGCCGAATATCACATTAATTCTTTTTTTCTTTGAGTTGGCCTTTAATTTCTTTTGCGGAAATTCTAGCCCGTACCTTTTGCTCGCGTTGCGCACTATAAAGTGCAACAAGTCGCTATGGCTAAATCCTATTTGTGCTGCCTGAAGGAACAAGAAACTATTCTGCTCCATTCCACTTATTGGATTAAAGTCTGAAAACCATATATTGCCATCGTCCAACAACCAACCATCGAAACGCGCAAAATCACGCATCCCCAACATTGTAAACAATTGCTCAGCTTGAATCTGCACTTTCTCCGTGATTTCCTGTGAAAATCTTGGAGGACAGTGATATGTCACCTGCCTAGTCGCAAGATACTTCTTTCTGAAATCAAAAATTTGGTTTTCTGAATAATCAGTTTCAATTTCAGCGGGGAAAAGTGCTACTGGCTGCCCAAACCGGTTTTGTAATATTATCACCGTAAACTCCACTCCCTGCGCAAATGGCTCAATCACAACCCTTGTATCAATTCTCTTGCTGAAGATACTATGTGCAGCCTGCAATGCTCCCTCTAATGTTTCGACAGAATGAACTCCAATGCTCGACCCTCCAGTAGCTGGCTTTACCACTGCTCTCTTTATTTTGTGCTTGTCAAAAAAGTCTTTAATAATTTTTTTATGATTCTGGGGTTCGTGCGCTTTTATTGTTGTTGATGGCAAAGTAAAAAACCCTTTTTTCTTTATAAACTCATTGGCTTTGTATTTATCAAAGCAATTCTTGCATGCTTGTTTTTGCGATCCAACATACGGGATTTTGTATTTTTCTAGCAGGTGCTGTATCTCCCCATCTTCACCAAAAGCTCCATGCATCACTGGGAATGCCAGATCACTGCTTTTTAGAAATTTTTGGAATGCATCCTCGCTTAAGGGTTTTGATGCGGTTTGTAATTTGAAATCAAAATCTGATGGAGTGCTAGAATATAATTGAGCACGTGATATTTGATATGGCTTTTTTTGATAATCAAAATATATTGGATTCACTTCAACTTCATCTGACTGCAAATGATCACACACTGAACGGGCAGAGTTTAATGATATCCCCCTTTCAAGAGAAGGACCGCCACACAATAATGCTATTTTCATTTTCTTTTCACTCATTTAATCCCCTTATCTTGATTTTTCGTAGAGATTGTACCACTAATTTTGCTGATTCCAAGGTGATTTTTTGAAAAAGTCTAGACGTTGATGCTTTTTGTTCGTTTTTCTAGCAATTCTTAAAACCAACATAAAGATGCAGTTGCTTTTGGAAGGTATTTTTCGTATATTTCATAGGCTTAGAGCTTAAGGGCTTAAATTTTATGTTCTTTAGAAAAAAATCTACAACAAAGAATGACGACAATTTTTTCTTGGCCCTAGATATAGGGACTGATGTTGTGAAGGCGCTTGTTTGTGAAGCCGAGGGTGTGAAAGGACAAGTCCTTGGTGTTGGTAGAAGAAAACAAAAGCTTGGAGATATGCAAAGTGGAGTTGTTACTGATATCGCTTCTGTTATTGGAAACTGCCATACCGCTATTCGTGAAGCTGAGAAGATGGCTGGGGTTAGTACTAGCAAGATGATTCTCGGGATTTCCGGAGAACTCGTGAAGGGTGCGACAAACACAACTACTTATGTTAGACGTGACGCAAATACAAAGATCGATATGTCAGAGCTTAAAAATATCGTGCACAAAGTCCAGTGGCGAGCTTTTGATGTGGTGCGAGCACAGCTCGCGCACGAGACTGGTTATAGCGAGATTGATGTAAAGCTCGTGAATGCTGCAATCGTTGATACTAGAATTGATGGGTATAAAGTAGCGAATCCGATTGGATTTCAGGGGAAAGAGGTTACCTTGAGTATATTCAATGCTTTTGCGCCGCTTGTTCATTTCGGAGCGCTACAAACTATTGCTGCTGAAATTGACAAAGAGCTGCTTGCTATTGCTGCGGAACCATACGCTCTTGCAAGATGCATAGGGGTAGATGATGGCGCACAGTTTAATTCAATATTTATAGACGTGGGAAGTGGCACTACAGACATTGCGATTGTTCGAGATGGATCAGTAGAAGGCACAAAAATGTTTACCCTTGGAGGAAGAATGTTTACGAAACGATTGGCGCAGATACTCAACGTATCCTTCCAAGAAGCCGAGGAAATCAAACTAAACTACAGTAATGATAAACTTGAAAGGCAATCTCATAAGATTGTTAGAGAGGCAATGCAAACAGACACGGATGTATGGCTTTCTGGGGTTGCATTAACACTTGAAGAATTTGAAGGCATAGAAACCTTCCCGTCAAAAATATTATTATCAGGAGGAGGAGCACATTTGCCAGAGGTAAAAGAAGCGCTCGAAAGTCGCGAATGGGTAAAATCATTACCATTCACGAAAAAGCCACAAATCACCTATTTGCATCCGAAGATGATCACAAATCTGAGTGACAGGACTAAACAATTAACAGATCAGTCCGACGCAATGCCATTGGCACTTGCAAACTTGGCATTAACGTTCATGGGGGAAGAATCAATGCCATCCAAAGTTCTCAAAAAAGTTGTTAGACTAATGTAATATGACAAAAAAAGGCCGCAAAACAAAGGATAAGCTAAAAGATCTCGATATTGAAAAAGAGATTAAAATTGCCGATGAGAAATCCGAAGAAAAACCCACAAAAAAGGCAAAAAAAGAGGTGGGCTTGAAGGATGAAGAAATCGAGACCAATGGTAAACGGAAAGTCATATACATCGAAATAGATGATGAAGTTTCCTCTGTTTACAATAAAATCAAGAATGTAACATCAAAAGAAATATATGTAGTCGCGCCAAAGCGCTCTACTATTTTCCAAAGCATTGTAAATCTAAAAATACTTCGCCGCAAAGCAAAGGAAGAAAACAAAAAAATATCTTTTATTACAAATGACAAAAAAGGAACTCATCTCGCTAAACAGGCTGGGATAGATGTTTTTGATAAGATCGGGCATGAAGGTAAGCCAGTTCTTTTCTCTACTGACAATGTAGATGAAAAACTCCGCATTACTCCCCTACGTGCTACCGTCAATTCAATTGATGACGATGCTCCAACCCGTGTTTCTGAAAGAAAAGTTTCGATAAGTGAAATCCTAAAGAAAGGAAAGAAAACAGCATTAAATCTATCACATTTAAGCCCTCGCAAGAAAAAGGTAAACAACAGACCAAAATTTGTTTTAGTGGCACCGAATAGGCATGCATTGATTGGCCTTATCTCCGTGAGCGTGATTATTTTGTTAATGGTTATCTATATTGCACTGCCTGGGGCAACAATATTCCTAACTCCAACAGCGAGTGTTCTAGAAAAATCTGTAAATATTACGCTGGCTGATTACCAGCAAAATCGTTCAGAGCTTGAGACCCAACCTCAACATCTGATTGCTAGTTATCCTATTGATGTAACTGTCGAACGAAGCATTACTCATTATGCTACTGGGAAAAGACTATCTGAGCTTGGATCAAATGCGAGTGGAACTATTACAATAATTAATACTTCTGAGAATTTGTGGCCTCTGGTTGCGCAGACAAGATTTCAAACTAGTGAAGGTATCGTTTTCCGAATTAGCGCCGCAATGAGCATCCCCCCAGCAACCTCTGCAGGACCCGGGAAGGCAGATGCATATGTCTTGGCAGATACGGTTGATTCTTACGGAGGGATAGTTGGAGAGCTTGGGAATATTGAGCCGACTCGATTTTTTCTACCTGGGTTGAAGGAAAGTAGTCAATCGAAGCTTTATGCTGAAAGCTATGCTCCAATGACTGGAGGGATAACAGATTTTGTTTCATATATTTCCGAGGAGGATGTTTTGGCTGCAGAATCTAGATTGAAAGATGAATTGATCAAAGGCGCTTTGGAAGAATTGCGTACTGCAGTAGATGACAAGGGAACATTGGTTGATAATGCAGCTGTATACACCTTGCTGGAAGGAGAAGGCGCTGTAAGAACTGGTGAACCATATACGAATGTTCCTTCTGACCTGAGCGGACGAGAGATCAGTGAATTTGAAGTCAGTGGGACTGTATATGTAAGTGGTGTTTATTATGAGCATGATAATATGCTCCAAATATTAAAAGATGAATTATTACTAAAGAAAAGCCCACAAAAAGAATTGCTACGTGTGAATGAAGATTCTACTTCTTACCGAATATTTGAATGGGATGACGCTCGCGGAAAAATCAAATTGACCGCAAACATAAAAGGAATTGAGCAATACACCATTGATCCAGAGAAAGAAAATGGCGTTCGGCTATTACAAAATATAAAAGATCATATCGTTGGACGAGAAAGAGAGGACGCAAAGGTTTACATTCAAAATCTTCCAGAGATAAACAAAGTTGAGATTGATAGTTGGCCAGCTTGGTCCCCTACCATTCCAAATATTCCTGACAACATCGACTTTGAGATTAGACCTGCGGTGACTTTGCAGTAACTGGTCGTTACATTTAAGTAACGTTTGTGTTTTTTTTAGGGATTATGCTAAAATTGTCTCTGATCTTATTCAATCAAACAAGACTTCTAACTCTATTCCTATGAAACATGTAAACATGAAAAATGCTCTAATCTCTATGGCACTTGCTGTCACGGTTGGAGTCCTACTTTTGGGCGTGAATGCAGCCTTTGGCGCAGACTCTGTTCCTGGAGAATTTCCTCCTGGATCTAGTATTCATCCGACATTTGATGCCGTGAATTTGGATGGGAAACTGTGTGTTCCTGACTCTACTGTCCCAAAAACCGATCCTGATTATCCATATAATTGTGGAGATGAAAATATGTTTTTAAAATATAGTGTTGATGGAGGACTAGAATGGTCTGATGCTGCTGATTTTGGGGATGAGGACTGGGTTGTAGAGGATGCTTCAAAGACTAATGGCGGAGGCACTAATCCTACTGATCCTACACTCCCACAACTTCCAAAAATCATGTATCCTGGGGAAGACATTACAAAAGTTGGTATCGGCACAACAACTCCTGAGCAGGCTCTTGATGTTGCCGGAACTATTCGTGCTACTGGAATTATCGGAACTCTTGGAGTTGCTGGTCAAGTAGGAGCTAGTAAAGTGGATGTAAGTTATGTGGATTTCACTAGAGCTGCAGTACAAGATCTATCAGTTTCTGGTAATAGTATTGCAACTAATATGATTTCAACAAATGTGGTTGGAGGAAATGTTGGGGCTTTGAACTTTCTTGGAGGGAATTATATAGGTTTTAACATAGCCGCTGTGAATGTTCTGGCAAATAATCTTCGTGGGGCAAATATTTCTGGAGGCATAGTTGAAGGAAGAACTGCAGTTTACGGTGCTCAAGTCGGGCGTTTTGAAACTAGAGAAGCAACTCAAACATTTGCTGCCAAAGCTACGGGCACTATCTGGGCTGCATGTCCTGATGGAGATTATCGAGTCACGGGCTGCATGGTAAAGCCAGAGGTTAGACGCTTTGCAGTTATAGCAAATGCCTATATGAATGATGATGAGACTCGTTGTTTTATGCGTTATTATAATGGCGGAAAAGTTGCAGATATCACTTTACAGGCAAGGTGTTTCAGTCCTTCCGCAACAATTCCTGATGGATCTACTACAGAATACATGGTTCCTGAGTTTGGATTTACCCCATTAGACTTTGATATTTTTGATAATGACGGTAATAACACTCCTACAGCTATGATTAATGAAACTGGATACCCTCTTAGTGATGTTATCCAGGCAGGATTTAATACCGTTGATCTTGACCCCGAATCCGTCCCTGATCCTCTTGGCACTATGATAAACGCAGAGGGCATGCTGGACTGGTTTATGTGGCCACCTGATGGAGGCAATGGTATCGACACAGGATTCACAATGGATCTAGATTCGTCAGCGCTTAACGGATTGGACACGGGCTATATGTTCACTCAGCTAGGATTTAATGAGAACACTTTCCTTGATAGCTACATGCCGTTTTAGAAATTATTGATACATCAAAAAACCACCCGTGAATTAAGCGGGTGGTTTTTTGATGTATTTGGAATTTTACTCCTGATGTCCTTCTACTTCAGCCTTACAAATTTCCTCAAATTCAATATCTCCAATATCATCACAATAACTATCATCTCCTCTATCGATTGCTTTGTCTGTCAAAATAGCAGCAACACAATCTAGCTTGTAATTCTCGTCTTTTACTTGATCGCATCCATTTAAATTGCCATCTTTAATAAGGGAATCGACTAGCTCTGCCTGAGTTTTATAAAATGCCGATACTTCCGCATCTTTTTCTTCATATGCTATTAGCGCCTCCACTTCTTCCTTACAGTTATCAGCATATTTTGGTAGGGCGATAGCATCACAAAGTGATGCGTCCATTTCTGCACGTGCCTGATCGGTAAGAAGCATTGCCTCAACAACATCGAGACATTCACTTGTCATTGATCCGTCTGTTATCATTTCACACTTAGCTACATCTCCGTATTCAACTGCAAGTTTGTAGTATTCGTCGTTCAGAACTGTTTCAGCATCTACTTGGTCTTCTTCTGGTAGGATTTTGTCGAGGAGAGCACATCCAGAAAGAAGAGTAACTAGTGCGATTGTCAGTACTGAGAGTGATAGAACTTTTTTCATCTTTTTTGGGTTTAGGAATAAGGTAAATAAATCGTTTATTAATTTAGTATAGAAGAAGGTGGTTTGCAAGTGGCGTGGCTGTTGACCCTTGGTTTTATGTGTGATTTAATCCCTTCGCTTAAAGGAAAAATGTATATGAAAATTTTGATTAAAACATTGGGCTGCAAATCTAACCGATACGAATCGGAGCGTTTGTTTGAGAAATTGGGCCATGAGCATGAGATAGTGGATGTGGGGTATGAAGATCGTGTGGCGGCTGGTGATGGTGCGGATTTGATAATCGTGAATACTTGTACGGTAACGCATGTGGCGGATCGAAAGTCACGACAGGCTATTAGGAGTTTGAAGAAAGTTGCCCCTGCTGCTAATGTTGTTGTTTTTGGCTGTGGAGGGCGAGTTTCGGGAGATGAGTATAGGGGAATGATTGAGGTGGATGAGGTTTTTGAGGAGCGGGAGGAAGTGGTCAAATATATTGAGGATATGGGGAAAGCTGGTGGTGGAAGTGAGGAAAATGCTTTGAGGCGGACGCGTGCTATCGTGAAAGTACAGGATGGATGTAATAATTATTGTACTTACTGCATAATCCCGTTGGCGCGTGGGCCAGAAGTGAGTTTTGAAAGCAGGCGCGTTTTGGAGGAGGTTCGGGCGGTTGCGGCGCGTGGGTATAAGGAGATTGTTTTGACTGGTATTAATATCGGATCGTGGAGTGAGGAAGAGATGGATTTTGTGGATTTGGTTAATGCTGCGATGGAGGTAGCACCTGGAGTGCGATTTCGGGTAAGTTCAATTGGGCCAAAGGATTGTTCGGAGAAATTCTTGAATTTGTTTGAGAATAAGCAATTTTGCAAGCACGTTCACATGTCGTTGCAATCCGGAAGTGACACTGTGTTGAAACGAATGAAGAGAAAATATAGTGTTGCAGAGTTTGAAAAAATCTATAGGCGCTTCGTAGAAGCTGTGCCTGATATTGCCCTTACGACTGATGTTATTGTTGGATTCCCCGGAGAAACTGATGAGGAGTTTGAGGAGACAGTTAAGTTTGTTGAGAGAATGGGTTTTATGAAAGTTCATGTATTCCCCTATTCAAAAAGAACTAGAACAAAAGCCTTCTATATGGATGGCCAAATTCCAGATGAAATTAAAAAACCCCGAGCTGCAAAACTACGCGATATCGCTGATAGAATGGCAACGGATTACAAGAAAAAATTCTTGGGCCGTGAGATGGAAGTGCTAGTTGAGAAATGTGAAGATGGAATTTGTAATGGGGTAACTTCTAATTATTTGCCTGTACAATTTTCTTGTCCAAAAAATAGCGACCCCGTGAATGAGGTCGCTATAATTAAACTTCAAAAATTAATGAAAGACGGAAATATTAGAGGCCAAGTTGCTTCCTAATCTCCTCTGCCTTTCCTGTATCTTCCTCTTTTTGCTGATCTTGTTGGTAACTTGCTTCGAGGTCCATCCAGTCTTTGTGGTGTTGATCCGCAAGCTTCTCAAGCTGTGGAACGTGCTTCTTTGAAAGAGCCGCAAATTTCTGCTTCTCTTCTTCGAAAATCTTGACTAACTCGTCAATTTGCTCTTGCCTTAGCTTTGGAATTGATTCAACAATTTTCTTTTTTTCATCACGTGAAAGTGAAATAGAACCCGCGAGTAGCCGAAGGAAATATTTCTCGTCAAAATTAAGTTCGTGTTTTGGAACTGGAACATTCAACTCTGGTGGCAATTTTGCCCCAAGTTGGAAGTTTGCAGGAGTTGTATCTTCTGGTTCTGGTGGTGGGATCGGCGCTCCTGCTCCTGGCATTCCTCCAGCTGTCATTCCCCCAGCTGGCATTCCTGCTGGCGGCATTCCTGCCCCTGGCATTGGTACACCAGGCATTGGTGCTGCGGGTTGTGGTGGAATTGGCACTGCAGGTGGTGGAACTGGTGTTCCTGGCATTGGCACTGCAGGTGGTGGAACTGGTGTTCCTGGCATTGGCACTGCAGGTGGTGGTGGTATTGGCGCTCCTTGCCCTCCCTGACCTTGTCCTGGTGGCGGAGTTGGTGTTCCTCCTCCTTGATTATTCTGATCTGTTTGTGGATCCATAATTTAAATGTTTACAATTTTTACCGTTATATTTTAGACACAAACTCAGTATACTTCAAGGATATTTTTGGCTAGACAATCAAAAAAAATACCAATAAAATGCTGGCGCTTAAGAAAATTTGGGCGATTAGCTCAGTTGGTTAGAGTGTTCCGGTGACATCGGAAAGGTCAGTGGTTCGAATCCACTATCGCCCACCAGATATTGATTTGGCAGAATTCTCATTATGAATTAGAATTGAGTGGAACTCATTCATAACTTATTAAAATGGAAGAAGAAAATAAACTTCAAGCTGCTGAGCCTAAAGCTGAAGGCAAGGTTGAAAGCAAGAAAGCTTTTACTTTGGAATCTGTCTTTGATTCGCTGTATTTGCTTATCTTGGCCGTATTGATTATTTATACTGGCTACATGTTTTACAATTGGTCTTCATATTCGGAGAATGACTTTATTTTGATTTCTTATTATTGGGTCCCTATATTTTTCTTTTCTATCTTTGGGGTAATGACCGTGAGGCGGCCTAGATCTTTTATTTTTGCAATTGTCTCTGCGATCGTTTCGTTTGTGTTGTTGGTATTCTTCTATCAAGCGATCTGGCCGTTGTTGTAATAATTTAGAAAAATTTTAGAAGTGGTTGGTATGGTTAATGTATGATTTTTCGTATATTTAATTATTTATTGGGTGTGTTTTTTCCGGTTCGGTGCGTTGGGTGTGGGGAGGAAGGAGTGCAGGTGTGCATGAAGTGTTTGGGAGGCGTGAAGTTTTTGGAGCGGCAGGTTTGTCCACATTGTAAAAAGCTTAATATTTCTGGATTGTTCTGCGAGAAATGCAAGAGTGTGAATTACTTTTTTGATCAACTTTTGGTTTGCGTAGGATATCGCGAAAATACGTTAGTTAAGAAAATGATTTTTGGGTTTAAATATGGCTTTAATAAAAAGTTTTTACCTGTGCTCGGAGAGGTGCTGCGGACACAGCTGTATTACTACTCTTCCGTTATGCCCGAGCTGCAGTCTGCAATAATCGTTCCGGTCCCAATTCACAAGAAGCGGTATAGGTTTCGAGGATTCAATCAAGCAGAACTTTTGGCAGAATATTTGGTGAAGTTTTTCCCTGAAATGAAAGCGTGTAGTTGTTTGCTTAGGAGTAAATATGAAATTGCTCAGGCTAAGCTGAATCGTGCAGAGCGACTTGAGAATTTGCGAAAGTCCGTAATTGTTAAAGATGGGTTTGAGAATATACTGCGTGGAAAAACCGTAATCTTGCTCGATGATGTGGCGACTACATGTGCGACTTTGAAAGAATGTAGTAGAGCTTTGAAGGATGCTGGCGTGCGATATATTTGTGGGCTTACTTTGGCAAGAGGATGAGGATATGGTAGGATATTTGCATAAAATAGAACTATGAAAATCGGAATTGATGCATCGAGATATTCTCATGAACAAGCCACTGGAGTCGAGAACTACAGTAAGCAGATTATTGACGCTATCCAGAGAAATGTCTCAGCTGATGATGAGGTGGTTTTGTATACAAGGGAGAATTTGAAGGCGAAGCGGCTATGGACGCTTCGTGCTTTGACAAAAGAGATGAGAAAAAATCCGCCTGATGTGCTTTTTGTGCCATCGCATGTTTTTCCGCTTCGCCTTCCCGAAAGAAGTGTCATTACAATCCACGATGTCGCATTTATGCATCTAAAAGAAGTGTATTCATTTTTTCAATATCATTATCTGAAATGGAGCACGAAGTATGCAGTCAAGCACGCGGATAAGATTATCGTTCCAAGCAAGGCAACTCGCGACGACCTCGAGTCCTACTTTAAATGCCCAGCTGAAAAGATTGCAGTAATCCCCCATGGGTTTACTCCTCCTTCTGGGATCAAGGACTTGAAATTTGCTGATGTTGATTTCTGTAAGCACTTTGGGATCGACAATAATACGAAATATTTTTTGTTTGTTGGACGACTTGAGAGCAAGAAAAATTTGGAAAGATTAGTTGAAGCATTTGCAAAATTTTCCGAGAAACACGATGACTATAAATTACTCCTAGCCGGAAAAAGAGGTGTCGGCTTCCAAGACATTGTGAAAAAAATTGGAGAATTAAAATTGGCCGAAAAAGTTGTCATCCCTGGTTATGTGGATAACAATGAAAAAGCACTACTCTTCAAGCATTGTATAGCCTTCACGTTCCCATCTCTGTATGAAGGATTTGGATTGCCCCTTTTAGAAGCATTTTATTATGGCAAGCCTGCTCTATGCTCTGACTTTTCCGCACTGCCCGAAGTTGCTGGTCGAGCTTGTTGTCTCATTGACCCCGAAGACACGAATGCAATTGCATCTGGGCTCGAAAAATTAGCAACAGACCCCGAGTACGTTGAAGCACTTGTCGCTGAAGGCAAGAATAGACTGGGAGAATTTTCCTGGGAAACATCTGCAAAGCAGACATTAAAAGTATTGCATGGATAACAAAAAAATTGCTGCAGTTTTTGAGGAAATGGGAGATATCCTTGATATCAAAGGTGAGAATGTATTTCGCGTTAACGCATATAGAAGGGCCGCATTGACTACTATGAATTTTCCAAAAGATTTGAGAGACCTGGTCGATGACTCCCCACGAGATCTATCGAAAATTCCCGGGATTGGCAAAGACTTGTCGAGCAAAATTATCGAGCTTGTTAATACTGGAGTATGCCGCGAGCATATTAAGCTGAAAAAAAGTTTCCCAGAAGGGCTTCTAGAAATGCTTCATCTACGAGGTGTTGGACCCAAGAAAGTGAAACTGTTTTATTATTCCCTTAAAATTGAAAGTATCAAAGAATTAAAAGATGCCGCTCAGAATAATCTTCTACAAGGATTAGAAAAAATGGGTGAAAAAAGCGAAAAAGACATACTGAAAGCTATTGATGAATACGCACGCTTTTCAACCAAGAGATTTTTAATCTCGGAGGCTCGAATGGAGGCAGAGCACATCATTGAATACATGAAAAAATTGAAAGAGATTGATCAGATCGAATTCGCTGGTAGTTTGCGCCGAGGGAAGGAAAGTATTGGTGACATTGATATTCTGGTTACAGTTAAAAACATGAAAGATACTAGTAAGGTAATAGATCATTTCGTGAACTATAATGAAGTTTTGGACGTAATTGTTAATGGAGATACAAAATCTACCGTCTTTCTCGAGAGTGGGATCGACGTTGACTTGAGAGTTGTCAATAATGAAAGTTTTGGTGCTGCACTGCACTACTTTACCGGAAGCAAAAATCATAATATCCGAGTGCGTGACCTGGCAAAGCGCAAGAAATTAAAAATCAATGAGTACGGAGTGTTTCGTGACAAAAAAATGATTTCAGGGAAAAAGGAAGAAGATATTTTCAAAGCAGTGGGTCTACCATATGTGATTCCCGAAATTCGACGCGATTCAGGGGAAATAGAATACGGTCTCAAGCACAAAAAATTCCCGAAATTCATTGAGTTATCTGACATTAAGGGTGATCTACATTCGCATACCGAAAATAGTGATGGTAGGCGCACGATGGAAGAAATGGCGAACGCATTTATTGAAAGAGGTTACTCATATTATGCTGTCACTGATCACTCATCTGCCATGGGGATAACTGGAGGGCTTGGGGAAAGTGATATTAAAAAACAATGGGAAAAGATAGATGCGCTTAACAAAAAACTGAAGGGAAAAATTAAAATACTAAAAGGATCTGAGGTGGATATTATGAAGGATGGATCGCTAAATTTTGATAATGATATTCTTAAAGGGTTAGATGTCGTAATTATTGCATCCCATATGTATAGTCGCCTCCCAGCTGACGTACAGACTGCGCGCTTGATAGCTGCGATCGAAAACCCTTACTCGCGAATACTCGCACACCCTACTGGACGTCTCTTAAATAAGCGCCTTCCCTCAGAATTCAACATGGAAAAAGTGATAGATGCGTGCGTTACAAATAACGTTGCACTTGAAATAAACTCAAATCCACAGCGTCTCGATCTTTCTGAGAAATATCTAGTGATTGCGAATGATAAGGGTGCAAAAATCACTATCAATACCGATTCACACGATCTAGGCCATCCACTCTACATGAAGTATGGAATTCAAATGGCTCGCCGTGGGTGGCTGACACCAAAAGATGTTATAAATACCTTGAATCTCAAAGATTTGACAGCGTTTCTGAAGTAACTATACTGTCTTTAGATTATTTATAACTCACTCCCTATGAAATCGCTGATTACAAAAGTTCTTTTAGTCGTTTTAGTAATGTCTCTGTCTGGATGTTTATTTAGCCCTAAAGACGAAAAACAATCTTTTATTGATGCATTTACTGAATCTGCCTGTACTGTTTTCTCTCCCGAGACTGAGGATGTATTTTCTGATACTTTAAATGTAGAAGTTGAGAAAATTTTCAGCAAGCATGGATTTGAGGATGCTCAAGCTTTCAAGGATGCGATGGAAAAATATCGTGCTGATCAAGATGTAAAGGCAACAATTTTGGCTAATATGGATGAATGTGCTCCTGGCGAATTTGGAGAGTTGATCCTAGAAGAGCTGACTGAATAATAGATGAAAATTGCTATCGTACATGATTTTTTGCTCAAGCTCGGTGGGGCTGAGCGAGTCGTTAAGGTCTTGGCAGATATGTATCCGAAGGCTCCGATTTTTACGATGCTGTATGACGAGGAAAAAGTGGGGAAAGTTTTTCCTAAAGAACGGGTGCAAACTTCATTTTTGCAAAAGTACCCAAAGTTTATACGAAAAAGACATAGGTTATTTACACATCTGATGCCTAGGGCTGTTGAGAGTTTTGACTTGGAGGAATATGACGTTGTGATTAGTTCTAATACTGCTTTTAGCCATGGTATTGTCACTTCATTAAACACAAAACACCTCTGCTATGTGCACTCCCCTATGCGATATGCATGGGATTGGGCTAATGAGTATAAGCATGAGAATAATATCTCTGGCGTGAAAGCGTTACTTTATGCACCGTTGATAAAATATCTGCGAGAGTGGGATTTTGTTGCTAGTGATAGGCCAGATAAGTATATGGCGAATTCCGCTACCGTGAAGCGAAGAATTGGGAAATATTATAAAGCTGAAAGTGATATCGTGTATCCACCAGTTGATGTCGAGAGATTTCGAGCATGTGAAAAAAATTCAAATTACTTCCTGATTGTTTCCACGCTAACTCCGTACAAAAAAATTGATCTTGCCGTGCAGTTGTTTAATAAATTAGGGCGGCGGCTTGTGATTATTGGGGATGGCCCACAAAGGAAGTATCTGGAAAATATTGCTGCTGATAATATTGATATACTCGGATACAAGGATGACGAGACGGTGAAGGAGTATATGGAGAATTGTAGAGCCCTGATTTTCCCTGGAGAAGAAGATTTTGGGATCGTGCCTGTAGAGGCTATGGCGTGCGGCAAGCCTGTGCTTGCATATGCAAAAGGTGGATGTACTGAGACTGTAATTTCTGGTAAGACTGGAGAATTTTTCTTTGAGCCAACGGTAGAATCGATGGAAGATGGGCTAGCTAGATTATTAACAAATGAAAAATTTTACCGCCCTCATACCATCCGGAGGCATGCGGGATTATTTTCAAAAGAAAACTTCGAAAAAAAGATTAAACTTCATGTGAGATCGTGCTAAACTCTCTATCCACTAACGACTTTCATGGAAACTGTTTCTCTTTATCGTAAATATCGCCCGCATAATTTTGACAATCTTGTTGGGCAGGACCACGTTAAGTCCACTCTTGTAAATGCAATCAAGAATGAACGAGTTTCTCATGCTTATTTGTTTACTGGTCCTCGTGGAACCGGAAAAACTTCGACTGCTCGACTGTTGGCAAAGGCACTTTGCTGCATTGATCTGAAAGATGGATATGAACCTTGTGATAAATGTGAGTTTTGTACGGACATTAATGATGGACGGCTGATTGATTTGATTGAGATCGATGCTGCGTCAAATAGAGGAATTGATGAAGTGCGGGATCTGAAGGAAAAGATTGGATTTGCCCCAAGTCGTTCAAAGGTAAAGATTTATATCGTCGATGAGGTCCATATGATGACGAAGGAGGCTTTTAATGCGCTGCTTAAGACACTTGAGGAGCCACCGTCGCATGCATACTTCATTCTTGCTACTACTGAGGCTCACAAGGTCCCTGAGACTATTATTTCTAGATGTCAGAGATTTGATTTCCGAAGGATTGATAAGAAGGCGCTGATGACACGGCTGAGCTTTATTTGCCAGAAAGAAGATATAAAAGCTGATGATACGGCTCTCGAGTTGATTAGTCGGTATGTGGATGGTGGGCTTAGGGATGCAATAGGATTGGTTGAGCAGCTAACCGTGAAAAAAACTCTAAAATTTGATAATGTTCATGACATTTTGGGAGTTACGGACTTGAGTACTCTGGAAAATTTATATAAGGCTCTTGTCGGCAATGACACAGCCGAGTCACTAAAACTAGTAAACCAGTTGCATGGTCAGGGAAGTGATTTGAAACAGTTTGTGCATGAATTCATCGACGTATTGAGGGAGAAGCTGCTTGATGCTGTCAATAATGATCGAACCGACGAGGTTGGTAGATTAATTTCGATGATTGAAATTTTTCAGGAAGCTCCAGCGAAATACGAATCTTCTATTCCGCAGCTACCTCTTGAGATTGCGGCAGTGAAAATCACTAGTAATTTTGTGTCTGTTCCTAATGAGGAAATTCAAATTAGCGATGAAAAGATTAAGCCAGCAGAAAAGGCTGAGTCTAAACCTGTTGAGGAAGAAGCACCTATAACTATTGAAGAGGCTGAGTCTAAGAAAGAAGAAACTGATGAAGATGTTCCATTAACAATCAGTCATCTAAAAGATAAATGGCCGCGCATTACCGAACGAGTGAAAAAACCTTCACTAAAAATGTCAGTAAAGAATGCGATTCCTGCGATTGTAGATGACTTCAAGATTACTCTGCAATTTAATACGAAATTCCACCGAGATAAGGTGATCGAGCATGACAATAGGATCGAGCTTGAAGATTTAATCAAAGTCGTTTTTGGTAAGCCAGTAAAGATTACTGGGATTGTGAAGGAGTTGGAGCTAAAGTCCGTAGTTGAGGAAAAACCTAATGTTGCGGAACCAGAAATTAGTGAAGATGATTTGACTGATCAGGCATTAGAGATTTTCGGAGGAGAGTTGGTTGAGTAATTTCTCTTCTGAAATAACTTTTACTCCAAAATCCTGGGCCTTTTTTAGTTTTGAGCCAGCTTTTTCGCCTGCGACGAGGAAGGTTGTGTCGCGGGTGATTGTGGAGTGAATTTTACCGCCGTTTTTTTTGATAAGATCCTTAGCTTGGTCGCGGGTAAGAGATACGAGGCTGCCGGTAATGACGAAGCTTTTGCCTGCTAGTTTGCCAGTTGTTTTTAATGAAGATACTTCGAGCGACACTCCAACGCGGTATAGCTTTTCTAGATAGCGCTTGTTTTCTTTGTGCGCAAACCATTTGTGGATTATTTGTCCTGTTTTTTCTCCCACGCCATCAATATTCGTAACTTCCTCGAGCGTTAGCCTTTCTGTGGTTGAAATAAGATCAAGAATAGAAAATTCTTCCGCTTTTTGATCTTCTTCTTTATCCCCGAACAAGGATTCTTGTGATGTTGTCTTTTTGTATCTTTTTATAGTTTTGTCGGACTTTGCCGCATGCGCTATGGCGTATTTTGCAAAATCATAACTCCCTTGCTCTCCTAAATATCTTATGCCGAGAGCGAATAAGAAATGATCAAGGGAAATATGTGCAGCCTTCTCTGTTGAGGCTAGTAATTTATCAGCGCGAGTTTCTTGGAAAAGCTCCAGAGGAAGTAAGTCTCCTTTTTTTAACATAAAAATATCTGCCGCATCTTGCACCAACCCTTCATCTATTAATTGCCCAACAAGCTTTCCTCCTAAACCATCTATGTCAAATCCTTTCTTTGACACGAAATGCTCGAAAGCCTCTTGTTTTATTGCGGGGCAATCTATTCCTGTGCATCTGTAAGCCGATTCGCCTTCTTGTCTTATAATTTTCTCGCCACAAACTGGACAGGTTTTTGGAAATTTAAATTTCTTTTCATCGCCTGTTCGAAGATCCTTCATTACTTCAACTACTTCCGGAATCACATCTCCGGCCTTTTGGATTATTACCGTATCTCCTATCCTCACGTCCTTCTTCGCTATCTCATCTTCGTTATGAAGAGTTGCGTGTGAAACCGTCGACCCCGCAACCAGCATTGGCTTCATCACGGCAACTGGGGTTATTGCCCCCGTGCGCCCAACTTGAAGCTTTATGTCTAGCACTTTTGTCGAAACCTGTTCCGCTGGAAATTTGTAAGCGATTGCATACCGTGGAGCTTTTGCTGTGTAGCCCATTTTAAGCTGCTGGTTGAGATCGTTCACTTTAATTACTATGCCATCAATCTCATATGGAAGCTTTTCTCTTTTTCCATGCCAGGATTTGCAGAATTTAATTACATCTTCTATTGAATCGTATTTTTCATAATGTTCGCACACTTTTAATCCGAGTTTCTGAAAAGTTTTCAGCAGCCCTTCTTGGGTATCAATCCCCTCATGCATATTGTTTTTGTCCACATGGTAGAAAAACATTTCTAGCTCTCTTTCTGCAACAATTTGCGGATCAAGCTGGCGAACCGTACCTGCTGCTGCATTTCTTGGATTTGCAAATTGCGGAAATTTTTTGAAGCTTTTAAATGGCATGAACACTTCTCCCGAAACCTCTATATCTATTTCTTTGTTTAGTTCTAGTGGAATACTTTCAATTGTTTTGATTGAATGTGACACATCCTCCCCCTCTATCCCATTTCCTCTCGTTAAAGCACGGACGAATTTCCCTTTTTCATATTGGATTGTGATATTAAGTCCGTCGAGTTTTAATTCGCATACAAATTCAATCTTTTCATCTGTTAACTTATGTATACGTTCATACCATTCTCGTATTTCCTCTGTGCTGAATACGTCCGAGAGACTTTTCTTAGGACTTTTATGCTTCACTTTCTTGAATCTGCCCGAAAGTGCGCTTCCTACTCTTTGCGTTGGAGAGTCCGGAGTTATGAATTCTGGATACTCGGTTTCTAGCTCAATTAGCTCTCTTTTTAATGAGTCGCGAACCGACTCTTTTACTTCAGATTGGTCTAATACAAAGTATTTGTAGTTCAAATCTTTAATCTTGCCCCTAAGTTTTTCAATACGTATTTTTGCCTGTCCTCTGTCCATAAAGTTTGATATTGTGGTATCACTTTAGAAGTTTTTTAACCAGCATGCAAATGATTGATGAAAAAACTCAGAAAAAATTGAATGAGCCATTGAAAGATCCAACTGGGACAACTAGCGCACAGGAAAGTTTCCTCGAAAAACTTATGCGTCTCATTAAAGAAGGTGTGGTTGATCCCATGAAGCCTTCAACGATAATCAACACGGCCGTCTACGACACTTTGCCGGAAGAGACTAAAGGCAAGATCGATTTAGAAGCGATAAACATGGCATCTGCTATTCGTGAAATTCGCGATCTATTTGAAAGTGGCAATAATGAAAGTTTCCAATTGCAAAATCGTATTGAAAGTTTGCGTGAAATTCAGGCGAGACATGAAGAAGATGGCAAAGATTTGTTTATTATTTGAAAATATTTACAATAGGTCCATATGGCAGAAGATACGGCTACAACTGGGACTAAAACTGGCACGGGTGGTGTCGTAATAGATAAGAGCAAATCTGCTGAAGATTATATAAAAGATGTTTCGGCATTATATATTGTCCCTTCCTTGATTAGGGAAAAATTTCCTAATTTGGTGAAAATGATCTATGAAACTGAATCAATGGATCAGGATGAGCGTGAATACTGGCTTCAAATAATGCCAATTATGAGTGAAGATCAAGTGGTGAAGTTGATTGAAATTTTGAAGAACGAAAAAGAACAGCTCGCAAAGCTCGATGCTGAATACGACAAAGAGATGGTACGTATTAACGCAAAGAAAAATAAAAAGATTGACGAGGTAAAACTAAAAGAAAAATTAACTTCCATAAAGAAAGCTGAAACTTCATCAGAAGGCGATGAACAAGCTCAAGAGGCTGACCTTCTAAAACAACTAGAAGAGCTTTAATCACGAAGGATTTTCGGATTCTCTTGCACAGGCTTTGCTGTAACAATAAGGCGTTTGAGATTTGTCCCAACTGGACTGCAAGTAACTAGAGTTATTTGTTCTCCATTTGAGGATTGCAAAATTTCCAGTTCGTTTGGTTTTATGATTTTGATATCTGAGACTTCGTAAATGTATTTTTCTTGATCAAAATATACGATAATATTGT
>CAYLOL010000002.1:0-35496 GCA_964385295.1 uncultured Candidatus Peribacteria bacterium
ATTTGGATTTTGAAAATAGATTCTTAAAGCCTATTGTGGAAGCCGCTGAGATAGAAAATCCTGACATGGATATTCTCTGGGCGATGGATTTTAAGGTTGAATTCAGAAATGCCGAGGGTGGCGGATTGGAGCTAACTTTTACTGGTGATGCTGAAGATGTTTGTAAGCAGTATGAGGGTGCGATTGACGTGAGGGATGGTATGGAGCAACTTGCAGTGGCTTGGGAGGAGGTTAACGAGAAGGAGAAGAAAGTTATGAAGGAGTTGGAAAAAGAAGGTTTCTTCAATGGTTTGCAAGGTAAGCCATATGGTGGCTATAGGGGTGAGATTGAGAGCAAGCTTAAGGCGGATGAGACCAAATATAAAGAGATTGCTGATAATGCTAAGTTGGATTACGGAGAGAGGGCTGATGTTTCCCATAAGATGGCTATTTTTGTGGACAATTCATTTAAGGCTGCTATTCGAGAGAATCTTAAGAAGGAAAATACCGGCTTAACAAAAGACTATAATAACAGGGAAATACTGAGTGGCATGAAAACTTCTCTCCCTATTAGTTTTGAGGGCAGAGTGATGAAAATTGAAATTAGTGATGCTTTCATAGAAGAATATAATTCAATTGAGGAATCAGTGATGACAATAGACGAGAAAGTTATTGATGCTAAATCAGGAATGTTTGGCTTTATTGGAAAAGGATTGATGCAACTTTTCAAAACCAAAATGATGTTGTCTCTGCGTTTCAGTGATGAAGAGCCTAGTACTGAGGAGAAAGACGCCATGAAAGTGACCGACGAGGACTGGGGAGGAATGATAAATGGTGATCCTGAATATACGATTGTGTATTATATGTATAGCTTAATAGCTTCGGTGACTAATGGAGAAAAATATTCTTGGGCTATGGACGGAGGGTGGAATGACTTTGAAGAATCCTTGCCAAAGGATGGTATTTTGGGCAAACTTACCGGTGGTCTTAGGTCGGCGGCTAGTAAGGCTGCAGGGAAACCAAGGCATTATGAAGAAAAGAATGCTGATGAATTTGTCGATCTTATTGATAATGAGGGCGGAGTCTATGTCAGTAAGCTTGTAAGGGAAGCTGCTGATCCTGGATCAAAGAGAAAAAAAGTTCCTTATAGAAATCATTTGAAAGTTACGGGGGAGATTAAGTTTGGCAAGGGTGCTACTTCTGGATTGGAGGGTTATGCAGCGCTTGAGGTTGAAGTTCCCGAAAACGGGGGAATGATACATTTTCCCAAAAAGGGCAAACCTAATAATACCTGGTCTAATGGTTCGCAATTTTCCGAATCTACTAATCGCCTTGGCAAGGGAACGTATTTCTTTGGCAAAGGGATCCTAGCTGGAACTAGTTTTCCCCCAGGGACAAGATTTAAGTTTTTGACTCAGGTAGAGTTTGACAAAAACAAACTGGCAAAGGGGGCGGATGTAGCGGACGAGGAGAGTGGAGCGGCGACACCAGACAAACTACCTACGAGAGCGGAGATGGAAGAGATTGTAAAAGAAAATCTCGGAGAAGAGTTTTTAAGTAATATAGAGGAAGCTCAGTTGGATAAAATTATAGATACTTCAATGCCGTTAATGGAAGTTTTGGTGAAGTATGAAGGAAAATTGCCTGCAGAATTTATGATAAGATTGGATAAGGCGAAAACTCTTGTAATAGCTACAGGTGGCGATAAGGCCAAGATTGATGCAAATAAGACGGAAATTGATAAAGCATATGAATTTGCGCTGGCTACCCCTGAATTGCCGGAAGAAGTGAAGACTGCCTTCGAGGCTTTTAAAAACAGACTTTTGGAATTGGCCAAGCAGTGATTCTCTTGTTTCATCACAGGCCTTCCATTAGAATGCTTCTGCTTTTAGGGCAAAAGTATTATTAACAATTTAAGTATGGATTTTGAAGGCGTTAAGGAAAAAACTATTGTTCTTATCAAGCCAGATGCGATACAGCGTGGATTGATGGGGCAGATTATTACTAGATTTGAGGTTAAGGGGTTGAAGCTTGTGGGGATGAAGATGATTCCACTTGATGAGGCGTTACTTCGTGAACATTATGCGCACATTGCTGACAAACCGTTTTTTGCTGATTTGGCGAAATTTATGCAAAGTACTCCCGTGATTGCTATGTGCTGGGAGGGGCTTGAGGTCGTAGATGCGGTTCGTAGAATTACTGGAATCACAAAGGCGAGACAAGCGGAGGCTGGTTCGATTCGTGGAGATTTTGCGATGAGTGTTTCTTGTAATGTGATTCATGCATCTGATGAAGTTGAGAATGCAAAGAAAGAGGTAAAGAGATTTTTCCTTGCGGATGAACTGCATGATTACAAAAAGTCAGAGTATGAGCACGTGTATGCTAATGACGAGCTAGCTTAATATATGAATGTAACTGATTTACAAAAAAAGGCGGCGCAAGTCCGCGTGGATGCTTTGAAGGCTATTCATAAAGCAGGGGCTGGGCATACTGGAAGTGCTATGTCTGTCGTAGAGATTTTAGTGAGTTTGTATTATGGAGATATCGGTGGGCGAGTTGTGGCGCAGGTGGATCCGGCGAAGCCGGGGTGGGAGGATCAGGATTATGTGGTTTTGGCGAAGGGGCAAGCTGCGGTGACGCAGTATTCTGTGCTTGCGGATTTGGGATTTATTGATAAGTCAGAGCTGGAACATTATAGGGCGAAAGGTTCGATTTTGACTGCGCGGCCAAATGTAAAAGTGCCTGGGATTTGTGCTTCAGTGCTGTCACATGGAGTTGGGCTTTCGATTGCAACTGGATTGGCGATGTCACTCAAGATGGAGCGGAAAAAGAATAGAGTTTTTTGCGTGATGGGTGATGGGGAATTGCAGGAGGGGCAGGTTTGGGAGGCGGCTGCTACGGCGGCTCATTACAAACTGAACAATTTAGTAGCCTTTATTGATAATGATGGATTTCAGATGGATGGACCTACACGTGCGGTGCTAGACCCTGGATATATTCAGGATAAATTTGAATCGTTTGGGTGGAATGTTATTAAGGTTACGGATGGGCATGATTTTGATCAGATTTTAGAGGCAGTGAATAGGGGATATACGACAGTGCGAAGGCCAGTTTGTATTTGGTGTCAGACTGTTGCGGGCAAGGGCGTGCCTTTTGCTGAGGGGAAGAGGTGGTATCTGGACTCTGCTCTTGGAGAGGCTGAAATGAATGAAGTAATTCCTAAATTAGAACAATTGTATGACTGATAGGTTGGGTAAAATTTTGGTTGAGTCGGGCAAGAAGTACGGGAATATGGTTGTAATGGTAGCGGATTTTTCCGAGAAGCTTGGGCTGAAGGATTTTTCAATTGCTTATGGTGAGAGAATGTTCAATTTTGGTCTTGCGGAGACAAATATGGTTTCGGCAAGTGTTGGGTTTAGTGTCCGAGGGAAGATGCCGGTGATTGTTGGGTTGTCGAACTTTTTGGCTAGTCGAGGGTTGGAGCAGATTCGTAATGGTATTTGTGTGCCGAACCTTAATGTGAAAATTATTGGTGCGAATTTTGGAAATAGTGGGTATGAGGATCTTGAGGATTTGGCAATATTGAAGAATCTTCCGAATATGAAAGTGGTTCATGTGAAGGATGAAAATAAGCTGGAGAAAGAGATTGAAAAAATGTTGGGTGAGTATGGGCCGACGTATCTGAGGATTGAGGGTTGACTTTAGTGCCTTAAAGTATTATATTCGCTATCCAATTAGTGTAGTCGTTTTAAACAACTGGTGTTTTGTAATGGCTCCTAGTTGGAGTTCGTTGAAAACATCATAAATAGTGAGGGGCGGTATGGAAGTAAAGAAAATGGAATTTATCAGTGTAGGGCTTATTGTTCTTGGAATTCTTCAATTTTTGATCTTATTGGTTGCATCTATTGGCATGTATTGGATGGCGGGGCCATGCTGCGATGTAGCGGCAAATGCCATCAGGGCAAGGGCGTGGGATATTTCTTGCATCTCTTTTGGGCTGATGGTGATTTTCAGTTTGCTCGGTTGCTTTATTTTTCCTTTCATGCGAGGGAAGTGATGTTTTTAATTTCGGGTGCAGCTTTTGTATAGCTGCGCCCATTCTTTTGATTTTTACTAGGATCTATTATTTGCTATACTTCTCTCCGCAATAACAAAACTAAAGATGGCAAATTCAATCAAACTATTCTCCGGATCGTCTCATCCAGAATTGGCAAAAGAAGTAGCGAAGCATTTGAAGATTCCTTTATCAAAAATGCATCTTGAGCGATTTGCGTGTGGAGAGATCTATACAAAACCCGACGAGACTGTTCGTGGAGCAGATGCTTTTGTAATTCAAACTGGCACTCAGGATTCGAGCGAGGATTTGATGGAACTATTTGTAATGCTGGATTCTTTGAAGAGGTCTTTTGCTGGGAAGTTACACGTTGTGATGCCGCATTATCCTTATGCGAGACAAGATAGAGTTGCGACTCCACGTGAGCCGATTACTGCAAAGCTTGTGGCGGATCTTATTTCGACTGCTGGAGCGGATCATTTGATGGGGATAAAGTTCCATAGTGATCAGGAGCAGGGGTTCTTTGATTTTCCAGTTGATAATTTGAATACTAATAAGCTTTTTGCGGATTATTTTAAGAAAAAGAAACTGAAGAATCTTGTGGTTGTTTCTCCTGATGCGGGTGGGGCGAAAGATGCTAAAAGTTTTGGGGATTTGATTGGTGCAAAATTGGCGATTATTCATAAGACACGACCAGCACATAACAAAGCTGAGGTGATGCATATGGTGGGAGATGTGAAGGGGAAGAATTGTATTATTTTCGATGATATTGTGGATACTGGTGGAAGCGTTGGTGCCGCTGTGGATGCGCTTAAAAAGTATGGTGCGAAGGATATTTATTTTGCTGTTACACATCCCGTTCTTTCCGGGCCTGCAATAGAGAGGCTTGAAAAGGCTGGATTTAAAGAAATTGTTGTGACAAACACAATCCCAATTAAGAAAAAATTCAAGGGGCTAAAGGTTCTGTCTGTTGCTCCATTGCTTGCGCAAATTATTAAGTCTGTGCATGAGCAGAAATCAGTTACTCAGTATTTTTAAAAAAAACTATTTATGTTTGAGAAAGAAAAAACGCTAATTTATTTAGGGAGTGATCATGCTGGATTTGGGATGAAAGAGATGGTGAAAAAGCAGCTTGAGGGGGATCAGTATAAAACCGTGGATCTTGGGGCCTTTAGTGAGGAGAGCGTTGATTATCCGGATTTTGCACGTGAAGTTGCCGAGAAGGTTTTGGAGACTGAGGGAGCATGGGGAGTGCTTGTGTGTGGGTCAGGGATTGGGGTTTGTATGGCTGCGAATAGATTTAAGGGGATACGTGCTGGGATGTGTAGGACTGTTGAGGATGCGGAGATGACCCGGAAGCATAACAATGCGAATGTTTTGTGTCTTGGAGGAAGGGTAACTGATATGGAAGTTGCGAAACAGATTGTTGAGAAGTTTTTGTTGACTGAATTTGAATCTGGGGAAGAGCGACATGTGCGACGAGTGAAGAAGATGGACGAAATGGGGAAGTAAATTAATATTAGAATTATGGAAATAAAAATTGCACCATCTATATTATCGGCAGATTTTGGGAAATTCAATGTTGAGATTGCTGAGGTTGAGCCGTATGTTGATTTGATTCATGTTGATGTGATGGATGGGCATTTTGTGCCGAATATTACTATTGGGGTGTCTGTTGTGCGGAAAATTAAATCGGAATTGCCTTTGGATGTGCATCTAATGATTGAAAATCCTGAAAATTTTGTTGAAGATTTCGCGAAAGCTGGAGCAAATATTATTACTGTGCATATTGAAGCTTGCGAGGATCCGGAGGCTGTATTGAATCAGATCCGAGATTTGGGAGTGAAGCCGAGTATTTGTTTGAAGCCGAAGACTGATGTTTCCGAGATTGAGCCTTATTTGGATATGGTGGACATGGTTCTCGTGATGACTGTGGAGCCTGGATTTGGTGGACAAAGTTTTATGGAGGACATGATGCTAAAGGTTCAGAGGTTGAGAGAATTGAAGCCAGAGCTTGATATTGAGGTTGATGGAGGCATAAAAGACCATACTGCAAAGATTGCGATAGCTGCTGGGGCGAATGTTTTAGTGGCTGGAAGTTATATTTTCGGGGCTGAAGATAGGAAAACTGCTTGCGAAAATTTGAGAGGGTGATTTTTTGGTGCGCCCGACAGGATTCGAACCTCCGACCTCAAGCTCCGCAAGCTTGCGCTCTATCCAACTGAGCTACGGGCGCGTGTGAATTTGTCTTTTTTGCAGGGGAATAGTACTGAAAAGGGTTGTGGGCCGCAAGGTTAAACGGTTCTTGTTGACAAAACGGCTGAGCATTCTATCATGTCGCCGTCCTTCTTGTCGCATGTCGCGGTTTTGAGGCGCTTATTGAAATCCATAGGAGAGATAATCATGGTAAAGATCCGTACCAAGAGGCGGAAGAGCGGGTTGTTAACTACCCAGCAATGGATGATTCTGGGAGTTTGTTTGGTGTTCATTGTGGCTGGGTTTTGGATTTATGTCGGGGGGTTGGACTCGTTTAAAACCCCTGCTAAAAATCCCGTGATGCGGGTTGAAGTGAAAACTTCTCCCGTAGAGGTGAAGCCAGCCCCACGTATCAAGCCTGGGAAGCTCAAAAAAGGTGAAATCGTGGGTATCTTGACTAAGTACTCATGTAAAAATTTTGACTTATTCTGGGATGGCGGTACGGTTGCTACGGTTGTCATAGGCGGTAAAACGTACCATGATACTGCGAAAAAGCAGGGCCGGTGTAAGTATCTCGAGAAGAGGTGGAGGAATTTAAAGGGGAAAAAGGTTAAATTCCGTTTCGAGCTCAGGCCGAATAAAATTGGCAAAGAGCAAGTTGGGGAATACCGTGAAGTCACTTGGCTTGGCTCTCCTTGATCCCTATGTATTTCAATTTCGCGGCCGTGCCTTTACTGGTGCGGTCGCAGATTTTTAATATCTATTACACTAACCCATAAAATCTCGAATCTCTTCTGGCTCGAGGTATTCTTCGAGGATTCCAAAATTGTTGTCGATGTCTTCTTCGAGTTTTGCGGCTTCGATTGCTCGGCGTTCGCTTAGTCGATCGAGTTTTTCTTCTTCTTTAACAATTTCGCGTTCGAGTTGGTCGATTTTTTTGATTCCGCCCTTGATTCGGTCGGCGTTTACTAAATATTGGACGCCTTGAAGGAATTTTTTGTGGAGGGAGAGGCCATAAAGATAATCTTCTGCTTGGTTTGCAATCTTTTCTGGATCTATCTTTTGAGCCCTGCGTTCGATTTGTCTGTGTGCTCTAACCATGATGGTGGGGTTAGATTTTTTTGAATATATTGAGAGTTTCTTCGTGGATTTTTCCGTTCGATACAAATATATCTTTTCCGAATAAATCTAGCAAATTTCCATTTGTGTCTGTGACCTTGCCGCCTGCTTCCTTAACTATCAATGCCCCTGCAGCAATGTCCCATGGAGCAAGTCCAAATTCCCAGTATCCGTCGTATTCTCCTGATGCTGTGAATGCGAGATCGAGTGATGCAGCACCAAATCTTCTAATGGCGCGTGTTTCTTTCATCATTTTCTTGAAGTATGGGATATTTTTCGTTTGGTTTCGTGGGAATCCTGTTGCGATTACGGAATCTAATAGTTTTTTAGTTTTTGATACCTGGATTTTTTTGCCGTTGAGTTTTGCTCCTTTGCCTTTCTCTGCGGTGTATAGGCGATCTAGTTTTGGGGCGTATATTACGCCAGCTATTAGTTCTCCACTGAGGTATTCAAAATTCTTTGAACTTTTTAATGTTTCCGTTTGGAATACTCCGATTGAAACTGCAAAGAAAGGTATTCCACGTGAAAAATTCATTGTTCCATCTATTGGATCTACGAACCATATGTATGGTGCATTTAGCACTTTTTCCATGTTTGTTTCATTCGCAAAAGTGTCTTCTTCAGCGATTATCGCGTGGTCTGGGTATTCACGTTTTATCTCTTTGATTATTAATTTTTCTACTGCTAGGTCGACGTCAGTTACAATATCTTTCCCGCCTTTCGTATGTATTGCGAAGGGTTTTTTGGATCTCTTGACGATGTATTCGCCAGCTTTTTGGGCTGTCCGTGTGGCAAAATCTGCTATCTTCATATTTCCTTATTAGGCATCTGCTACTTGATTATAACACATTTCGATGATACTCTTCTCTTATGGATAAATTTGTATTAAAAACCGAGATGACGCCGAAGGGGGACCAGCCTCAGGCGATTAAAAAGATTGTGAAAAATTTGAAAAATAAGAAAAAATACCAAACACTTCTTGGTGTAACCGGATCTGGTAAAACTTTTACGATGGCAAAAGTTGTGGAGGCGATTCAGAGGCCGACGCTTGTGCTTGCGCACAACAAGACTCTTGCAGCGCAGCTTTGCAGTGAGTTCCAGGAGTTTTTTCCTGATAATGCGGTGAGTTATTTCGTTTCTTATTATGATTACTATCAACCGGAAGCTTATATGCCAGCGACTGATACTTATATTGAAAAGGATGCGTCTATCAATGAGGAAATCGCGAAGTTTCGACATGCGGCTACTTCAAATCTTTTGACTAGGCGTGATGTTTTGATCGTTGCTTCTGTGTCTTGTATATACGGTCTTGGTTCTGCTGAGTCGTATGAGGATTTGGCGAGGACTATTAAGGTAGGGGATGTGTTGGAGCGAGAGAAATTTTTACGGCAGCTGACAGAAATGCAGTATACGAGATCGAATATGGATTTTAAAAATGGAATGTTCCATGTACTAGGGGATACGGTGGAGGTGTTCCCGCCGGACAGAGATACGATTTTCCGGATTGAGTTTTTTGGCGATGATGTAGAGGCGATTACGGAGGTGGAGACGTTTACCGGAGAAGTGAAGGCTGAGCTTGAGAGTGTGAAAATTTTCCCATCAAAGCATGATGTGACTACTCCGGAGAAGATCGAAGGGGCGGTTAAGGGTATCGAGGCGGACTTGAAAATACGATATGACCAACTGAAGAAAATTGGCAAAAATCTTGAAGCGGAGCGAATTAAAACTCGTACGGAATATGATATTGAGATACTAATGGAGACAGGATATTGCAATGGAATCGAAAATTATACTCGGTATCTAAATGGTTCTGAGCCTGGTGAGCCACCAACTACGTTGATGGATTATTTGCCGAAGGATTTTGTGTTGTTTATCGATGAATCCCATATGTCTGTGCCACAGATTGGTGGAATGCATGAGGGGAATCGGTCGAGGAAGACTACTTTGATTGAGCATGGGTTTAGGATGCCGTCTTCACATGATAATAGACCGCTGAAGTTTCCGGAGTTTGAGAAATATATGAATAATACGGTTTTTGTTTCGGCTACTCCAGGAAAATATGAGTATGCCAATACGAAAAAAGCCGACTTCGTGGAGCTTGTAGTGAGGCCGACTGGATTGCTTGATCCAGAGTTGGAGGTTCGTCCGACAAAAGGGCAGATTGAGAATTTGATTGGCGAGATCGGGAAGCGGGTGAAAGTTGGAGAGCGTGTCTTGATCACTACTCTTACAAAGCGAAGTGCGGAGGATCTTACGGACTTTTTGAGCGATGCGGACATTCGTGTGCGCTATTTGCATTCGGATATTGATACGATCGAGAGGATTGAAATATTGCAGGATTTGAGGCTTGGGAAATTTGATGTTTTGGTTGGTATTAATCTGTTGCGTGAAGGATTGGATCTGCCGGAGGTGAGTTTGGTTGCTATTTTGGATGCGGACAAACAGGGATTTCTGCGAAGTGCGAGTGCGCTTATTCAGACCATTGGTCGATGTGCGAGAAATTCTAATGGAAGGGTGATAATGTATGCGGATAAAAGGACTGATGCTATGGAGAAGGCTATTGGAGAGACGGAACGTAGGAGGGAGAAGCAGAAGATATATAATAAGAAGCATGGCATTACACCTGAGACTATCAAAAAGGCTGTGCGTGATATTAGTCACTTTGGTGGTGCGAAGAAACCAAGGAAAGGTCAACTAGATGTTAAGAAGATTCCAAAAGAGGAAATCGGAAGACTTATCAAGTCAATGGATGCAAAAATGGAGCTTGCGAGTCAGAATATGGAGTTTGAGAAAGCTGCGGAGTTGAGAGATGAGATAGAGAGGCTCCAGGAGGAGCTTTAAATTTCAATACTTTCCAAGAGGGCTTTTATATGGTCTCGGAATTTCTCAATTTCTTCCATTATTGTTCTGTATTTCATTAATTCCCCTGGCGTATGTGTTCTTGCTTGAGCTGAAAAGGAAGTGACTTGTATAGGTTTATCTTTGAGGAATATGGAATCTTTTCTATCTCGAGGTGTTTGTAGGAGTAGAAGCTCAGTTGGGTTTACCCGGAGTTCTGAGTTGAGGAGTTTGGCTACAGAGAAATCTCCTCTTTCTAATATCTCACGGGTTTTGAGAATCATGGTGCCTGGTAAGTCTTCGTGCGTGCTTATCGACTGTTCTCTTCGGCCGTTACTTAGAGCTAATGCTTTTTTTGGCGTTAGCTGGGTTTTAGTATCTATGGATGGTTGAAACGGCTGCGTTTCAGATGCTTCCTTGGCTTTAACATTTACCTTTTTACGTAACTCAACAATTTCGTGTAGAAGTTTATTAAGAGTAGTTTCAGGTTGAGATATCCTGTCGATTAATTCGTGTAGGTCTTTCTCGTCTGTTTTTTCCGTAGGCATAAAATTGGCGGTTATTTTTTTAGTGTAGCAACTTTTATACCTTTTTTTGAAAGATTTGTCAAGTCTGGGAAGAGCGTTAGAGTCCGTGTCCACCACCACCACCAAAGCCACCACCAGAGAAACCTCCTGAGAAGCCACTGCTGCCTCCCCATGCTCCACCTTTACCGCCTGGGCGAGATGTGATGTTCTTTGTGAGAGTTTTTCCAATTCCGCTTAAATCGTCTGCGAATGCCTTCATCCCGAAAGGGCTGTGCCCCCAGCCATGGTATGGGTGATACCAAGATGGAGGATCTTTGATGAGACCATCGAAAGCTTTTGACCATTTCTTGATTAGGCCAAATGACATTGCGTATGGAAGGAGTTTTTCAAACATTATATTGTTCTCTTCTTGGAATTTCATTCGGTCTTTTTCCGCTGTGTTTATATATTCGTAGAGACCTTTCAATACATAGTATGTTTCGGTTCCTTTCGTTGTTTTGCGAGGCATGAAGTTTCCGAAGACTGCGACTATTGCCCCAGAGATACTTCCTAGTATTGCTGCGAGTGGGCTTATTGCTGGGAATATATTTACACTGATTATTATGATTGCTGCGCCTATTCCTACGTATGTTGCGCGAATTGTTTTCGGATTGTGCGGGAAGTAGTCATCTTTGATGAGTTGGCTCATTATTTCTTTGCGGATGTTTTTAACATCTTTGTAGAAGCTGTTTTTTAGTTCTGAAATTAATTTTTTCTCGCCTGCTGCGTTGTTGTCGAAGATGGCGTCTAGAATGAGAGCTTCAAATGGTTTGTTTGTTGAGTATGGTTTTAATAATTCGAGTTCGTGTTTAGTTTTTGTGCCGATGAGTTTTTTCTTTTCAATTTCGTTGATTCGGATATAGCCTTTGATTGCATAGTCGATTATTGTAGCAGTGATGTCTTTTGGGTCTAATTTTTCGTCGATTAATGTGCCGGTTTCTGTTGGGGAGAGGCCCTTTGGTGGATGATAATGGGGTATTATTGTGTCGCGAACTGTTTGATCATCTCGGCCTTTCTTGCGCCATAGTGTCCACATCCCCATTAGAACTATGAGTGGAATTGATAGTGGGGAATATTTTAATAATTGGTTGAAGAATGTTTCTGTAGCAGATGGAGGGGGGATTGTCCCTGGCGGCATTCCGAGGACGATGCTCAAGTTTTCGTATTCGTCGAAGCTTCTGGTTGAGTTGAAGACTATTGTTTCTGGGTCGCGGATTGTCCATCTACAATCTTTTTCTGATGATCCCCATGCTCCAGTAAAGCAGTCTACTTGTAGATCTTTTTGGTCTATTGGTTGTGGAAGATGGATTGTTGCGGTTACTCGGCTTGTTGGTACTGGCCAATCTGGTCCATTAATATTCCAGTAAAATTCGTCATGAGGAAATGTATTTTTCTTTAGGGCTTTTTTCTGATCGAAGAAAGTGATTATGTTGTCAGCCTTGTATGTAACTTTGTATGTGTGACTGTCGTTGTCGGGAGTGCCTTTATGATTTTGCATTTCAACGACTAGATATCCCGAATCTGTATACACGGTGTTGTCCCAAGCATTTCCTTCTTTGTCGGCTGCGTTAATGAATTCTATCTCTGCGTTGTAATCTGCCAGGGGATTGTCGTATAAGTATGGGATTTCTCGTGCGATACCTTTGTGAGCTTCATTTGCAAAATCAGCAACTATTGTTTCAACTATGATTGCTTGCCCGTCTTGAGAAATGGTTATGTCGGAATTGAACGAAGTTATTTCCCAGCCTTCCGTGGCTGCGAATGCAGATATACTCGAGAGGGCAAAAATGCCCAATATCAGTAGTGTTTTAAAGGAATGAGGCATGTTTTATTGTGGCTTTTCTTCTTCTACTGGAGCTTCTGGGGCAGGTTCTGTAGGTACTGCTGGTGTCGCTGGCGCTTCAGGTTCAGGCGTTTTCTCTGGTTCTGGGGCAGGAGCTGCAGGAGCAGGTTCAGCAGAAGCTTCAATTACAGGTTCAGGAGTTGGTTCTGGCTCCGGAACGGCTTCTGGTGCAGCTGGAGTTGGTTCTGGCTCCGGAACGGCTTCTGGTGCAGCTGGCGCTTCCTCTGGCGTTCCTTCTACTTCTGCGTCAACCATTGGAGCTGGTTCAGCTTGTTTTTCTTCTTTATCAAAGCTAACTTTTACGTTGTCTTTTTCTTCATCAGTAGCTTGGAAGAATTCTTCTGCCTTGAATCCTAATGGCCCAGCCATAAGGTTTTTTGTGAAGACTTTGATCTTGTTATTGAAGTATTTAACTGTTCCATTGTAATACCTTCGTGCTAATTGTAGAGCTTCTTCTATTTCTTTTAATGTTTGTTGTAGTTGCATGAAATTCTGGTTTGCCTTCAATTCTGGATAGTTTTCAGCCAATGCGAAGATTGATTTCAATGTGCTTGATAGCATATTTTCAGCTTGTTCTTTGTCTTGCACAGATTGTGCGTTCATAGCTGCAGTTCGGGCTTGGACAACTTTTTCGAATGTTCCACTTTCGTGCGAGGCGTATCCTTTTACGGTTTCAACGATGTTTGGGATCAGGTCATATCGACGTTTGAGTTGAGTGTCGATGTCTGCCCATGCTTCTTTTACTTTGTTTCGTAGACGGACCAGGCTGTTGTATAGGAACGCAACAAGCGCACCCACAACGACTAATACTAGGAGTAGAATGTACATTTTTTGTAAGGTTATATTCTAAAAATACCGATGTTTATTATACTTGAATAATGGTGGATAGCAAATTCGGAGTTTGGGGGAGTTTTTTATTGGTTACTGACTGTCTTCTGCCATTTTTGCTATCTGTTTTCTTTTTTTCTCTTCGAGTTTCGCGATTCTTCTAATTTGATCTCTGAAAAAATCTACATTTTTTACTATTTCATCTATGTTTGGAGTTTCCAACATCCTGTTTAGCTTTAGGAAGAGTGGGTTGTTGTAAGCTTTTCTGTTTGCTACGTCTGTTCGTATTCTTACCTTTGGGCCATTTTGTGTTGGAACGGCTAACCATGTTTCTAGTTTTGGCTCTAGGCCCTGGTTCGCGAAAATTGCATCTCGGGCAACGCGTAAACTTTCAAAATCGTAGTATACGCCATTGAAATTATTTACATCACATTCTTGCCCTAATGCACCTGGTTTTAGTGGATAGAATTGTTGATTTACGGAAGAAAGGATTGCTCCATACTTTTCAAAGGCCTTCCTGTGACATTTCAATTGATTATTCGCATCTTTATCCACTAGTTTGATAGGAGTGTTCATTGCTCTTTTTTGTGCTGCCCTTATCTCAGTCTGCAAGTCTTGAGTACAACTTGGTGTTGTTACAAGCGTCATTACTACTGCCATTAAAAGTAATATTTTTGTTTGGAAGCTTTTCCTTAATTCTCCAAGTCCTCCTCCTGATTGTTCGGGTGTTTCTAAGCTTCTCATGGTAAACATTAAAAGCTGTACATTCTGCCAGAATTAAACAGTTTTGTCAACCCTAGGCATCTATTCCAAAGTATTGCTTAATTACGTATCCAATGAAGAAGTTAATTGCTGCTACGGCAAGGCTTATTGAGACCATCTCGAAGAATTTTTTCTTGAAGGAGAGGTTGCGTGCGACGGCAGAGTAAAAGGTGAAAAGGAAGATTATTATCACCCCGATACCTAAGCTGGTTCCGAGTGCTACGAACGGATTTGTGGCTATGAAGAATGGAGTGATCAGTAGGGCTACTGTGATTAAATACGTGATTCCTGTTATTAATGCGGCTTTTATTGGGTTTTCGCCATCTTCTTCTTTGGTTGATAGGTATTCAGATGCGGCCATTGAGAGTGATGCTGCGATACCCGTGATGAGGCCGACTATCATTATTAGTCGGGTGTTTTGGAGGGCGAGGGTTAGGCCGGCGAGTGCTCCCGTTAGTTCTACTAATGCGTCGGAAAGGCCCAGAACTATCGAGCCCATGTATTGTAGTTCTTTTGTCTTTAGGACGCTGATTAGAGATTGTTCATGTTCTTCTTCGTCTTTTATTATTTGCTCTACGTGTGGGTTTATTTTTGTGAGTTTTTTGTAGGTTTTTTGTGCGAAATCTTCACCTCTTTCCATGAGTCTTACTGAGAAGGTAAGGCCTAGTACGTGTGCTGCGAAGGTAAACAAGAAGATTTTTGTGCGTGATGGGCTGACTTTTTCTTTTGTTAATGATTTCCAGAAATCATGATGGCGCATTTCGTCATCTGCGATGCGGTTTAGGATTTTTTTGTTTGCTACGAGAGGGGTGTATTTTGCTAATTTTTTGTATACGAAGAATTCTGTGATTTCACTTTTTTGTGCTGCCAATACGGCTTTTTTAAGCTTTGGAGTGAGTTCCATTTGAATGGGTTCGTACAGATTTTATCACTTTGTGACCGTGGATTTCAATGCCTGAAGGGTTTTGCGGGCGGTGGATAGCCAAGAGAAGGATTTGCTGTACTGGAAGGCTTTTTCGGTGAGTTTTTTGTTTGGGCGAGAGAGGGATTTTAGGATTAGGTGTGCGAGTTGTTTTGAATTTTTTGGAGGGAATGTGATGGCGTAATTTGAGTATAGGCTTTTGAGACTGCCGCCAGTTGAGCAGATTACTGGTGTTTTGTAGCTCATTGCTTCTAATGGGGGGAGGCCAAACCCTTCGTAAATTGATGGGTAGACGAACAGGGATGCATGTGAGAGATATGCGGCCTTTTGGTGTTCCGAGAGGTGGCCAGTGAGTATGATGTCGGGATTTTTGGTTGCTAATGTGGCTATATAGTCAGCTTTCCAGCCAGTGGCGCCGGCGAGGATGAGTTTGTGGGGGATTTTGGTGGATTTTTTTAGAGAGTTGAAGGCGGAGATGAGGGTTTCGAGGTTTTTGCGTGGTTCAATTGTGCCGAGATAGAGTATGTATGGTTCTTTGATAGGGGGTTTTGTATTTTTGATTGGCGGATTTATGCCGAGGGGGATGGTGGTAATGGGACCGTGAGAGGGGTAATATTTGTTAATGTCGGAAGTTGTTGTTTGGCTTGCCGTAAGGATAAGGTTGGCTTTTTTGAGAATGCGCTTGAGAAGCAGTTTGTGCACTATTGTACTTTGTTTTACGTGGAATTGTGGGTATAGAAGGGGTGTAAGGTCATGGATAGTCACGGCGCGTTGTGTGGTTTTGGGTAAGCAGAATGGGCCTATGTGACATGGTTCTAGGACTATGTCTGGCTTTAGTTTTTGGATTAATTGTGGAATTAAGAAGAATTTGCGGTATGTGCCGTATCCTAGGAATGATTTTTTGGGGATGATGTGGTGATTTGTACCCTTGAAGAAACTGTTTTTGCGTTCATGAATGAAGGAAAAAGTAGTCTTTTTGTCGATTTTCAAGAAATTCTCAGCTAAGCGTTTTGTGTACATATGAACGCCAGCTTTTTGGTTGTCTATTGGGTCAGCGAGAATAAGTATGTGCATGGTGAGATTATATCAGAACTACTAGTGTTTGTGTTTGTTTGGCTAAGGCTCTTTACGCTGCTTGTTTTTTGTGGAAGGATTTTAGTTACTGTTTTGCGAAACGTTAATGCTGAAAAATTCTGGCGTAGCTAAAGGGGCGATATTGTCTAGGAATGCCTTTCCGTAGTCTTTTTTGTGGATCCTTGAGTCAAATAGGGTAAGAGTGCCTCCAGGGAGTCTATTGATTGCTTTTTTAAGGCGAAAAATAGCTAATGGTATTTGTAATCCGTCGAATGGTCGTTCAAACTCGTTTGAAAGTGTGATTAGATATGGATCTGAAGGTGCATTGAATGGGAGTTTGTGTAGGTATAGATGATTTATCAATTCGGGATTTGGGAATATTTCCCAGGCGTTGGTGGTGAGAAATAGTGCTGAGTTTTCGGGATCTTGCTTGAATTGCTCGGCTATTTTTCCTATTGAGCCGGTGAGTTGCGAGACTATTTTGAGATCTTTGCGTTTGTCTTTGAGGGAAAGAGTGAAGTATTCGAGAACTTTCCTTGAGTTGCATGCTATGGCTGAGCCGCCTTTTAGATTCTTGGTGAGGTAGGCGTTTAATGCATTGTTACTTTCTCTTTCGTTTTGAGGAGTGTCTTGGGATATTTCAATCGTGATGTCTTTTTTGGGAGTTTCAAGTTTTGTTATTGGGAGGTTTTGAGGGAGGCCGAATAGAAATTTTGTGAATGTCCCTTGGTCTTGCAGATCCAGGGATTCGTCGACTATTTTTAATATTTCGACTTTATCCAGGATGGCTTTTATTGGTTCCTTGAGTGAGTTTGGTGCTTTGCGGAATACAACTTCACTATGTGTGTCTTTTTCGATCCAGATAGTTTCTTTTTCTAGGTCTGGATTGCGGAATGTCTCATCCAGGATAGTGAGGAATTTTTTCCATTTTTTTAGGATTGGGGCGGTGTGAATGTTGTTTATGTCTGCGAGGTCTTTTGATATTTCGATGAGGCTTGTGATTGCGTCTGATATATTTTTCCATTCGGGCGTTTGGAAATGTGATTCGTTGATTACACTTCGTGGGGTGTAGAGGTTTTTGTCGTTATACTTTTCAAAGAGGAGGCCGATTAGGCCGAATAGTATTGAGGCTCGAGAAAGTAAAGACTCGAGTGCCGGGTTGGCTTTGTGGGTTTCCTGGAGTTGTTCGATGCAACCAGAGAAGTTTGTGAGGGAAAATTGGGTTGAGAGGTCGTGGTGTAGTGTTTTTGTGAATGAAGTGAAATCTATTATTATCAATTCTTTAATTTCTGGTTTTTCTTCAATGAGGTATTTGTGAGAACAGATTACTGGATGTTCTGTGTCCTTTGACGTTGCTTCCGTGATGAATGGTTCTGATTTTATGTCGGTGAAATCAGGATCAGCGTTTATTCTATCGAGAGTTATGTATTCTTTTCTAAAAAACGACACTTCGCTTAGGTGGCCTGTCTTGGTTTGGTTTAGCCAAATTATGTATTTTAGAATGGCTGTTGTTTCGTAATTTTCAAAATGATCTTTTGTTGCAAATTCTTTGAGGCGTTTTGGCGAAATGTAATTTGTTGGGGCCTCGATTTGAGCAATTTCTTCTGGAAGATCTTGCTGAATTTCTCGGAATAAGTAGTGGGAAGTTGCGATGTACGTGTCTTTGTTTGCGTTTTTTGCTAGGTCGAGGGTGAGTGCTTCGTGTGGTTGCGGGAATTCGAATAGCGCAGAGTCTTTTGTGTCTAGGATCTCTTGAAATGGAGTGTCTTTGGGTTCAAGTTTTTGTTTAGCTTTAGGTTCTGGGGGGCTTCCGTCTTTGTGGTTTAGCGTTAGTAGAAAATCTTTCAATGGCCAATCTGTTTTTTTGCAGATTGCGTGAATTTCTTCTATTAATTCTCCTGGGAGTTCTTGGAATTTGTTTGCAAGTTTTAGAAACAATTCCATTGCAGCTATTGCATCGTCGAGTGCACGATGCTTTTCTTCGTGTGTTAATTCTAATATTTGAGTAAGGACTTCTAGGCTGTAGGAACTTAAGTTTGGGATTAGTATGCTTGTGAGTTCGAGGGTGTCGTATTCTGGATTTACTAATTCAATTCCATTTGCGCGTAGAAAATTAGTATCAAATTGTATGTTGTGCCCGATGATTGGAAGATCGCCAATAAAGTCTTCCATTTCTTTTTGTTTGTTCTTGAATAGCGGAGCGCTCGCAACATCTGCGTCTTTAATCCCGGTGATATGAGTGACGATTTGAGGAATTGATACCCCAGGATTTATTAATATTTGAAGAGTTTCTTTGTTTCCCTCGAGATCGAATTTTATAGCTCCGAATTCAATGATTCGGTCCTTGTCTGGGTGGAACCCTGTGGTTTCTAGATCCAGTGAAATGAACATGCTTCTAATGTATATGAAAATTTGGGGGAGGGGAATGTCTTCTCGTAGCAATCTAAATTAGAAAACAGCTCTTGGTATGTCTACCGTATGTTTTTGACAAGAGTGAGGTTGCTGAGTATAGTTGTATGATTTTCCAAAACAGAAAGTCAATGCCCTAGAAAAGCAAATTGAAAACCGGAAAAACAAAAACAAAACAATCCCTGGACGAGGGATGGGGGGAATAAGAAATTGTTCCTCCTTCTCTCTTCCTGAGGCGATGCTCATTACCGTGAGCGATGACGATCAGACTGTTCTGGTCACTGTTCCGCTCTTATCCTTGACGCTTGCGACATGTGATAGGGGAGCACGGGCAGCCGGTGGTGCGGCTGAAAACAACACCAAAGCCTTGGCCGAGATAAAAACAAAAATTAAAAGTCTCAACGTACCACCATTCGTTGATAGATTTAGCCCCTAGCAATAGGGGTTTTTGTTTAGGATGTAGTAGGCATAGCTTCGACGTATGATTGAAGGGCTTTGATTGTTTTGTCTCCAGCTTCACCGTCTACGCCGTTATCATTATCGCCAGTTTTTCCGAGTTTAAACCCTTTTTTAAGCAAAGCTGCTTGGATTACTTCGATGTAATCTTTTCCTTCTTCGGCTGTGGCCTCTACATTTAGTTTTTCGAGGATGAGCGGGTTGTTTGTTTTGTGCTCTTTTGTTAGGCCTTTTGTTTTAGTAATTCTATTTGCGTGGTCTTTAAGATTAAATTCATTTTTGAAAGCTGCGAGTTTTTCTTTGTGTGATTTTTCTTCTAATGTTTCGATTTTATATTTCCTTTTGATATTGTGATCAGATCCAAATTTTCTTTCTATTGTTGATATTACTGTTTTTCCATCGTTGTCTTTTTCTACATTTATCTTCGTGAAATGAAAAGGATTGGTTTGTGTAAGGTTGAGGAATTTGTTAACTGTGCCGTCTACTTTCATGTCATGACCGTTTTCCGGGGTTATGTTTAACCTAAACCTATTGTTGTTCTGGACAGTTCTTCCTAATTTTTCTGTCGTTGTATTCAACTTATTTCCTGTGAATACTTTGCTTTCTCCGGCCTTAGTTAAAATCTTTTGTCCTTCGGTTCTTAATTTTTCTTTTTTTTCTGAACTAATTTCAAGTCCTTCCGGAGATGTTGGCGTTGTGGTTGGGGCTACACTGACAGGTGGAGATGCTGATGGTGAGGTTGAGGCTACGTCGGTAGCTCCTGTTGCTGGGGCCGAGGTTGAGGTTATGCCGGTAGCCGTAGGCGCTGGTTTGTTATATGCTTTTTGTAGGTTTTTAATGGTTGTATTAAATTTTTCCAAATAGTCTTCTCGAGATGAATAACCTATATCCCAAGTTTTACGAAGATGTTTTAGGTAGTTTGGTAATATTGTGAATATGTACTCTTCGACGGTGACTTTGTAGGTTGCTAGTTCAGCTCCTTTTAGGGATTTTAGCTCCGCGAAAATTTTATCTATTTTTTCAAAATCTATTCCAACTTTCTCCCCACTCTCATTTTCTTGTATTCCCAATGTTTCTTTGAACTTAGGAATTTTTGGTGCATCAATTCCTTCTCCGCTTGTATGCCCATCGTCTAATGTTTCTTGATGTCTTATCTTTGCTTTTTCAAATTCATCTACTCCTCCCTCTAATAAATCAGCTTGCCTACTGTCCCTTTCACTTCTTGATCTGAGTAATCGTTTTTTCTTTCTCAATACAACTGCTTTTTCTCTATTAGCTATCTTCATTCTTTCTAGGCTTTCTTGTGTTGAAAGTTTTGATGGTCCTTTGCTAGGTTTGTGTATCCAGGTTATTATCACTTCAGGCGCAATGTGGTAGATACCAGCAACAACATTTATTCCTTCCATTAGGGCCTTTTTTTTCAATTTCATTTCTTTCCGTTTTGCTTTTCTCGCTGCTTTAGTTTTATCTTTAAGTTCTATCTTAGGATTATTGCCCCATGGATTGCTAAAAGAGCTCGTGAGGATTTGGCCTAATTCATTTGTTTCGATTTCTATTGCTTGCACTACTGGGTTTCCTGAATTATTAAGAGCTGCGTTTGCATAACCTGCTGCCCATTCCGCAGCAGATCTTCCAAGTCGAGCATGGTATTCTGAGTTTCCAACTTTGTTATGTTCTCCTGGTGTGTTCAGATCTTCCGAGCCCATTGAATTTATTGGTTATTTAAGTCTTGTTCCAATTTTGCTACTTCCTTCTTGTCGTCTTTTTCCCACTCTTTTTTGTAAAATTCCTTTGTTTTTTCATCTACTGCTTTAAGAATTTCCAGCTTAAGCTCTGGAGTTATCTCTCGGCCGTCTTCTGTGTACTGTTTTTTTGTTTGTTTTTTGCTGTTCATAATGTTTGTTTTATCAGGTTATTATAGCATAAAAAGAGCCTCCCGCCAAGGGTAGGGGAGGCTATTCCGATAACTATTTTTTTAGAAGAATGTTTTCCGGATCATCTTTGCACATTCAGCTCTATTTAGGGTTTTTCCTGGCTCAAATGTTCCTTTGTTTGTGCCGTCTACAATGCCGTATTGAGACATTTTTTGTACTGCATTTCTATACCAAGCTTTTTCAGCTACGTCTGAGAAGTTTTTGGCTGCTTTGTTTGATAAATGTTCCGTGAGGGTTGGGTATTTTTCTATTACATTTAGTAGAACTTGTGCTGCTTCTGATTTTGTTATTATAGATTCTGGTTTAAATGTTCCGTCAGAATATCCATCAACAATTCCTAGTAGTTGTGCGGTATAAATGGGGCTTGCATACCAGTCATATGTGTCTAGATCTGAATATGTAGTTGTTCCCTCGCACTTTGAGTATTTTGGACATACTTCTTCGACTAAGTTTTTTGTTTCTAATGCGTTTACGACGATTGTTATGAATTCTGCTCTGTTCATTTCTTGTCCAGGCTTGTATGTGCCATCGTAGTATCCTTTTACTACTCCCTCAGAACTTAGATAGTAGACGTCGTCTCCGTACCATTCCGTAGTGTCTACATCCGAGAAGTCTTCGTTGTTTTTGAATGTTAGGTTATCAGCTGCGTCGAATAATAATTCAAAATTGCCCACTATGTTCACGAAGTTGTTTGTATCAAATTTGATTTCCAGTGATCCGTCGAATTCTTCTGACGTTGAATTTCCGTAGGACGAAAGGTAGTCTATGAATCCTAGTGCTTGATTGAGCTTTTGGTTGAAGTTGTCGAGTGCAGCTTCTGAATTGTTATCTGTATTCACAAATTCAGCCATCATGTTTTGGATATATTTACTGAGATTTCCCATGTCAAAGTATCCTACAGATGTTGCATTTTTGCCTGTTACGCTGTTCACTTTTGATGGATTTAGGCCGTCTCCATATGTAGTTGCAATGTTTGGGTCATTTGAAAGTAAAAGAATGTCGTCGTCTGTTATTCCTAATGTAATTTCAAAGTCCAACGCATTATTTAGATAATATTGCGCGTATGGATTTTTTGATTTTTTGTCTGTGAAGTTGATTGAGATTTTTATTAGGTTACTTGATCCTATTTCTATATCTTCTTTCGTTAGTGTAAATTTTGTTCCGTTGTTTTGGATAATTACTTGGTCATTAAATTTGCTACCTTCTTGCTCGAGAGTTGTCCATAGTTTGTCTATTAATAATTCGACTCCGTCTTGTGCTGCCTCTGGATTACTTGAAACGTCCGTAAGCATTGTTACCCCAGGGATCATTTCTGATTCGTCGTAGATAGATATCGCTAGCTCTTCTCCGAAGAGTCCCAGTAAATCCTTACTGAACGTGAGTCCTGTTGCTTCGAACATCTCTGCTTCAATTTCTTCCCATTCTGGAACTAATTGTAGGGATTTTTCAAATGTATCTTCTGCATATGTTTGGTCTGCAAAATAGATTGGGCTTTTGTTTGGAAGATATTCGAACAAAGATATATTGGCTGAACTTGTTGTGTCTAGTCCCATTTCTGCGAGTTTATCTTCGTCGAATGTTCCTGTGTAGTCGACCGTCAATGTGTTGCCTGTAATTTCTGCAGAAAACGCCAGTGACTCTATCGTATTGATGTCTTCTGGAGATTCGTAGTAATAAAAATCGCTGTATAAATCGTTTATCATTGTTTTGAATATATAACTTTCTGCGAAGTTGTTTGATGAGACCTGATCTTTCAATTTTTCATATTCTCTATTTTCCGATAGCCGTGCCACTGAATCTTCAACCAATCTGATTTCTAGATCTCGAAAATAATCTTCGTTATTTGCTAGGAATATATATCCGTCAATATAGGCATAACAGTCTGAATATCCATTACAATATATGTTTTCACTTTCTGTCCATGTCGTCCCTTCTGCTTCTAAAATATCTGCAATATTTTCTTGAAATTCTGCTTCAGTTGCTTGAAGAAAGATTGCGGGTGTTTTTGTGAAAGTACTATCAATTTCGTAGAAAATTCCAAATTGATTGCTGCTTGCTTTTTCGACGATGAACTCGGTAGTTACTTGTTGATCTATTGAGGAAAAAGTACTTTCCATTAATTCTTCCCATTTATTTTTTAAGGTTGAGTTAAGATTGTCTGGATTGAATGACACGAAGAGGCCAGCGGTAGCCGGGATTGCCGTTGCGAGGTCACTTGAAATTGTTACTGCATTTCCCGTGATTGTTAGGGTTAGAAAAATAGCACTTGCAGTTAGTGCTGAGATAAGCTTTTTCATCGTAAGATGGTTATATTTTTATTGGGCAGTGATTTTATAATAATTTTACAAATTCGTCAAAGAAATGGTTTGTGTCTGTTGGTCCAGGAGTGGCTTCCGGGTGGGATTGGCAGGAGAAAAAGGGAAGAGAGGTGTGCTTGATCCCCTCTACCGTTTTGTCATTTTCATTTTTTAGCCAAACTTTCCATCCTGGTTTTAGGGATTTTTCATCAATTGCAAATCCGTGGTTTTGACTCGTGATATAACAGTGGCCCGTGTCTTGGTCGGTACATGGCTGATTTTGTGCTCTGTGGCCAAATTTGAGTTTGTATGTTTTTGCTCCTGCTGCTAGAGCCATTATTTGGGTGCCGAGACAGATTCCGAACATTGGTTTCTTTAATGCGAATGCTTTTTTGATGATGTTGTGTAATGGGGTGAGCATTGATGGATCACCAGGTCCGTTCGAGAGGAAGATCCCGTCAAATTCGAGTCCTGCTTCTATAAAATCATAATCCCAAGGGACTCTTATTACGCTTACGTCTCTGCTTAGAAAGCTTCTGATTATGTTGTTTTTCATTCCGCAGTCTACGCAGACTATGGTTTTTTTGCCGTGCTTATATGTTTTTGGCTTCTTTGGTGAAACTTGGTCCACCAGGTTTTCGAGGTCTGGATTGTAGAAGTCGGGAGTTTCAGTTTTTTCTATTACGATTTTTCCTAATATTGTTCCATGTTCACGGATTTTTTGTGTTAATGCGCGTGTATCTATTCCGGTTATCGCTGGTATATTGTTTTCCTTGAGCCATTCCCCGAGGGATTTTTTTGCGTCCCAGTGACTGTAGTTTTCTGAGTATTCGCTTACTATTAATCCCTTGATGTGAATGTTGTTACTCTCAAATCGCTTTGATACTTGATCTTTATCTTTGCAGTTTCCGCCAACTCCGTAGTTTCCGATTAGTGGAAATGTGAGGGTTATGATTTGGCCTCGGTATGATGGGTCTGTGAAACTTTCTGGGTAGCCAACCATGGACGTGTTGAAAACGACTTCTCCTGCAGAGGAGGTCTCTGCGCCGAATGAAGTCCCTGTAAATTTTGTCCCATCCTTGAGGATGAGGGTTGCGATTGGCATTAATGGAATTATTGTCGGAGGTATTTTAGGGGTGGAGTTGAGTGTAGGCAAGGGAAATGCAAAAAAGGGTTTACTTTTGTGGTGGATTGTGGTTTAATGTTGTCTCTGTTCGCGTAACTGGTGTCCCTAGAAATAAGGGTGATTAGTTCCGTTCAGGGGCTGATCATCGACAATTATCGAAGAAGGAGTTGGGCATGAACGTATTTGACAAGTTCTGGCTAGGCGTCATTGATGCGATTGGTGGTTTTGGCCTCACATTGATTCTTGTAATCCTTGCGGGGGCCGCGATTGTCCTGATCTGGTGGATGCGCAACTATGCGCTGAATGCATTCGCTAATATGGTGGTCGAAGCCCATATTAGGGCGTTTCACCCTAGCCGCGACGGCAATCCTGAAAAGCGTGCGACAAAATTCCTTGCTTGGCTCATGTTCGAATTCGCAAGGCGGACCAAGAGGCCAGATGACGACAATCTGTTCCAGGACCCGGGTGTTGACTTCGAAGATGAGTACAAATAGTACTCGATTGATCAGTTTGATCAAAGTTCCGGCGGACATCGTGTTCGCCGGGCTTTTCTTTATATGAGCTTTTTCTTTACTTCGGCGGGTTCTTCCATTAAATTTACAGCAAGGTAAATTAATAAAATGGATTTCAAAGGTCAAAGCATTATCTCTACAAAGCAATTCGATAAGGATTCGCTTTTGGAGCTTTTTGAGCTAGCTAAGAAAATGGAAGAGATTTTGGATAATGGGGGACGGAAGGATTTGTTGCATGGGAAGATATTGGCGACACTTTTCTTTGAGCCATCGACTAGAACTCGCTTTAGTTTTGAGACTGCGATGCTGAGACTTGGAGGGAAGGTGATTAGTAATGCGGATATGATGAGTACTTCTTCATTGAAAAAACGCGAAACTCTTGAGGATACCGGAAAAGTTCTTTCACAGATGGCAGATATAATTGCGATGAGACATCCTGAGGCTGGATCTGTTGCAAAGTTGGCGAGTAAAAGTGATGTCCCTGTTATAAACGGAGGGGATGGTTCTGCTGAACATCCCACACAGGGATTGCTGGATGTATATACGATATGGAAAGAGTTTGGAAAATTTGACGGCTTGACTATTGGTGTATATGGAGATTTGAAATATGGACGAGCACCGCATTCACATTGTGATTTACTTAGTAATTTTGATACTAAATTTATTTTTGTTTCGCCTGAGGCGCTGAAATATCCACCTGAAATTGTTGAAGAATTCAAGCAGGGTGGGCATGGGGTTATCGAGACTGAAGATTTGAAAAGTGTTATTGGTGATATGGATGTTGTGTCTTGTACTCGAGTACAGGAAGAGCGATTTGAGACTAAGGAAGAATATGAAAAATATGCGGGGGTTTATGTTTTGGATAAAGAGTTAGCTGAGAAGGTGAAGAAAGATGCAATTATTATTCATCCGTTGCCTAGGGTCGACGAGATTGCAGTTGAGGTGGATAGTGATCCAAGAGTGAAATACTTTGAGCAAGTGCGGAATGGCGTTGCGATAAGAATGGCGCTGATGCTCATGGTGCTTGGGGTTGATTACAAATAATATGAGCAAGAAATTATTTAAAGGAGGCGAGATTGTTACGGCTGAGGGTGTTTTTTTGCATGATTTGTTGATTGAGAATGGGAAGATTGTTGATTTTATTGATCCAGGGACTGATATTCCGGATGCGGAGATTATTGATTGTGCTGGGAAAACTATTTTGCCGGGATTTATTGATGCACATGTGCATTATCGGGATTTTGATCAGGCTTATAAGGCGGATTGGGAGAGTGAATCGAAGGCTGCTTTGGCTGGAGGTATTACGACTGTTCTGGATATGCCAAATAATGAGCCGAAAATTGTTACGGTTGATGCTTTGGAAGCGAAGCGGAAGCATGTGGCTGGTCGGTCGTATGTGAATTATGGATTCTTCTTTGGATATAATGGGAAAAATTTGGATGAAATTAAGAAGGCGAAAAATATTGCGGGGGTGAAGGTTTTTATTGCGAATTCTACTGGAGATATGGGAGCTAATGTTGGTCTTGAAGAGCTTTTTGCTGGGACAAATCACAAGTTAGTCTTTCATGCTGAGGATGAGTCGATTATCAATGAAAATACAGCGAGATATATGGCTGAATACGAGGGACGAGAGGTTGATCCGGCTGTTCATTCGAAAATTCGAAGTCCAGAGGCTGCCGAGAAGGCGGTTGGAGATGTGATGAAATATGCGAAGGATTATCAGGGCCGTATTCATATTGCTCATGTTTCGACTGAGGCTGAAGTGGATCTAATTGCGGCAAACAAGAAATTTGGGGTGACGTGTGAGGTTTCGCCGCATCACTTACTATTGAGCGAGAGTGATTATGAGACTTTGGGGATAAAGATAAAGGTGAATCCGCCTGTGCGTGGAGCGTCTGATCTTTTTGCAATGTGGAAAAATTTGAAATTTGGCGTGATTGATATTATTGCGACTGATCATGCACCGCACACATTGGAGGAAAAGGAAGGGAAGTATGAGTATGTGCCTGCGGGGATTCCGGAGGAGGATACTTTGGGGCCGATATTCTTGAATGCTGTGAATGATGAGGGGCTGAGTTTTGTGGAATTGGTGAAGTTTTGTTGTGAGAGGCCGGCCGAGATTTATGGACTTACTGGGAAGGGGAAGATTGAGGAAGGATATGATGCTGATTTAGTGGTTGTGGACATGGATGAGGAGCGAAAAGTGGAGAGGTCGAAGTTGTTTACGAAATGTGGATGGTCTCCGTACGAGGGGCTTGTTCTTAAAGGGTGGCCTGTGATGACCTTTATTGGGGGTGAATTGGTTTATGAGAAGGGGGAGATTATGGGAGAGGCAGGAGGGGAGGAAGTGAAATTTTAACTAGGTTGACAAAGTATGGAGTTGGTGCTAGAATCTTCTCTATTCTTTAATCACATCGTGATGAAAAAACTACTATGTTCGTTGATGACGCTCGTTTTATTGATGAGCTCAAGTGTGGCCATGGCTGTTGCTAACTCTACTTTGGAGGTTGTCGTGAGTCCGAATTCTCCCGTAGGAGCTACTCTTCCTTCAGGTGTTGTTGCTGATGTGGCGGTATTTGATTTTACTGCTCGTGGAGGAGATGTTGATATCTATGGATTGACCGTTAGCACTTATGGTCTTACAAACTTGCCTACTGACCATGCTCTGTATTTATATGAAGGAGATGATAGGTTATCTAATGATGAACAATTAGATCTACAGAATTTGGTAACTTTTGACGATTTTGATAGAGAAATTGAAGATGGGGAAATTTTATCTCTGACCTTAAAGCTTGATGTTGGGACTGTTGGACCGTCTCATGTTATAGGTGGATTTGAAATAAGTGCTGCAGGCGATATGGATATTAATACTAGTCTTGTTAATGGGGCTTTCCCAATACAGGCTGATTCTTTTGCTCTTTCTCAAGCAAGTACTGGTACTGTGATAATCCAGAAAAATGGACTAATTCAAAATCCAGATGTGGATGAAGATGATGTGACTCTTGCAAAGTTCAAAATTGGTGCAAATCAAGAGGATGCACGAATTGAACAGTTGAGTGTCCGTTTTGGTGGATCGATTAATACTGATGAAATTGAGAATCTTGAATTGTATAGTGCTGGAGATCTAAATCCTATTGCTACTGTTGCGAATATTGATGATACTTATCATTTAGCAAATTTTGTTCTAGATAATCCGTTTACAATTCAAAGAGGAGATTGGAGTGCGTTTACCGTGAAGGCAGATCTAAATACTGGAAGAACTGGAGATGATATTAATGTATTTTTTCATGAAGATGTTGATGTAGTTGCTATTGGAGAGACTTATGGATATGGAATGAATGTAGATCGATCATCGTATGATGGAGCTCCTTGTAATGATGCTTCTGGTGATTGTAGTTATTCGGAGGTTGTTGCTGGTGATCTTGCGGTTGTGTTTCAAGTAACGGGGCCTGCGTATACGGTCTATCCTATTAATACAAATGATGCAGTTTTGATGAACATTACAGTTACTGCTTTGCAAGATAGTACAATTAAAAGTTTGGAGATTATTATGGCTGCAAATGAAAGAAGGGTTGGTCAAGGGTTACTTAATAATGGAGTTGCAAATTTTACTGACATCAAGCTTTCTGATGCTGTAACTGGTTCAACGCTTATGGGGCCTATCGATGTGGATTCTTTCACAACAACATCTTTAGGGTCTACTGCAATTACCGAAAATAGAGATCGATTGGGGTTCTATAATTTTACTGATGATATTTGTATGGATGAAGGTGAGGTGTTGGAGCTTGTTCTTACTGCGGATGTTTCAAATAGTGGAGCTCTAGTAGGGACTCACTTTGTGGGAGCTCTTAATCTTAATGCTGATACTCCAGTGATTAGAGATGTTAATAATAAAATTATTGATAATAGTGTGGGGCTTTATCCTCTTTGGAAATTGAGAGGAAGGCTTATGAGGGTTGGTGGGATTAAACGTTCGTTTAGGAAATAAATTGTTTGAAAAATATAAAAGAGCCCGCGAGAAATCGTGGGCTCTTTTTGTTATGAAATTTTGCTAGGATTGGTGCAAAATTCAAAGGGTTTTGTGACAAGTCGGGGGAGCTGCCTTTCATTGGGGGTGACAATTTTTTCAAAAGTGATAGAATTGTGGACCAGTTCGTAGGTGAATAATTTAAGCTTGGTCTATGAAAAAATTAATTTATTTAATAGTTTTAACTCTGATTTTTTCGAGCTCGTTTAACAGTTCTATTTTTGCTTCAAGTAATATGCTTTTTAGTGATGTGGGTGTTTCTCATGAGAATTATGAAGCGATATCTTACCTAAAAGATCAGGGGATTCTTGTTGGGTATCCAGATGGTAGCTTTAGGCCTTATGGGCTCGTGAATAGAGCTGAATTTTTGAAAATTCTTATTGAGATGTCTGGGTATAATTTTTATGGTTCCAATTGTTATCCGGATGTTGCGAATCAGTGGTTTGCTCCTTATGTTTGCACTGCAAAGAGTTTGGGTTTTGTTAATGGTTATGATGATGGATATTTTCGTCCTGAAGAGACTATAAATTTTGCTGAAGCAAGCAAGATGGTTGCAAACTCCTTTTTGCTTAATAGCAGTTTTGGTGGCGAGGCTTGGTATACTTCTTTTGTAAAAGTATTGGAAAATTTGCGTGCTATACCTCGTACAATTTTGAGTTTTGGTCAAAAATTGACTCGGGCAGAAGTTGCTGAGATTATTTGGCGTATCTCTACGGGCAATAAATATTTGGACTCAAATAGTTATGAAGGGTTGAAAATGGGCTTGTTTATGGAGACAAGTTTTCCTATTGAGGATGTGACGAATGATGACTTGAGTGGTGATGCTGGTGATGAGGACGAGTTTTGTTTTTTTGTTGATGGGAAGTATATTTGCGAAACCGTAAGTGATTCATCGGCTAGTAGGGGTAGTTCTAGTAGTCATGGGAGTTATGATCCGGGTGACGACGATGATGATGTTGTTGGTGATGACGACGACGACGATGATGATGTTGTTGGTGATGACGACGATGATGATGTTGTTGGTGATGACGACGACGATGTTGTTGGTGATGACGACGACGATGATGATGACGATTGTATTGAAGGGAATTGTTTGTACTTCGATATTGGTTCCAGAGACGATGCTTTGCCTGAAATGGATATGTATTTTACTGCTGAACCTTGTGATGATATATCTGGTTATGATTGTGCTGGCACTTCGGTTTGGGGCGTTATGTACGATAGGGATACTGCATACTTTGGTTATTATGAGCTAAAAGATGGGTATGTTGATCCAGAAGGTCAGGGGAGAGATTATGAATGGGATCTTTATTCTGATTTTATTGACGAATTAGAACCTGATAATTCTGGAGGTGAATGGGTTACGGCTAGGCTTGTTAAACCGAGGAGATTAGGTGGGATTGTGGTAAAAGGAGATGAATTTACTTCTCTTGATTTTGCTAGCGATGATTTATATTTGACCGTTAGGTATAAAGACACTTTGGTTAATCAACTTACTGAACATACTGATGATGGCGATGGGGCTAGTCTTTATTTGGTTTCCAATGGAAGCAAGACGGAGCTTGGTAAATTGGGTGGTACTTTTGATAAAAAGTGGAAGACTGAACAATTTGTTGTTCCTGCTGGTAGTTGGGAGAAGGCAAACATGGGTGTGTTTTTTGGGGATCCTGACGCTCCTTACAGTAATCATATAATGGGTGAACTTCCTATTGATAAATTAAAGCTATCTGCCTCTGATGGTAAAAGTGAATTTGAAGCTGATAGTAATGGATTTTGGCCTGATGTTCCCGAAACAAATTACCCCAATATTGGAAGGGATTTTAAGCTAAGGGCTGATGGTGATCCAACTTTTATTTATGGTGCTTATATTGAGCATCATTTTGAGTATTATGGTGGTTTTGATTTTTGGCAAAAATTGGAAGATACAAAAATGAATACATATGTTTTTCACAATTGGTTGGATACGAATGATATTTGGTACGATTATTATGAAGATGTTGGGCATTTGTATTTGGGCCTTGAAAATCAGCTCCAATATTGTGCGGACAATGATATTCTTGTGATTCCAAATCCTATGAAAAACAATGATATGTATACCTTGGCTTCGCATGTTTATGGGGGGACTACTGGGTTTTTGGATATGTTCGGGGATGTTGTCTCAACTTATGCTGAAAATGCTTACCTTGCGGCTTGGAATATGATAGATGAGATTGATAACGAAGGATATGATGAGGCTGGTCGGCCACTTATTTTCTCGGTTGATAATTATGCGATGCAAAGGAATGAGGCTCCTTATATTCCGTCTTTTGTAACTGTGATGGGGTGGATGTATGAGCCGTTTTTTGAGATTGTTGATATTTATAACTTTGCAGATATTATTGCGATTGATAGTTATTTAAATGGGGATGTGCAGGATAGATTATATCAACAGGGTGATAAGTTAGATTCGGCAAGGGAGGTTTTTGGAGATGACAAGCTTATTATTCTTGTAGGAGAGGGAAATCCTTCTGGTAGTTTTACTCACGACAACAGATATCCAGCCTGTGTTGGTAATGAGTATTTGTGTAGGGAGGAAGTTTTGGCACAAGTTTATGGAGCCTTGGTCCATGGAGCAAAAGGATTTTTGTTTTACAAGTTTATTGATGAAGATCTTGCTGGGGAAAGTTTACTGGAGGGTATGACCGAGGCTGGCAATGAGCTTTTTGGAGATAGTGCTTATCCAGATAGAATCCCTGTGAGCGAGATTGTCCTAGATGCTTCTGATAGTGTTGTGTATGGGAATGATGACTCTGTTTATTATTTCCATAAGGTCTTGAGTGGTGGGGATGAGTATTTGATTGCGATAAATATGGATGTGAATGATCCTGCCGAGGTTGTTTTCTCTGGTCTTGGCGGTATCGAAGCGGAAGATATTTTTTCCGGAGATAATTTTACTGTAAGTAGTGGTGCCTTTGGTGACAATTTAAGCTCTTTAGAAAGAAAAGTTTATAAGATCCAGTAATATTTGTTTGAGTGTGGTTTTGTGTTAAAGTATTGGCGAAATTTAAAGGGCTTTTATGGCAAATCTAGAAATTGAGTTTTGTGGGGTTGCGTTCAAGAATCCGACCGTTGTTGCTTCTGGGGTTCTTGGTGTTACTGCTGCTAGTTTGAAGAATGTGGTGAAGAATGGGGCGGGTGGAGTTACTACGAAGTCGATTTGGTTAGAAGAGCATCCGGGACATAAAAATCCTACTATGTTTGGGACGGAGCATTATTTTATGAATGCGGTTGGGTTGTCAGATGCAGGATTGGAGAAAGCTGAAAACGAGATGTTCCCTGAGTACATGAAAAATAAGCCGGCGCCTATTATTGCTAATATTGTGGCGGGGAAGATTGATGATTTTGGCGAGTTGGCGGAGAGGATTACAAAGCTTAATCCGGATATTATTGAGGTAAATATTTCGTGTCCGAATGTGGAGGATGAATTTGGGAAACCTTTTGCTTGTAGTTTGACTGATGCAGCAAAAGTTACAAAAACTGTGCGAGCAAAGACTGATAAGCCGGTTATAATTAAGCTGTCGCCGAATGTGAGTAATATTGGCGAGATTGCGAAATCTTGCGTAGCGGAAGGGGCGGATGGATTTTGTGCTATCAATACTGTTGGGCCAGGAATGGCTATCGATATTGATGCGCGGATGCCGATTTTGGCGAATAAGGTTGGGGGAGTGAGTGGGCCTGCGATAAAGCCTATTGCCGTGAAATGTATCAACGATGTGTGGAAGGCTACTGGAAAGCCTATCATAGGGACTGGAGGAGTGATGACTGGCGAGGATGCTATTGAGCTTATGATGGCTGGAGCGAGGCTCATTGGGATGGGAACTATGGTTTATTATCGAGAGGTTGCTGGGTTTGGGGATGTAGTGAAGGAGATGGGGGCTTGGTGTGATGAGAATGGAGTGAAGAATTTGGAAGAAATTATTGGAATAATTTAATAGTCAATATGACACGATTACCAGATGATGTGTTTGAGAATGTAGAGGTGAGTCCTAAAGATGGTTGTGATTGTTTGCTTGGGAGATATTCTGAGGCGTTGAAAAATGTGGGTTTTGTTGTTGAGGCGGGAGAGTTAAGCGAGCTTGTTTCTCGTGTTTTCAGAAAGGGGAGTGGCTTGATCCTACTTGAGTATCCCAAGCTTTTATTACAGTTACTGAATACGCATATAGAGGCTTTGAAAGCTATTTCGGAGCTTAACGATCGTACTCCCATTATCCATAAGCTTGCTAAGCAGGGTTTTGATATTATTCAAGAATATTTAAAAAACTATCCCGAGAAACAGGCGGAGATATTAAGTGTTTTTAATATTGATTCTTTTTCTGTTCCTGGTTTGATGGAATCTAGAGACTTTCCTTATAAGGAAGTTGTCGATGTTGCGTTTTCTTCATTGAAAACAAATGATGATGATTTGGTGCTTATATTTGATGAATTGTGTAAATTGTTAAGTAAAGAATATAATTAAATAATATGGATCTGAAAAAATTTGATTCGCGGCCGGTTGTGCTGCCTATCAAGAAAATTATAAAAGAGAACGAAACTACAAATACTTATATTTTTGAATATCCGCTTGGTGGTGCGCCGGGACAGTTTGTGATGATGTGGATTCCTGGGGTGGATGAGAAGCCTTTTTCGATTGCGTATGACAATGGGAATGAGGTTTGGCTGACGATTTGTAATGTGGGGGCGTCGACTGAGGAATTGTTCAAATTGAAAGGGGGGGATAAAGTAGGAATTCGCGGACCGATGGGTACTCAATATGAGATGGAGGATGGAGAGCATATTGTGACTGTGGCAGGAGGATATGGAGCTGCGCCTATGTATTTTGCGGCGAGGGAAGCTGTCGATAAGGGATGCAAAGTTGATTTTATTGTTGGGGCTCGAAATAAAGATTTGCTTTTGTTTATTGAACGGGCAAAAGAGTTGAAAGATGTTGAAGTTCATATTGCGACTGATGATGGTTCGGTTGGGGAAAAGGGATATAATACTGTTGTTTTGGATAAAATTTTGGGGAATGGTGGAGCGGATCGTGTTTTTGCGTGTGGACCAGAGGTGATGGAGGATGCTGTAGGAAAGGTTTGCGAGAAACATGGTGTGAAGTGTTGGGTTTCTGTCGAAAAATATATGAAATGTGGCATAGGTGTATGTGGGCAATGTGCGATAGATGATACGGGAGAATTGGCTTGCAAGAAGGGCCCTGTGATGAGTTATGACTATTTAAAAAATCTACCTGAATTTGGCGTGTATCATCGTGATGCTCAGGGTAAAAAACATAATTTTTAATCTATTAATATGTCGTTAGCAAAACAAGTTGCTGAAAATTTACTGAAACGTGAGGCTGTTATTATTCGCGTTGATCCACCTTTTGAATGGGTTAGCGGGATTAAGGCTCCGGTTTATTGCGATAATAGAAAAATGATTTCGTATCCGGAGGAGAGAAAGGTTGTTGTGGATGGGTTTGTGGCGACTATTAAAGAAAAAGGCTTGAATCCTGACGTTATTGGCGGGACTGCAACTGCGGCTATTCCGTGGGCGGCATTTGTTGCTTATGAGATGGGATTGCCTATGATTTATATTCGGCCAGAGAAGAAAGATCATGGTGCGGGGAAGCAGATAGAGGGAAGTTTGGAGGGGGGGAAAAATGTTTTGATTATTGAGGATCTGATTTCAACTGGAGGTTCGAGTGTGAAGGCGGCGGAGGCTGTGAGGGAAGAAGGAAAGTGTACTGTGACTGATATTTTCGCGATTACGACTTATGAGTTTGGAAAGGCGAGTGCGAGGTTTGAGGAAGCAAATATTAATCTGACTACTCTTACGAATTTTACGGAGATTCTTAATGTTGCTGCGGAGATGGGGAGTATCTCTAGAGATTTGGTTGAGACAATTTTACAATTCAGAGAAGATCCACCAGCCTGGTGGGATAAATTTAATTCATAAATAAATGTATTATGGCTAAGAATTTTACAGATAAATTGGTAGAGGCGGTAAAGCTGAAAGGTAATCCTATATGCGTGGGGTTGGATCCGAGACTGGAGTTGATTCCGGGATTTATTAAAAGAGCGGCAATTGAGAGAAGTGATGGAACGCCGATGGCTGCAGCTGCCGATGCTATTGTGGCTTTCAATAAGGGGATAATTGATGCGGTGGAGTCGATCGTGCCTGTAGTGAAACCGCAGATTGCTTTCTATGAGATTTTTGGACATGAGGGAGTGCGAGCTTATGAGGAAACATTAAGATATGCAAAATCGAAGGGGCTTATCACTATTGCGGACGCGAAGAGAAATGATATTGGTTCTACTGCTACTGCTTATGCACAGGCTTTTCTTGGAGAGACTGTGATGTTCGAAAAGGAGAAGGAGGTAGTGTTGCCGATGTTTGATGCGGATAGTATTACCGTGAATGCTTATCTTGGATGGGATGGAATAAAGCCATTTGTTGAGGAATGCAGGAAGTATGATAAGGGGATTTTCTCACTTGTGAAGACTTCAAATCCGAGTAGTGGGGATTTGCAGGATCTTGAATTG
>CAYLOL010000003.1:0-18875 GCA_964385295.1 uncultured Candidatus Peribacteria bacterium
CCGCCCCGCCCCCGCCATCACGAGGTAGTCCCAGTGATAGATTGTGGCTAGAGGGGCCAGCGAGAGAGGTTCTCCAACAGTAAGTTCAGCTGCAAGCGCAGTAGAAGATCGAAGCATTACAGGAGCAAGAACAGTAAGTCCAGCAGCTCCACGAACAAGCAGTGATCGTAATTTATCAGTACTCAGTCTTACTACCGTTTTATTATTTGGGAACAGAGTAGCCGCATCATCAATTTGGAATTGAAGATCGAACTTTGTCCCAAGAAAGTGCAAAACCTTTGCAACCATGTCCGTGTGCATAGATTCAGGGAGAATCCCGCCTTCTTGCAGGCGATCAAGGACATCTGCGACAGTATTAAACTGCCGTACGTTGTCTACGGCTGTTTGCACGGTATTGCTGACTTCGTGAACACTATGTTCAGTGGCAAGTGCTTCAACGCCAGGCTTATTATCACGTTCTTTGAATGGGTCTATTTCTCCAAAGAATCTATCTTCCACATCAGCAGGAACGTTAGGTCCATTAGGATTTTTCATATTTATTTTTATTATTTAGCTTTATTTTATTATGCATCAAGTTTCTCAAGAAAAGCAGCAACTGATTCGCTGTAGTCACCAGCGTCACCAGGAGTAAGTTTGTCTTTAAATTTCTCGCCTTGTACTGCTCCGCAGGAAGCATCTACTGTTAGGCCACCGAAGCTAGATGTATATTTCATATGCCCAATAGCAACATCCCTTGGGTCAGATTCACTTATTGCAATGAATTTAGGGGGATTCATAGGGTTTTTATCCTTCGATGCATATAGAACATAAAAATTTTCCCCATCAATTATTTCAGTATGTGCAACCAACTTTTTTGCAAGGAGGCCGCTCTTGACCGTAGCCTTGGACATTACTTCGTCATGCCCAGAGAACAATCCAATAATCTCATCAATCTCTGGCTTTTTTGGAGCAAATTCCAATCCCATAATTGTTGAAATCCTTTGCTCAGGATCATCTGTCCATTCAGTTGCGATTTCAAAATTTACTTTCTTACCTACCAACTTTCCTTCCAGTGCAGTTTGTAGTTTTTCTGCACGAAGATAAGCGAGTGCATTATTCATGGCTTTTTGCTGTTCTTTGACGGGCAGTAGAGCATGGATAGCTTCTAGGCCGTTTGTTTCGAAGTCTAAGGTTTTGTCAATTGTTTCAATATCTTGCAATGCTTTCATTGCGCGTACATAGTTTTCTTGTGAATCTTTTCCAAATGCAACATTCACATCGCCTTTAGCATTTAATTTGAAAAGAGTTTTGTCAGCAGTATCTCTAAGATTAATTTTAACACCGTTTTCATCTGCGCCTTCTAGGGCGGTAAGAATTAAGTTAACTGCTTCGTCGACTTTTGCTTCACCGGTTGGGTCATATTCTGATCGTTCAAAAGTGAATTCAGTATCTTGGATAGATGTTTCTACATCGCCTTCACCGTTTGCTTCGTTATCCTCGTTGTAATCAAAGTCAGAACCGACCGGTTCCTCTTCATCGTCATCATCTTCAGCGACCGCCGGAACAGCATCTTCAATAATAATTTCATCATCATTTGGTGGTATATATCCATAAGAATCATCAGCAGTAGCCGGATCTTTTTCAGGAGCAACAGCCGCTTCATTATCTGGCCTTAAAGGAGCTCCATTAAGAATGGCTTTACCATCCTTACCTGTAATGAAGAGTAGTCCTTTTTCAATCTTTACAGTAGAGCCAGGAGCTAAGTCATCAACATTTATACTGTTTTGGGAAAGATAGTGAAGAGAGAGTGCAACCTCTTTCCATGCTTGACCCTTTTCTTCTATGCCAACATTTTCCATGAAATATGAAGTAAGGCACTCACTTAGTGACCATCCTTGACCACCCTTGAACGCTTTTCCTTCAGGATTGATTTCACGATCGAAAGTATCAGCTTCTCGTAGCTCCTTGAGACTCTTGTAACCGTTATCATTTGGATTATCAAGAATCTTTTGAATGTCGCTGCCGACATTTACTTTTGCAGCTCTTTCGTAAAAAGTTTTGCGCGCTTCTGCGCGCTTGTCAGACTTGTCTTTCACTTCTTTGCCCCAATTTGGGGCAAGTTTTACTTTAGTCATAGGTAGAGTTTTATTTTTATTTTCGACAATATCATATCATAAAACAGGATATGAAGCAAGGAATGGAAATTGAATTATGCCAACTTTTTTATCGCTTCAGCAATTACATCGCTAACTCCTTCATCAAACAATCCTGGGATAATTTTTTCTGGAACTGGATTTTTAACCATGGCCGCCAAAGCGCTCGCGGCTGCCAATTTCATTTCGTCAGTTATCGCTGTCGCACGTGCATCCAGAGCCCCTCGGAATATGCCAGGGAACACCAATGCGTTATTCACCTGATTTGGAAAATCACTTCGTCCAGTCGCAACAATTCTTGCTCCACCTTTATATGCCTCTTCTGGCATAATCTCTGGAACAGGATTTGCCATCGAGAAAATAATTGCATCATCAGCCATAGACTCTACCATCTCGCGACTTACAAGTTCAGCTTTTGAAACACCTATAAATACATCAGCCCCTCTCAGTGCATCCTCCAATTCTCCTCGCAAACCTTCTAAATTAGTAACTTCTGCCATTTCTTTCTTGATCCAATTCAATCCCTCGCGACCCTTACAAATAATCCCCTTACTATCAACCAAGGTAATATTTTTAACTCCATACTTCATCATCAATTTTGAAATTGCAATTCCGCCTGCCCCTGAACCACTCATCACCATGCGAATTTCGCCAACATCTTTCTCCACGATCTTCAGTGCATTGATCAATCCCGCCAAACACACAACCGCAGTCCCATGCTGATCATCGTGAAAAACAGGAATATCCAGCTCCTCTTTCAATCGTCTCTCTATCTCAAAACACCTTGGTGCACTTATATCCTCCAAATTTATTCCTCCATAAGTTGGAGCAATCGCTTTTACGATAGCTACTATCTCATCAGGGTCCTGAGTGTCCAAACAAATTGGAACTGCATTCACATCTCCAAAAGTTTTAAACAAAACACATTTCCCTTCCATGACAGGTAGCCCAGCCAGACCGCCAATATTCCCAAGCCCAAGTACCGCAGAACCGTCTGTGACAACGGCTACACTATTCCACTTTGAAGTATATTTATAAGCCAACTCTGGCTCGCGCGCGATCTCTTTGCACGGCTCAGCGACACCAGGAGTGTAGTAAACGCTGGCATCTTCTGCCGTTTTCATTGGGACTTTTGAAACTATGTCCAACATGCCTCTGTTTTTTTCAAACTCTTTTAGAGCTTCTTCTTTTGATATGGCCATATTAATTTATTGGTGGTGGTTCAGTTGGAATAGGAACGCTAGGAGGTCCATTTGGTACAACATTCCCAGTTGGGTTTACACCATGTTCACTTACCTCAAAAGGCAAAGTAGAATCATTGGCATCAGTCCAAATGAATTGCAGTAACGCATAAACCACCGCGATTGCAACAACAATGAGTGAAGCAATTACGGTAACTAAGTATTTCCATCTGCTTTGAGTAGCCATGCGAATTAATTAGAATGTGCTGGTCTCACCTTCGCGTGTATCGAGAATTACATTACTTGCCCTTTCGTACTTAAAGGTTCGATCCATACCCTCGCTATAATAGTAGTCCACAGGTCCTGTGCCAACCCCAATTGTATCAGTTTCAATAATTATCTTGTCAGAGACTTGATTTAATAGTTCCATTCCAGTTCCTTCGACCAGGAGATTTGCCAATATATTGCTTAATAATTCATCGTAATTTTGCAGGCTAACTTCTTTAAACTCTATAGTTGCCAACATTGCGGCTATTATTTTTTTGAACTGAAATGCAAGTACTCCATCTCCATATTCGGTATAAAAAGCCAAAACTGTGCCATCATCCAAATACATATACCAATCCACTGTATGTGCAGTAGGGGATAAAACTTCTAATGTATTTCTATTATCCAGTACAAATTCAGTAAAATTTGATCCTTCAAAAACTTCTATCAACTTCGTGAAGTATTCGCCCTTTGTTAATGCCTCATCGTTCTCATCCCAACTAACATTAATAACAGCAGAATTTGGATAAATACGAGTATAAGTTGAACTTGGATATTCAGGATTAGCTTTAAAGAAAACTGTATCTTCATCATTCTCAATAAGCTCCCAACTATCATCATACTTCATTTTAAATGGAAGATAACTACTGCTATGAGTAGGCCAAGAAAGATCTAATGGGAAAGCTTCTCCGTCATTCCCCTCAACAAACATTAATCTATAAATAACCTCAGAAAAGGCAGCTCTAGTCATGGGTTGATCTGGATAAACCATTCCATAATCATCTGCCATCAAAATATTGTTCTCCCTCGCGTAATATGCATGAAACGAATACCACTCATTTTGAGGCACATCCCCAAACACCTGTTCATTAACTTCTAGCGGCAATGCAGAATCAGCTGCAATAACCATCATTTTCAATGTCTCAGCCAAATTAACAGTATTATCTGGTCGGAAATCCCCTTCAGGATATCCATCAATAACATTTGCAGCGTGGCCTCCCATTACATATGGAAAGAACCAATCCTCCTTTATTACATCCGGAAACAAAATTTCATACTCGCCATCAAATGCCACTCCAAAAGCTCCCGCAATTATCTTAATAGCTGCAGCTCTGTTTACAGGATCCTCCGGCCCAAAATCTCCACTTTCATACCCATGAATCACATCGTGATCAAATAAATATTCGATTGCATTGTAATTTTCATGTTCACTGTCGACATCAGGAAAAGTGCCAGCATACGCTGCCACAGTCGACAAAATGAATAGTGTAAGAAAAATGAATAGCTTTTTCATAGGGTGTGAGTTTGCGTGAAGATTATAACATCTAGTACGAAAGCTCGCCAGGAGTATATCTGTCTAGATCGTCTTCGCCAATGAGTTCAACAAGCCGATCTTTCACATCCTCAATCTTCAACGTTTCTTGCACACCCTTTTCCATATCGCGGATAATAGCTGTCCCATCACGGACTTCAGTCATCCCGATCAACACTGTGTACAAAGCATCAAATTTATTTGCAAGGCCTAGCTGAACATTCATAGCACCTTTTCCGAGCGCACCCATAGTTTTGACTCCGGCTTCACGAAGCTCTTCAATAAGTGGTAAGCATTTACGCTTCGCCTCTTTGCCAAGCTGTGCAACAAACACATGAACGTCATCTTTTGACGGCACTCCGATCTTCTCTTTCTTCATATTTGCGATGATACGCTCAACACCAGCGGCATAGCCAACAGCAGGAGTAGGTTGTCCTCCCATTAGTTCAATCAATCCGTCATATCTTCCACCTCCACCAATCGCATTTTGAGCGCCTTCATGTTTATCCCAGAATTCAAATACGGTTTTTGTGTAGTAATCTAAACCACGAACAAGCTTTGGATTTTCTTCGTACTCAATTCCCATTTCATCTAGATAGCTTTTTAATTCCTCATGGAATTCAATCGATTCCTTATCCATATAGTCTTTCATCAATGGCGCTAGTTCAGCCAATATCTTACAATCCTCTTCTTTACAATCAAGGAGACGCATAGGGTTTGTCTCAATCCGTCGTTTGCAATCCTCACACAAAGATCGCTCTTTTCCAGTGTAGAAATCCTGTAATGCCTGCATATACTTATTTCGCGCTTCAGGAGTACCGATTGTATTTAATTGAGTTGTGAAGACTTCATCAATTCCAAGGTCTTTGTGGATCCTATGTGCAAGCTGAATTAGCTGAGCATCAAGAGCTGGATCACTTCCTCCAATCATTTCAAACCCAAATTGCCAAAACTGTCTGTATCGACCTTTTTGTGGGCGATCATATCGGAAATGAGGCTCAAAATAAAAAAGAAGGACTGGTTGTGGTAGTCCTTGCATCCCCTGTTGAATATAACTTCGTACAACTCCAGCAGTTCCTTCCGGCTTCAGGGTTAGACTTCGCCCTTTTTTATCCTTAAATTCATACATTTCTTTTGTAACGATGTCACTTTCCTCGCCAATACTTCGAGTGAAAACCTCTGTATATTCAAACATTGGCGTAGAAATACGACGAAAACCTGATTGCCTAGCCCTATGACGGACAACCTTCTTTATAAATGTGTGATATTCGTGATCATCAGGCAATATGTCATGAACTCCTTTTGGAGTTTGAAATGGAGTCATTTTTCGTGGCTTATTCTCGTCTTTTGCGGGCATAAGGAAAATAGGTTACTAATATATTGGATAACTTAACTTACAAGCTACCACTTTTTGCGAATAAAGCAATGGTTTAAGATGTCTTTTCTGTGACTATTCCAGATCTTACCCTGAATACTCCATTCACGCATTGAGCAGCTTTAATAATACCTGCCAATACTTCATCGGTAGGACCGTCCACATTTCTTGGTAGGTCTACTACGGCAGAGTATATTGAATTCAAACCCGTGTCATCTTTATGCCAAGTACCTTCTAATTGAGTTGCAACCTCACCAAATTCATTGCCACCAAAAGCAGCGCGTAATTTTTCAAATACACGTCTTAATAGTCCGTTAATCTTACCATCATGCATGATTTGCAAAATAGCCTGTTGTTGATTTAGAGCTCTTCTTGAAAGGTGTCCGTCATTATCTGTGACAAACGGACTGGTGGGTATGCCAATGGCAGGACCGTTCATTGGATTAATGACTCTTCCTCTCATAAATTGCTGAATCCCGATTATTCCATCTTGAGCATTAGTTTTCTGTGCAACAACCTTATTTGCAGCAGAGTGATTACTTGCAACAACTTTTGAATTCAAGCGAAGAGCACGAGAATAATGCCCTTCTTCCCAATCCCCTTGGTTACCTGTGATGTCGGTGAATTTCAATAGATCTTTTCCCTCCACAGCGTGTACGTCAAGGACTGCACCAGAAAGATGGCTATCATATTCCGTCAAACACTCATGTAGCGCAGCTGCATTGACAACCTTTCCACGAGCAAAATTACAAATCTTTGCTCCTTTTGCGAGCATTCGCATTCTATCAAGGTTCAAGACTTCCTCTGTTCCAGAGTTGTGTAAAATCACAAGGTCGGCTCCTTTAAGGGCCTCTTCAAGGTCCGCACACATTGTAGGCGTATTGCTAGTCCCAGCAGGAGCTTCTACAGATTTAATGTAAGGATCATAAACATTAATGTTGGCCTTTTTAAGGAATGGCGAATTTTTTATTACCTCTTTTCCAATAACTCCAGCGCCAATTATGGCAACTTTCTTCCCTGCAAGAGCTTCAGCCGCTTCATTCGCGACATCGGACATTTCATCCGCTGGAAGACCCTCAGGGTTAGCAACCGAGCTTATCTCATTGCTGTCCCACCAGTATTTACCAACATTGTTCGGGTTATTCTTTATTACGGCGTCTTCTTCTGCAATAGGATTCTTTTCGCCCTTCAAGTTAATGTCATACATCTTTGCCATCCCAAGATCCTGATATTTTCGTACCGCTCCAGCGTTTCCCCCCGGTGCTCTTTCAACAATTAAGCCATTCTGAAATGTTAGTACTGGCGACATCCCCACCCCATTCCCAAGACGAATTGCTAATTGCATTTTAAACGCGCGAATAATACTAGGATCATTAGCCAATAACTTTTGCATCAATTTATCAAATCCACCTCGGCCCATAGCGACGTGTGCACCTTGCCCAGAACCAAAATAAGTGTCAGTCAGGACTTGCTTAAAAGCTTCTTCTGTATCCTGCTTTGATAATTCAAGAGGATTGAGTCCTGCGTCTCGAAGCAATTCATACGCAACTTCATGAATTCCGTTTGTTACCGCAACATTCGACCCTTCAAGATTCGGAGACATTTGAACGTCAAAATTCGCATCAAAAAAATCAGGGGCAGTGCTTGGCTGAGGCATGATTTTTGGGTTAAAAATATACTAAGGAGAGTAGAATTACACCAAGGTAGACCTTGGGGTCAACCACTCAAGCTTGCCGTGGAAGATAAAACTTTTTGTAATCAAACTTCGAACGAAGTCGTAGGAGTAATGTTTGTTTTTGAGATGAATTTTTCAGGAGATTTTTTGTAATGGAAGTATCCTGCAGCAGCTATCATTGCAGCATTATCAGTGCAATAATGGATCTTTTTTGGATAACGAAACTCGATATCATCTGGCAATTTTCCAGTAATCATTTCTCTTAGTCGCAAATTTGCAGACACACCTCCAGCTAAGTGCACTTCATTCACCCCCATCTTCTCGGCAGCCATTATCAATTTATTAGACAAAACATCACATACAGCTTCTTGAAAACTTGCTGCTAAATCAGCATTTGAACCCTCATCCATATCGCGCGCGACATTCATTACAGCTGTCTTTAATCCGGAAAAACTAAAATCCAAACTACCTTTCTCGAGATAGGAACGTGGCAGATCAAAAGCTTTTTCATTTGCATCCTCAGAAATCTTCGAAATAGCAGGACCACCTGGATACCCGAGCCCAAGAATTCGCGCTACCTTATCAAATGCTTCCCCAGCTGCATCGTCTCGAGTCTCACCTAAGACCTCAAAGTCAAAATGATCTCGCATTAATATAATCTCATTATGACCACCCGAAACAGTGAGAATTACGATAGGAAACGCCGGCTCCTCATCTCGCTCCAGCCAATTCGCATAAATATGCCCAGTAATGTGTTGCACAGGAATAAGCGGCTTATCTTTAACATACGAAATCACATTTGCAGTCTCAGTGCCAATAATCAGAGAGCTCACAAGTCCAGGCCCACGAGTAACCGCAACAGCATCAATCTCATCCCAATCGCACCCACATTCCTCAAGGCATTCATCCAAAACAGGCATCATCTTCAGTACATGCTCACGCGCAGCAACTTCAGGCACGACTCCACCAGTCTTTGCATGCAGATCGATCTGTGATGCTACCGTATTCGCCAAAATCTTGCGCCCATCTTCTACAACAGCGCACGCAGTCTCATCACACGATGTTTCAATCCCAAGTATTTTCATGCAGCTATCCTACTGGAAAAATGGCTCAAATTAAAGTATAATTAGATAAACTAAAACAAATGAAAGCTACCTCAATCCAAATCATCGAAATATTAAAAAAAGCTGGCCATGAGGCTATGTGGGCTGGTGGTTGTGTTCGCGATATGTTGCTCGGGATTGAGCCAAAGGATTTTGATATTGTTACTTCCGCAAAGCCGGATGAAATAGAGGATCTACTTGAAAAAACCATTCCAATTGGGAAAGAATACGGAGTGATCCTTGCGGTTCAAAATGGGCATAACTTCGAAGTCGCAACTTTCCGATCAGATGCAGGCTACTCAGATGGTCGTCGTCCAGATGCAGTTGAGTTTACAAATGCAAAGGAGGACGCGCTGCGCAGGGATTTTACTATAAATGGGATGTTTTACGATCCAATCGAGGACAAGATCTATGACTATGTGGGTGGGCAGAAAGACCTGGAAGATAAATTGGTTCGCTTCATTGGTGAGCCAGAGAAAAGATTGAAAGAAGATCATCTAAGAATTTTGCGCGCAGTAAGATTTAAGAATGCATATGATCTTCAATATCATCCCGAAACATATCAGGCGATAAAAAAGAACGTTGATTTGATCAAAGACATTTCTCCAGAAAGAGTAGGGGATGAATTGAACAAAATGATTCTAGATAGCACGAGTCCATCTAAATCCTTTCAGGAATTATATGAAATAGAAGCTCTTGAAATGATTCTCCCAGAACTTTGTAAACTAAAGGGATTGGCTCAGCCGCTCAAATATCATAATGAGGGAGATGTGTGGGATCATTCGATGATGGCTTTGGATATGCTTACGAACGAGGAAGCAGAGGGTAATCCACTCCCAGAAACACCGCCATCATTAGAGCTGAAATGGGCAACGCTTCTACACGACATTGGGAAATTTAAAACTTTTTCAATCGATGATGAACGAATTCGATACGATCATCATTCAGAAGTAGGGGCAGAAATTGCTGCTGACATTTTGAAGCGATTGAAATTACCCAAGAAATCAATCGACCGAGTTGCATGGTTGATCGCACACCACATGATGGTAGTCCCACTATTTGAGATGCCAGACAAAAGAAAGCGACATTGGTTTTTGGAGCCTGGATTTGAAGAACTCCTAGAAGTATATCGCGCAGATGCAATGGGGATAATCCCTCAAGATTTATCTGCATACGAAGGCCTCAAGCAGCTATACAAGCATCAAATAGCCGAACTCAAACTTCTCCCAGACCAACTCATTAGCGGTGAGGAGATAATGAAAACTCTAAAATTGGAGCCCGGAAAAGAAGTTGGAGAAATACTAAAAAAGATCCGCGACCTCCAACTTGAGGGCGAACTAAAAACGCATGAAGATGCCAGTGCATTTGTTGATAAGATAAAAAAGGAGAAATGATTTTGTGTGCGAGCGCATCGGCACTGCTTTTTTACCTCTCAAGTAAGCACACATTTTCCACATGATAAGTGTGAGGGAACATATCTACTGGTACAACTTTCTTCACCTTATACCCGTATTCTCCAAACCAATTGCAATCTCGCGCCAAAGTGGAGGGATTACACGAAACATAAATGATGCGATTTGCGCCAAAGTCATTAATCTTTTTGATAAGCGATTCGTCCAATCCCGCTCTCGGAGGATCAACTACTATCAAAGAGGGAAATTGCCGAACAGTTTTTAGTACAGTCGAAACGTCACCAGTAAAAAAGTCGATATTGAAAACCCCATTCTTCGTAGCATTCTCTCTCGCAACATTAACAGCGTCCTCATTAAGCTCAATCCCCAAAACATTCCCGACATGCTTTGCTAAAAACAAACCAATAGTTCCAGTCCCACAAAACAAATCGAACACGGTTTCATGCTCATCCTGCAGCGCAAAATCAATAACCTGACTATACAGTTTTTCTCCCTGAAAAGTATTAACTTGAAAGAACGCTTGCGGCATAATCTCGAAAGTAAGCTTATCGCCATTTTTGAGCTCCATATCCTCCTTCAAAGTTTTAGCACCCGAAATTAAATGCTCAACAATCCGAGTAGGCGAACCACGTTTTGCGATTTTTTCCGACCAATATACTGAAGTTACATTAAGTTTCTCAGCTAACTCATTCATCTCAGCCTCAAATTTCTTGCCAACATTTTCGGTAGTAACCAAATTTACCATCACCTCCCCAGTCCTCTTACCTTCCCTTACATATAGCGATTTCAAATAGCCCGTTTGCGCATTATACCTCCTTGGCTGCCATTTCTTTGACATAGCGAACTCCCGAACCACATTAATAATCTCGGTAGACTTCTCCGACTGTAAATGACACTCCTTCAAATCCAAAATGTCGTACCTCCGTCCTGGCAAGTGTAGCCCCAAAGCAAATTTCATATCGGCATCGTACCCAAAAGAAAATTCCATTTTATTCCTATAATAAAAAGGATCATCGCAAGGCACCACATCAGAAACGTCTGCATCATATATCTTCCCGATCCTTTCAAACGCATCTATCGTTTGTTGCTTCTTTACCTCCAACTGCTTTTCGTAATTCATAAACTGAAAGGTGCAGCCCCCACACTCCTTCCAATACGGACATCGCGGCTTCACTCGATCTCCAGACTCGCTCACAATCTCAATCAACTTTGCCTCGGCAAACTTCGGCTTGATCCGCGTCAATGAAGCGCTAACCCGATCTCCTGGAATTGCCCCATCAACAAAAACGGTCATACCATTATGATCTTCGCCGTCGGCTTTCCACTTCCCCAAGCCTTTGCCACCAAAGGCAATAGCATGAATGTCAAACTCTATAATTTGTCCTTTCTTTAATTGCATGCGTGCTATTCAAATATTCCGCGGATGTACCATTTTATTAAATCCCAGTCATCATTCTGCGGGACTAGAGTATACGCAAATTTTTCCTCGTCACAAGCCTTTTTCCCTTCCTCATCGAGCCCGTCATAGCCTTCCTCGCAAGTCTTCTTCTCGACATATTTTGGTAATTCCAGAACGTTCCCAGTCGACAGTCCGCCCGATCCATTTATTTCATAATTTTGATACTTGAAATAGTAAGAAATTGCCTCATTAATTTCGATATCAGTTTCCGTTTGAGCAAGCACAACTTTCGCTATCTCGTATATTGTATCCGCATCCCCAAATCCAAATCCCCGCGCTTTATCCTGCAGCGCAGAAAGTATCATTTGCTGTCGCTCTGATCTAGCGAAGTCTGAAGAAGTGTGGCGCGACCTTGCGAGACGAAGAGCCTCTTTTCCTCCTAGATGGTAATCCCCAGGCTCGTAGTGGAGCGTCCCTTCTACCCCATTATCAATAGTCTTGTATGTTGGATCGATTACCGCACTATCCAGATGAATATCAATTCCACCAACCAGATCAACCAAATCGATAAATGCATACATATCAATCAAGATATATTTATCAATCTTATATCCACTAATTTCACCCAGTACTCGAACCAATTCTGGCATCCCATAGAAATAAGCAAAAGCATTGATCTTTCGCCCATTATAATACAAATCCCTAGGAATACTCACCATCTTGATCTCGCGATCCACCTCATCAATATGCACCAAAATCAAGGTGTCCAGCATCATCCCATGTTTCCCAGCAACGAGAATATTGAAATTTCCATCTCCATTGAAATACTCCGGATAATCCGGAACCTCACTCGGCAGGTCTAAAGTTTTTTTTTACTCTCTGGATCAAAATGCAGCACATTCTCTCCCATATTACTTGAACCATTCGCAACATTCACAACTCCAGTTGCCTTCTCAAAAATAATTGTTGCAACAATCCCACCATCAATTCCGCTAATCTCATAATACATACGTTGGTCATCTTCACGCGGCTCAGAAATCTCCAAATCATTCTCGCTCAAAAGAAGTTTGAATCCACGGTCATCCAGCGTTTCCTCAAGACTCTTCTTCATTTCATCAGTGTTTTTTCTAATAACACTTCTAGTGTCCAGAGTCTGTAGGAATGGAACCAGAGAGATATTAATATCAGTCACCTGAAGTCGAGTGTCAGGAGCATAAACATCATTAAGCCAAATCTCAAGATCTTCAGTATTAATGATAATCTCGCCAATCAAATCCCCAAAATCATTGTGAATTGGATAGGTAATTTGTAGATTTTGCTCAGTCCCTGCGCCTATAGTCATCCCAAGATCAAGGGACACCTCTCTTAATGCATTTGAAGCTAAAGCATTTCCAACGTCAGCCTTCAAAATCTCGAGATCTACAATATTCCGCAGAACCTTATCTTCATTGCGCTCAACAAAAGCAATAACATCTTTTTCAAAACTTTCATAACTAACGGCGTCATCAGAAACCTTTTCCAAAATACTTTTGAAATACAAAACTCCAGATTCAAAAGGCAAATACAAAGTTGCAATATTTTGACCCGCAGGAGAATCGATCATCAAAGTCAGCGCATCTTCAGTTTCTTCTAATGGCTGCATGATCAATTCACTCGCAGAAACGAAATTCACAAAACTATCGGAAGCCAATAACGAATCTATCCATCCGCGATACTGCGCCACGCTCATTTCAGTATTATGTTCGCCTGCAACATGGTCAACGTATTGGAAAAGCGCCAACCGCAACTTATCCATATTTGTTTCCTCATCATCTCCAAAAAATCCCTGATCCTCATAACTTCTTGTACTCATTCCCAAAAACCCACGTGTCTCATTAAGATCATCTCCAATATTAGAATAACTCTCACGCAGTTGCCCAATCTCTGTAATCAGCGAGCTATCCCGCCCTTCAAGAAACGAAAAAGTTCCAAAAACGCTCTGAACCTGAATGTACTGAAATGCAAAAAGAATAACTACAACAACTATAACAATATTCCGCCACGTAAAACGTGACTTCCATTTCTCTTTGGCTTTCTTAGCCACCTCCTTTACTTGATCGATAGGATTTTTGTCCATAAGAATCTTAAAGCCCGACAATTCTATGAAAAATCCCACCACAATGCAAACGAATAATCAAAAATCGACTTGAAATTTCCCTCCTACTCCGCTAAATTTGGACAGCTGACAAAGTCAGCACAAGAACTTCGAAAAAGCAGGTGTCGTATAACGGCTATTACCATAGCCTTCCAAGCTATTGATACGGGTTCGATTCCCGTCACCTGCTCCAAGCACTATAATTCATCATCAAGCCTGAATCCTATTTGTTCATCATTATCTTCTGAGGATAAATTTTCAAAAGCATTCCAAAGCTTTTTGAATTCGCGGTCAGTTTTATTTGAACGTTTAAGTACATAGTTTCGTATTTCACTCAATTGCTTTATAACGTCTTCGTGTGAAGAAATAGACCTTCTAATTTGAACAAAAGCCTTTACAACTTCAATGCTCATCTTGACCGCTCGTTCACTCTTGAGCACGCTCGCCAACATAACTGCACCATGTTCCGTGAACACAAATGGCTTCTTTCTGCGGCCTCCGCGCTTTGAAGTCACAATTTGTGACTTCAAACTTGAATACTCTTTGTCAGAAAGCTGAAACATGAAATCCACAGGAAACCTTTTGATATTTCTTCTTATTGATTGATTCAAGACCTTCGTCTTCACACCATAGATTCTTGCTAAGTCTTCATCCAGCATAATCCTATAATCACGAATGAAATAGATATTATTTCCTAGATATTCAACAAAATTATTAATCATTGAAAACTTAATACCACACAAACATTAAATTTTCTTAAAATCTTTATAAATAAATCCACCCACAAACACTCCAAGCATTCCTCCAATCACTACAACTACTATTAATGTTGGGACTAAACCCAAAACCATCACACCTAAAATTAATCCTAAAACCCCTCCCATTATTGATCCAATAAACCTATTTGCACTCTCACCATTCACTAATAGATAAATCATCGGAACAGAAAGCACGACCGTCGCTACGGCAGCAAAAACAGTGATATCTACGATATCTCTAAAGAAATACGAAATCAGACCGATACCAATCAAAGCCACTACAGTCACAAAACGGACAGAACGCACAGGCTTACTTTGCTTCTTAGAAAAAACGATATGTGAAGAGATCGCAAAAATACTTGTATCAGAGTTACTCATCAATCCAGCAAAGAACAGTACCAGTCCAATAGGAATCAGCGACGATGGTAATCTAGTCTTTATAGCTTCAATAAAAGCTAAAGCCGGATCCAAGTTAGGATTTTGAATATACATAAATAATCCTATAAGCAGCAAAAACGAAGCTACTACTATTATTGGGATTATTGAAAGAGCCATTCCTCTTTTCAAAGATTTTTCATCATTTGCTGCATAACTAAGTTGATATCTATCAGCTAACGCAAATACCGAGAGCAAACCATATAAAAACATCCCAAAAGCAGTTGTCATATCTAGTGAATTTCCTTTTGCAGATAAAATCTCACTCACGCTAACATCTCCAATTATCACCCATCCAAGAAAAGCTAATAATAAGACAATTATTATTGATTGAAATACGTCAGTTACAAGAACAGCCTTATATCCCGCCATAACTACATAAAACAATATTATACCTATTGTGATTATGAGAGCTGCCTCATAAGAAACTAACCCCACACTACTTATGATTTTTGAACCACCGACTATACCTATCAATAGCCAAGAAAATTGAACTAATACTGAAGTATAATTTGTTAAATACTTTGCAAACTTACTTCTAGTTTGTTTATACACGTAATCTCCCTGCGTATAGAAATGGTGTTTTTTTGAATGTTTATAGATCTTTGGAGCAGCCCAAAAAGCAAAGAGTAGATATCCAACTATAAATCCTAATAAAACTCCATAAATCCCAATACCAAACTCATAAGCATAAGCCGTATAAACTACAAACCAGTTAACTCCAACAGAATTTGCAAATTTAGATAATAGTATAGTCCACGTTTTTCGGTCTCTTCCACTTATTAGATAATCCTCTTTTGATTCTTTCCTAGAAATATAAAAGCTTATTGCAAAAAGAACAGCTAAATAAATCCCTAGAAATATATAAAAGTTTAACATGCCAAAATGTTAGCATTAGTTCGCACTTCCTTCAATATGCCACTCCAAAAGCTCCATATCAATTGTTTAAACAGAAAAACACGCCAAATCAGGGCTTATCCCCTTCCCCAAGCCAACTAAGCAGGTCCGAGGGCCCGAAGGGTTACGTTCAGCCACCTGCTCCCAATTTAGCATTGAGAAGCAAAGCATTAACCTCTATGCTCCTCGCATGGCGACTTTATTGGAAATCAAAAATTTGACGAAATCCTATGGTGTTCAGACTATTCTGGATGAAGCTGGGTTGGTAGTGAATGATAATCAAAAGATTGGGGTGATAGGACGGAATGGTGCTGGTAAATCTACTTTGTTTAAAATCATTGTTGGAAGTGAGGACTATGATGACGGGAATGTTAATCTGCCTGCGAGCACCAGGATTGGCTACCTTACGCAGCATAGCGATTTCATGGATGACGAGAGCGTAATTGACTATTTGATGAGGTCTAGTGGAAAGGAGGATTGGGAATGCGGCAAAGTTGCAGGAAGTTTTCAGGTCAAAAATGAGATGTTGGACGCGAAGGTTGTTTCGTTGGCTGGGGGGTATCAAATGAGAGTAAAACTTATTGCAACATTATTAAAAGAGCCAAATCTATTACTTCTAGATGAGCCTACTAACTATTTGGACCTTTCAACTCAAATATTGTTGGAGCATTTTCTGGTGAACTTTCGGGGAAGTGTCCTATTGATTTCTCATGATCGCGAATTTATCAAAAGGACTTGTAATGAAACTTTGGAAATTGAACATGGAAAGATGTTTATGTTTCCTCGCTCCATCGACGAGTATTTAGCTTATAAGGAAGAACAAATAGAACAAGTTGGAAGGCAAAATGTGAAGACTGAGCAAAAGAAAAAACATCTGCAGGATTTTGTTGATCGATTTGGAGCCAAGGCCAGTAAAGCAGCACAGGCGCAATCAAAATTGAAACAAATTGCAAAGCTGAAAACTATTGATGTTGCGCATCCATTGAGCACAACAACAATCACAATTCCACGAGTAGAAGACAAAGATGGGATTGCGCTGGAGCTGGACGAGTTGGGGATTGGTTACAGCGATAAGTTGGTGGCTAAAAATATAAGTTTGGATATCGAACGAGGGCAAAAAATTGCAGTGCTCGGTGACAATGGGCAGGGTAAAACAACTTTGCTGAAAACTCTTGCTGGAGAATTAGAAAAACTTTCAGGCAATTTCAAATGGGGACACAATATTCAGATAGCTTATTATGCTCAGCATATCCCAGCATCCTTGAACGTTGATGAAACGGTGAAGGCTTATTTGATGAGGGTCTCACCAGATGGAGTCACGGAACAGGATGTCTTCAAGATGGCCGGGAACTTTCTGTTTAAAGATGAAGCTTTGAAAAAAAGGATTCCAGTGTTAAGTGGCGGAGAGAAAGCTAGGCTTTGTTTAGCAAAAATATTGTTGCAGAAAAACCATGTGATCCTGCTCGATGAGCCTACTAATCATTTGGATTTTGAAACTGTTGAAGCAATGGCACAGGCGCTGCACGACTCAAACATAACTGTTATCTTCGTAAGTCATAATCGTACTTTCGTAGAGATTGTTGCCAATGGCATTATCGAAGTGAAAAACCAAAAAGTTAGTCGTTATCATCATAATTATGAGGAATATGTGTACCATTTGCAGAAAGAAATTGAGGAAGATCTCGGGATAGTTAAAGCGCCACAATTGGATATGGAAAAAGAAAAGAAAAAAGAGCTGAGAAAGAAAATTAAGGCAGCAAAAAACCGCTTAAAAATATTGGAAAAAAGCATGGCTAAATTAGAAGAAGATAAAAAGATATTATTAGAATGGTTTGAAGGAAATGCAGGGAAATTTTCCAAAGAAAAGAGTAGTCGTTTAGCAGAAATTGAAAAAACAATTATCGGACATGAAAAAGAGTGGATGGAACTGGAGGAGGAGTTAGATATTTTGAGTTAGAGGATGAGCACCTTATTGATGGAATAGCCACGATTAAAAGTGAAGATGCTGTTTTGACGTCAGCAAAAAGTTTGAAAAAAGTGATTGCACCTATCTCTCATGTGCTACTTAGCTTTTTTCTTGGCAGCTTTTTTCTTGGCAGGAGCCTTCTTTGCTGCCTTTTTCTTGGCAGCTTTTTTAGGCGCTGCCTTCTTTATAGTAACTTTCTTCTTTTTAGTAATTTTTTTAGGCTTCTCCTCGACAACTTCTTCTTTCTTAGCCTTTTCCTTTCTAGGCTTCATCACCGTTACTTCCTTAACAGGATCAGCCCTTTGCAATAGAAATAAGATTTTATCTAACTTCGCTAAAATCTCACCTTGTTTGTCAGGGGAAGCAGCTCTTTTTTCAAAGCCACCTTTTTTACTAAAGCTCTCTCTTTTACTTGTGCCATCTCCTTTGCCAAAACATTCATTACAAAAAATAGGCTTATCACTACTTGGTTTAAAAGGGACTTCACAAGGTCTTCCACAGTCATCACAAGTTGCTTTAAACATTTCTCGGTCATCTCGATTGAACCCACCGCCTCGATTGAATCCTCCACTTCTAGAATCACCGCCTCGATTGAATCCTCCACTTCTAGAATCACCACCTCGATTAAATCCACCACTTCTGCTTGGACTGTCATTTTTGCTGAAGCAGTCACTACAATAAACTGGCTTATCACCTGTAGGTTTGAAAGGAACCTCGCAGTGTCTTCCACAATCTGCACAAGTAGCCCTATGCATTTGTCGATCTCCTCTATCGTCTCTTCCTCTGGATTGGTTCCCACCTCTAAAATTTCCCATATAATTTGTTGTAA
>CAYLOL010000003.1:18975-33060 GCA_964385295.1 uncultured Candidatus Peribacteria bacterium
TCTCTTCCTCTGGATTGGTTCCCACCTCTAAAATTTCCCATATAATTTGTTGTAAAGTGTTAGCGAAAAAGACCATATCTTTATTTTTGCTGAAACACAAGGGGAAAACTATATATTATTCTTTTATTTTCCAACCCAAATATTGCATTTGTTAGGCTTCTAAATTATCGAATTTTTATATCAATATATTGGCCAATGTCATCGGAGCAATTATCGCCAACATTGAGGGTTTTTGAAATATCGTCGAATTCTTCGTCCACTACAAATCGGCCTTGATAATTAGTAACTAGATTGTCAGTCACAACAGGGTATAGGCGAAGGTCTACGTTCATACTATCTCCAACCAGAGCTTTGCTCAAAACTAACTCCGCCATCAAGCTATATGGGTCTACGGCTAGCTTCTGGTATCTGCCAGGAGAATTAAAAACAAAATTTCCCAAACTATAAAAAATCCACTTCCCATTATATTTCTCAACCTCCTGCATCATATGAGAACCATGACCTATAATCATGTCAGCACCCTCAGTGATCAGGTAATGTGCCATGTTTTTTTGAGAAACATTAGCTTCTTGATAATTATTACCCCAGTGCGGGAATACGACAACAAAAGCATTAGGGTTTTCTTCCTTTAAATCCTTGATCTTTTTTGAAATATGTTCGAAATATAGCTCATTTACTCCACTTTTTTCGTCATCAGCATAAAACGAGTATTTATTTTTGTAAGTTGCAGAATATTCAAAGGCACCTATCAATGCCAGGGTGAATTCCTGATCATCAACGTAAAATTTTTCAACGAAAACTTTTCCAGCTTCATCTTGATCCAGCCCAGCTCCAAAATAACCAATATTATTCTCGTCCAAGGCATCGATAGTCTCGATCAATCCTTCCTCTCCCATATCCATGGCGTGATTATTTGCCAAACTAACTACATCTACGCCAAGTTGTGCTAATGCTTGTCCACCTTTCTTAGGATCGGACCAATGTGCATATTCCTTATTCTCAAGGGGGGATTCGTGGATTTTGTCAGTGGAGTTTCTAAATTCATGACAGTAAAGTGCGCTCGATTCATCAAAACTCGGAAATTCTCAAACGAATACTCATATCCTTTTTCATCAAGATCAACACCTCCGTATGCTTCGTAGTAATTCTCCCCAAATCCAGTATCTCCTACAAACAAAATCCGGACTTCTTCCTTACCGGAAAGATAAAACATCCCGAATCCAAGAATAGCTATTATTAAAAACCCAATGATAGCCCAAATGTACTTTTTCATGTTATTCAAATTCTATATCAACTTCTTCGCCGTACTCTGGAATGTATACATCTTTATGACCGTTTTTGCGAAGAGCTTTTTTGAATGATTTTAATTGGTCTTCTTCGCCGTGAACTAGGAAGATCTTATCTAGATCTTTGATATTGCTAATGTAATCGAGCAAGTCACTTCTATCTGCATGTCCAGAAAAAGCGTCCATTACATACGCAGAAGCTTTGACCCTGTATGGATCTCCAAAAATATTTATCTGCTTATCACCTTGTACGAGTTTGCGTCCAAGGGTGTGTGAAGCCTGATATCCAACAATCAGAACAATTGTATTTGGGTTTTCAATATTATTTTTCAAATGATGTAGTACTCGTCCATGCTCACACATTCCAGAAGCCGCAATGATTATCATTGGACCGGATTTGCCGTTTAGGGCCTTTGATTCCTCAACGCTTCTAGTATAAATCAAATCTCCGAAACCAAATGGATTATCTCCCTTGTCGATGAATTCACGATAGGTTTTTGCGTCAAAACATTCAGGATGTGCACGGAAAACCTCAGTCACATTACCAGCCAGAGGACTATCAACATATATTGGGATATGGGGGATCTTTCCTTGATCACTTAGCAAATGCAAGTGATATATAACCTCCTGCGCGCGCTCTAGTGCAAAAGATGGGATAATCAATGTTCCGCCTTTCTTGCAGGCTTCATTAACAACAACCGCGAGGTCATCATCAATAGACTTCACTGCTGGATGTAGACGGTTACCATAAGTTGTTTCTGAGATAAGAATATCTGTCGCTGGGATTTTCTGTGGATCTCTCAATATAGGAAGTCCGCGTCGACCCAAGTCTCCAGTAAAACAAAGCCTCATGTGTTTCTTTGATTTTTCATCGTAGAGAATAAGATGAACAAGCGAAGACCCAAGGATATGTCCAGCATCATAAAATGAAGCTACAACACCTTCGGTAACTACAAAACTTTGTTCATACCCAACCGAATGAAACTGCTGCATGGTTTGGGTAACATCTTCAGTCAAATATAGTGGTTCTTCAATATTTTTTTTCTTTTTCTTCGTCATCCATTCGAATTCACGTTCCTGTATGTATGCACTATCTGCGAGCATGTATGCGCAAAGATCACGTGTAGCATGCGTAGAATAAATAGGCCCTGTGTAACCTTCTTTGACTAAATAGGGGAGTAATCCACTATGATCAATATGTGCGTGTGAAAGGATGACCGCGTCAATCTCTTTTGGGTCGAATTTAAACTCTCTGTTTTTTTCGTCTGCATCTTTTCGTCTACCTTGGAACATTCCACAATCCAATAAGATTTTTTTACCGTTAAAAGTGATAACGTGCTTGCTGCCTGTTACTTCACCTGCCGCTCCCGCAAATTTAATTTTCATAGAAGATAAGTAATTTTTATTTCATCTGTATTATACATCCACAAGCCAAAAAGAGCAATACTAAAGCATGACCTCGCCTTCGCGAATCATGGCCGCCATTTCGTCACTATAGGTTCCATATAGGATAAAATCTTCAATCCACTTTGCTCGTTCCTCTTCGTTCATTAATCTTACTTGTGAATTTTCACTTTTAATCGGGAATAGTTTGACGGTCGTTTTAAGATCATTATTATCTCCACTCAAACTTACGCCAATCCCAAGCTCCCATTGAACCATCTGTGCCCAATATTGATCAAAAACAAAATTACCAAGCGAATAAAAGATAAATCGATCATTATAAACTTCAAATCCCTGCACTACATGGGGATGATGTCCGATAATTAGGTCTGCGCCAGCATCTATGAATTCATGCGCAGGCTCTACTTGCAATTTGTTGTCAGGGCGTAATTCATACTCGTGTCCCCAGTGAATACTTATGACCGTATAGTCCACCATGCTTGCGACGCTTTGTACTAATTTGACCGCATCTTCTTGTGGAAGGTTGTACTTAATGTCATTGAAGCAAACAAAAGCGTATGTGCTTTTTCCGGCCTTTCCATAATAGACACTTTCGGGATCTGCCTCCGACGGATGCCCACAAAACCCAACTCCAGCCTCGTTAAGTGCAGTCATAGTTGTTGCTCTTCCACCCCACCCCATGTCGGTAGCGTGATTATTTGCGATTGAAACTAAGTCAAAACCCTCTTCCTTCAAAAAAGGGGCAACATCTTCATTAAAAGAAAACACCATAGCCGTCCCTCCGCTCCTGCCAGTACCCTGTATTGGTCCTTCCAAATTTGCAAAAACCAAATCCGCCTCAGGGTACAGCTCAGGGACCTCGCCTAAATTCTCAAAGATATAATCTTTATCATTTTCATCCATCAAAGTTCTCACATAACGACCCAACATCACGTCCCCAAATGCCAAGATTTCTAGGTCATCATTATTAGCCTCGGCCTCATCGGCCTCGGCTACTTCAACCTCTTCTTCCTCAAAATCCTCAAAATTCCCCTCGTCACCCATGACCGAGTTAACTGCAAAATCAACCACATCTTTCGTTTTGACATCCCCGTCTTGAAATTGGAATCCAAAAAAAAGGACCAAAAGCATTGCGGCAAATATTACAATTTTATTCATGGTGATATTCTTTATTATTTAGGATTGCAAATCCACGGTACAACTGCTCAAGCAAAAACAGTCTAATCATTTGATGCGTAAATGTCATCTTTGACATTGAAATCAGGATATTTGCTCGCTCTTTTACGGTCTTACTCAAGCCAAAAGCACCCCCAATCACAAAACTCACACTGTCTCCCGCATCTTGCTTCTCTCCCAAAAATCCCGCGAACTTCTTCGACCCCATTTCTTTCCCATTCTCATCCAAAACCACCAAAAATTCATCACCCACGGCCCGTAATACATTCTCACCTTCTTCCTCCGTACACCTCTCCACGGTAAAAGTTTTTGACGTCCGACTTTCCTTCACTTCTACCACCTCAACATCCGCAAATCCGCGCAGCATCTTCAAATACCCCGCCATCCCCTCATCCAAATATCGGTCCTTATTTTTCCCAACAACAATAATTCGAATTTTCATACAACTGGTTTACTGCTAAAATCTTATCATGCCAAATCAGAAAATAGAAATATATACAGACGGAAGTTGCATCGGCAATCCTGGCCCAGGCGGTTGGGGAGCGATTGTAATAATTGACGGCAAGCAGCACAAGGTAGCTGGCGGAGAAGGAGATACGACAAACAATCGTATGGAAATGATGGCAATGATCCAAGCCCTCGAATTTCTCCATGGCAAATTCCCCAAAGAAGAAATCCCAAAACTCAAAATAGAACTTTTCTCAGATTCAAACCTTCTAATACAGTCTTTAAACCTAGGCTGGAAGCGCAAGGCAAACCTTGACCTCTGGAGCGAACTCGACCGCGTACGTGCTTGGCTAAACATTACATGGACTTGGGTAAAAGCTCACGCCAACAACAAACTCAACAACGCAGTAGATGAAATGGCCCTTGCGGAGGCCACAAAGATGAAAAAGTAAATCTATTTATCCAATATCGCTTTCAGATCCTCCTTAGACTTAAATCCCATTACCTTATCGGCGATCTGGCCGTCTTTGAAGAAAAGAAGAGTTGGGATGCTCTGGATTCCAAATTTCATTGAAACCTCAGGACTCGCATCAACATCAACTTTCACGATTTTCCACTTCCCGTCATATTCCTTGGCCAATTCCTCAATAGCTGGTGTTAACATTTTGCAAGGTCCACACCAGTCCGCATAAAAGTCTACGAGAACAGGAATTTTTGACTTCAGTACTTCTTCTTCGAAGTTTGAATCAGTAACGTGTTCAGCCATATGAAAAGGGATTAGTATATATTAAGTGCTACCATTTTACCTGTTTATAAAAAAAATTCAACTACCAGCCTTAACTTTTCAATTTTGCATTATCGAGGATGTTTTGTGCTTGTTTCTGCCAATCTTTCACGTCTTTACTTGCAGCTTTTCCCGCAAAAGATTTTCGCAAAATACGCAAAAATGGTAACTTCCGAATTGCATATTGATATGGGGAATGTCTGAGGTCCCGTTTATCTTTGTAGCATGGGTCTTTTGCAAAATGCAGTACAACCAAAGCTTGCTCGATCTCTCGAATCTTATCTTCAACCTTGTCGGCAGGATTTCCTTTTTCAACAATGATTCTGTAGAAATATGCATCATGCATGTCCTCTGGAGCAGCCTCTTCTTTTGCCCCATGTTGCCATCGTGGCAAGATTGAAAACATAACAATATTATACTCAGGGATTGTTAGCATAAACCACTTTATCAAGCCTTCTTTCACGGTTTCATCTTTCGCAATCCCATAACAAATACTGTGCTCATCAACCATCTCCCGCAAACTCTTAACCTTATCCGCAAAGGCCTCATCTTCAAAAATAAATTTATCAACAGACTCAGCAAGTTCTTTATCAATTTTACTAATATCTTTCAAGCTAACAGCCTTCCCGCCTTTCATCAAATACGCCAACTTTAGTAATGTATCGACTCGATATTCACCAAAAGCTTCACGCAAAACGTCATTAACCAAGCCCGCATACAATCCTCCAAGCAAATCATTCATCTTCTCCTGAAACAATTCAAAATCATCATTTAACTGAGAGATCATTACAGTCACCCCGTCATCCATCACGACCTTCAGCGTATATTCCATGTCATCGAACTCATGGAAATTCACAAAGTCATAGGGGATCGAAAAAGCATCCTGCGTCGCAGGGACAACTACCAAAGTCTTTTCATATAATTTCAGCTTTGCATTCCCCTTGTTGATAGGCTTCCCAAACTTACTCGTTCTATCGAAATGCGCATCATACTCAGCCTTTAACTTCCCGCCCTTCATAAACAAAGCATCCATAAGAAACTCGTTCCGCGCCCTATACATATCAACCAAAAACTGATCAAACTGCGTTCCAAAGCCATCCAAAACATACTTTTCTTTTGCGAAAGTGATGAAGATTAGCTTCTCATCTCGAAAATAAAACTCTTTTATCTCAGAGAAATTGATTAGCTCGCCTTTATCTCCTGCCCCTTTACCTTTAAGCCGAAACCCTTTTCCGTATACGATTACTTCGCCTTCTTTGTCGATCAGAAGTCGATTTGAAAAATTGCTTTTTTTATAACGAAGATTATAAGAAACTTCCATATTTGATAACTTAACTAAAAGTTTCGCCCCCAAGAAAAGTTGCTATATTAAAACCGGAAACGACTTTAGCCCACATCTACTATTTTGTAAAGCAATTCACGAACTCACTCATTGAAGAGGAGGTAAAAAAATGCTATAATACGTAGACTTATTAGCTAATCTAAGCGAATAAATGGAGCTAGGCAGAAAAATATCAATCCTACTAGTTACGAGTCTTTTTGTACTACTTATGGTCATGTCCTTGATCATGATAAGGGCAGCACAGGAGCCACAAAAAGATCCAACAGAGACCCAAGTCCAGACTTTCAATCATCAGACTCAGATCACGATGGACTCTCGCAAAATGGTTTCTGCGCCGCAACTTCTTGCTCCTTACAAGACAATGGATGTCTTCATTTCGGAGGAAGAGGAGGCGGATTTCAAATTCACTTCAGCTGGCGCAAGCTGGGAACAATACATGCCGGATGGAACTAACGTAGATGGAGAGGTCAGGTTTAATATAGATGGAGAATGGTCTGATTGGCTTGATTTGGATGAAGAAATAGAATGGGAAGATGGTGATAATTATAAGGAATATGCCACAGCCTCAACAAATCCAGCAGATTCATTGCAGTACAGATTTACAATGTATGGCGATGGAGACAATTCGCCAATTATAAAGAATCTTGAATGGACATTTATACGTGCGGGCAAATTGGTATCCGCATCAGCAACTCCAATCCCAAGATATTCATCTTCAGAATATATCGCTCTCGCCGCCGACAAATCAGGAGCTATTTCTCGTAATAGATGGGGGGCAAATGAGAGTTACCGTTATATGGGTGATAATTACACAGAGCCAGAACTTGTCGCACTTAGTGATGACTTTTACGAAACATATGCAGATGAGTTAGGATATTCGCGCGTTGTTGAAGAAGATTCAAAAGGAGACAAATATAAATGGCCACTTCAATATCCAGAAGAGGTGAAGAAGTTTATAATCCACCACACTGCAACGACAAAAACATTAGATGACCCTGCACAAGCAATACGCGACATATACTATTACCATTCGGTAAGTCGTGGTTGGGGAGACATAGGCTATAACTATATCGTTGATCCGAACGGAAAAGTATATGAAGGAAGGTATGGAGGAGAAGGGGTAATCGGAGCCCATGCTGGTTCTGGTAATCACGGTTCTATCGGAATTGCGGTGCTTGGAAATTATGAGGAAAACGAAGTCCCAGCAAAAGTGGTTGCAGGATTGAGTAAACTAATTAGCGCAAAAGCAAAAATCCACGGGATAGACCCAGACGGCAAATCAATATTCAGAGGCAAAAAAACATATAACGTACTTGGTCATAGTGACTTTATGAGTACGGCTTGCCCTGGCGCAAATCTATACGCAAAACTTCCAATAGTTCGTGAGCTTGCAGCAAGTGTACAAGAGGAGAAAGAAAAATTTATCACTGACTATGCGTACGAAGATGAGTCAGATACGTATTACGTAGAGCTGAGTCCTTCAGAAACAAAAGAGATTACTATCAAGATGGAGAATACTGGAAAGGTGACATGGAATAGCAACACCTTCATAGTTGTTAACCAAAATCCAGAATTCGATGGAGTGATTTCTTTCCCGACAAAAAACGGAGTAAAACTTGCCATGATGCAAGAAAGCTCAGTAAAGCCGGGTAAAACCGCAACATTTAAATTTAAAATAAAGGCAGGAAAATCAGGCAATACAGTATATATGGATATTGCCCCACTCGTGAACGGGAGTAAGAAAATTAGCGACTACATAGTCCTACCAGTCACGGTTGAGCAATCAAACTTTAAATACAAATACAAAAATTCATCATTCCCAGAGACTGCTTCTGCGGGAGAAGAATTTGCCGGATGGGTGAAATTGGAAAATACTGGAAATACAACTTGGCGAAAAAATGGAGAAAACACGGTGAAGATTGGAGCTGATCATGAGCGGGATCGAAAGAGCTTATTTGTGTCTCCACCTTCGTCACGTTTTGCAACTCTAGAAGAGGATGAAGTTGCCCCAGGAGAAACAGGTAGATTTAACTTTCAATTGGAGGCCCCAGCTACAGCTGGGTATTACAAAGAATATTTCACGCCAGTGATTGAAGGACAAACTTGGATGAAGGATAGTGGTATGTATTTTGAGACAACAATCTACGGTGGAAAATATTCAGCTGAGTATGTTTCACAAAGTGGGCTTGATGATTGGAAGAGGGGAAAAGGCTACATCATTTGGATTAAGATTCGAAATCTTGGAAATGAAACTTGGAAGAAGGGGAATTTCAAGGTAATGACATTGCAAGAGAGGGACTTGAAAGTTTCATCAGCAATGCTTGTTAATGATGAAGTAAAACCAGGACACGTAGGGACGGTGCAATTCACAGCTCGAGTTTCGGATACGGAAGACCTCGAGAAAAAGGCGGTACTAGTTCGCCCAACGTACAATGGAGAACACTTACTTCCACGACCAATTTATTTCTACTACACGGTTTCCAATGGCACAAAAGCGCCAGTAGTAAGGGCTGCAACCTCAGAAAAGAGTACTGACATTTCGGAATCAGAAAAGGACATACGTATAAAATTGAGCTATTCAGGCAATCCAGAAATCACTGCCAATGACGATTTCTACATCTATTTGGGTGACACAAAATTCAAATCTCTAGACAAAGGGGACACCGCAAAAGTTGAGCTAAAAAACGGGAAATATCAGGTCACAGTTGATGGCCGAGTATTCACGAAGTCAGGGCCAATAAGGTTTGTTCCAAAAGATGACTCCATATTCGAAATCGAAAATTACGACCACAGTCCAGCATGGGACACTTCATTAAATGACAATAGGTATAGGGGAGTGTTGGAAGTTCGTGAGGATGGAAGCTCTCTCATCGTTATCAATGAACTCCCACTCGAAGACTATCTCAAAGGTCTTGGCGAAGTCTCAAATTACGAAGAAACAGAAAAGATAAAAGCTATCATCGTGGCAGCACGGAGCTACGCACGATACTACATAACCGAAGCAGAAAAATTTGAAGGGAAACCATATCATCTTGATGACGACCCAAATACTTCGCAAAGATATCTTGGATATGGATTCGAAGTTCGTGGCCCACTAGTGGCGGCAGGAGTCGAGGCGACTCGAGGAGAAGTCGCAACTTATGATGGCGAATTAATCAAGACTCCATATTTCAACCAATCAGATGGAACGCAGACAAAGAGTGCGTTGAGTCAGTGGAATTGGGATGCGCCATACTTGGTTAGCGTCAGTGATGAGGCTTGTGATGGAGACGCGTTTTACGGGCACGGAGTAGGAATGTCAGGCTGCGGCGCAAAGGGCATGGCAGAAAACGAGTACTCATATTTAGACATACTATTACATTACTATACTGGCATCGAAATAGCCGATTTATATTAACAAATAACAAAAAATAAAATGTCATTAATTCCAATCCCACAAGAAGGAGCCTTCAAGAAGTTCTCGAAGTTAGCGCTAAAAGAAGTTAAGCGTGACAAAAAGATAGTTGGCGATACTTGCACGAGAATGGTTCAATACGTAGAGGAAAATGGAGAAATGGGTTTAGAGGAAATGAAAAAGCTAATTCACGGCATGGAACGTTCAGTGATCAAGCTTCACAAAGAAAAGAAAAAAATCGTGGAACTAGAAATGAAAAAGCTAAAGAGGAGAAAGCCCGCACCCAAAAAGAAGTAGTTACGAGACTCTTCGTTTTTCGCAAACTTCCACATTCACAGAATGCGCTATTTGATGGTGCTCGTGACAGAGTGGCGCGAGGTATCGAGGATCGTGACTATGTTTCATAGAGAATGGTCGAGTGTGATGAATACTTTTTGCTTCTTTGTTGCAGCCTGGCATTGAGCACTTCATTCCATATTCTTTCTGTATCAATTTACGCACTCTTACGGGTATATACCTAGAGTTTGCATCCTTTGTCTCTTTTGACAGTTCTTCTTTTTCCATAGCTATCTCTAGTTTTCGTCTTTCGAGACATTCTCGTAGGAATTGATTTATATTCGTGCCGCTACTCTGCATTTCTTGAAGTTCTTGCTCTATGTCTTCATTGAGTTCTAATTTGTGCGTGCGCATAAACTTTGAATCATTTTTTGTATTAGTCAAACCTTTAGTGTCACGAACAAAAGTTTCTAATGCTGCTTGAGATAAAATCTTCGACTTCTCAACCAACTCTTCCTGATTCTCCTTCGTTGCAATCGAAACAATCCGTGCCAATTTATTGATACTCACTTCACCTCTCATTAAAGCTTCCCTCAAAACAGGCTTATCCTCAAACTTCCTATCCAAAGACAAAACCCTGTCCACTTGCTCCTGACTGAACCCCGCCAATTTCGCTGCAAACTCGTAAATCGAACCGAACTTATTCTTGTACAATCGTCTCCGCATCACTTCCGGCAGCAATCCCATAAACTTTCGTCTCGCCTCCAGCGCAGCTGCACCATACTTCTGGCACAGCTCGTACAATTTCTTATCCGACATATTTCCTTCATTCCTCATGCTCGGATTATAGCAGAAACAAGCGGAAAATCCAGCATTTTGACTCGACGCAAAACACAAATATTGCACGGTGAGTGTTTACTCACCTTTGTCGTCAAGCGAACAACCATATATAATCCCGCCATGGCTATACTAGCAATAAATACGGCAAGCTCGATTACGCAGATCGCGATTGATGGCGCGAGCAAATCTTGGCAGGCGCAGAATGATGAGGCCGAGCGGCTCATGCCTGCGATTGATGAGCTACTCACAGCTAGCAATCTCACGTACAAAGACCTCGACAAGATTCTTGTGATCAAAGGCCCAGGCTCTTTTACTGGTCTTCGTGTCGGAGTAACTGTGGCAAACACAATTGCAAATCTTCAGAAGGTGGATTTATTCGCGGTCGACACTTTTGAGTATTGGTGGCAGAAATTCGACGGCGATCCAGCCAGAAATGCATTGCTAATTTTTGCAGGGAAAGGCGGAGTTTATGTGAGTTTTGATAATGGAAATGCGTCAGATGCAAAGCTCGTAGACCTGCCCAACCTGAAAAAATATCTCACTGATCACAATATTGAAAAAGTTTTCGGAGACATCACGGTTGACCAAAAGGAGGTCGCTGATTGTGAATTCATTGATATTAATAAAGATTTCGCCCAAACTGTGGAGGAATTAATGAAGAAAGATCACAAACCAGTAAAACTCGTCGAACCGAAATACATTAAAAAACCAAGCATTACACAACCTAAAAAGAAATTCTAATGGGAACACTATTTATAGTAGCGACACCGATAGGCAATCTAGAGGACATGACATTCCGTGCAGTCCGAACATTAAAAGAAGCTGACCACATAGCTGCAGAGGATACGCGACATGCACGCATACTTCTCAATAAATACGAGATCAAAACTCCAATGATGAGCTATCATTCATACTCAAGCGACGCAAAAGTTGAGCGATTCATCCAGCTCCTCGCAGAGGACAAAGACGTCGCATTAATCTCAGACGCTGGTACTCCAGGAATTTCCGATCCAGCATATTCATTGATAGCACGAGCAGTCGAAGAAGGAGTAAAGATCTGCCCAATCCCAGGTCCATCAGCTGTTCTCGCAGCACTCGTAATGAGTGGTCACAGAATGGATAAATTCTTATACATCGGATTTCTCCCACTGAAGAAAGGACGCCAGAAACTCCTGAAAGAACTAGCAGAAGAGAAGCGCACATTGGTCATATACGAATCCCCACACCGAATCCTAAAAACACTAAACCAACTCCTCGAACACTTTGGCGACCGCGACATAGCGATCTGCCGCGAGATCACAAAGATCTACGAAGAGTGTCTCCGCATGCCTATATCCGAAGCAATCACGCACTTCGAAACCAAGAAGCCGAAAGGTGAGTTCGTCCTAGTGATCTAGGTGAGCAGTCTCACATTACCCCGCATATTCTCCCTTTGTAGCCGCACCATTCTTCCCTGCTTTTTCGAGCAAGATAGCTTGTGCTGCCGCAACATTTGCATCTGGATCCTCACCCCATTTTTTGAGTGCAGATTCTTGGAGTGCCCGTCCGTATGAGAATGTCATATTCCAAGGAAGGTCTGGCTGTTTGTTGATTTCATTGAGATTTTCAGTAGCCTGAGTCTCAGTTTGTCCTCCTGATAGAAACGCAATTCCAGGAACCTCTGTCGGCACAGCCTCTTTGAATGATCGGATAGTTGCAGCTGCAACGTCTTCTTTCGTAGCTTGAGTAGGGCAATCTTGTCCAGAAATAACCATCGAAGGTTTTAGTACCATTCCTTCAAGCATTACCTTGTGCATCTTCAGTTGTTCAAAAACAATCTTCAAAGTTCTCGTACTAACTTCTTCACATTGCTCAATTGTATGACTTCCATTGATCAAAATCTCTGGTTCTACGATAGGTACGAGCCCAGCTTCTTGGCTGAATGCCGCGTACATAGCAAGTTCGTGTGCATTTGTTTTGATAGCAGTGTCAGTAGGAAGTCCTTTTTCTGTGTCAATTACAATAACCGCTCTCCATTTTGCAAATTTTGCCCCAAGCTCAAAGTATTCTGCCAATCTTTCCCGCAACCCATCAAGTCCAGCAGTCTGTTTTTCTCCAGGGAACGCTGGGAAGTCTTTCGTACCTTTGTCCACTTTAATCCCAGGGAATATCCCACGATCCATGAGCACTTTTGGAAATGGAGTGCCATCAGCAGCTTGTTGCCTTAGCGTCTCCTCAAAAAGGATTACTCCACTAATATGATTTTCAATTCCAGGTGCTGTCAGTAGCATCTCTCGATATTTTCTGCGATTCTCTTCGGTTGATTCAACGCCTACACCATCAAGCCGCTTGGTGCATGTTGGAGTACTTTCATCAGCAGCAAGAACTCCCTTTCCTTTTACGACCATCGCCGCAGCAGTTTCCTTTAATAAATTCATGTCCATATTTATGAAGGTTATAATATGAGGTCACCAAGAAAATAGGCGGAAATAATTCGAGTGTCAAGGAATCAGTAATTCAATAAATATTTCCCCGATAATCAATGTCGATGATTTGAACTTCGTCGGCCAAAACTTGATAAATAACACGAATCTTACCCATGCGAACTCGGTAAACATGACTTCCAAAACCACGAAGCTTTTTTGCTCCTGCAATACCGTGAGGATCCTTTTTGATTCTAATAAGACGAGTCTTCAATCTCTGATGCTTTTTTTCATCAAGAGAATTCAGGAACTTATCAATTTTGTCAGTCATTTACAGCGCATCAATCAGCTTATCAATAGGCAATCCTTTTCCGTCATTGTCCCTGTCGGCATTGAACACATTCCCGGGGTTAACGGCTTCTTTCAAGAATGATTTTGTGAGCACTATCTTGACCAGAGAACTTGCCGGCACGCCGTACATAGCAGACTTCTTTTTGATTGCCTCTTTTGCAATACTCAATACAAGATACGTTTTTCCGGCACTTTCTGGTCCGGCAAATGCTATAATCTTATTATTAGGAATACCCTTATTAATATCACCACTAATTAACCCATTTAATGATTTACTTCCAGTATCTATCCAATCTGTAGTATTAGATAATGTCTCTTCTTCCATAATAGAGGCAAATTTATTATTGGTGGATTTAATTAACTCATTTAAAAATGTTGCTGTT
>CAYLOL010000004.1:0-27900 GCA_964385295.1 uncultured Candidatus Peribacteria bacterium
AATGAAATTTTTGAAAGCTTTTCTTGATGCCAAGACTGTATGTAAGCAGCTGATTTAACTTCAATCTTAATATTATCAGGAGTTATTAGATCATATGCCGCCCATTCATCACGAGGTATTTTAAGATTTGTGTTTGTAGCTGAAGCTACAACAAATTCCGCAAATCTTCCTCGTGTTGCATTGCTCAAAATGTCAGAAACACTCCATTCCCAAAAATCTGACAATTTGATATTTAGTTCCTTTTGCTTAAATTTAAGACACTCATCTCCTGATTTAATTTTAGGTTTTATAATCCCGTAATCCATAATTTAAATTTATTTTTCTTTTATGATTTCAATAACTTTACTTATATATTCTTATACACACGTAATTCTATCAGAAAATTATCATTTAGCTGACTCTTATTAAATACCCAATCCTACCAGGGCAAAACATCTCACTTTTAGGATATTTATGCTTTCTCAAAGAAGAATTATTTTTATTACGCTTAAACTCTTTACCACAGACCGTACATTTATAATGATACGTAGGCCCATAATGCAAAGACTTTTTTCTCACAACTGTACTTGAAGGGATTTTTCGGTCTGTTCTTTTTATGGTTATCGGGCCCGAAGACTGAAACTCAATAGTATATTTAGGGACAAATGATGTTTTTGTTGAAACAATCCCTGTTATTTCATCGACTTTAAAAGCTTTCATGTGACCGGCTTCTAGTTCTACTACATATAATAATAAATTTCCCGTTCCAGCTCTCCTTAAAGAATAGGGTTCTCCCACTCGGTGCTTACCGTGATAATCAAACTCAATCAACAAACGATTTGTTGCCGCAAATCGAATAATTTCCAAATGTTTATGTTCTCCCCAATATTGGATTCCGGATGATGCAAGTACTGTTTCGCCTGATCTCAATCCATATGAACTTAATGTCGGCCTAGGTGTCACATCTACCATAAAGAACAAATCAAGAAGATTAGATGTTCTGTCCAAAAAATCATCAACACTTGGAAGTTGTGGCAACTGATGTGCCAACATATTCTCCCATTCAGTTTTTAATTCCTCGGATTTCATAATTTGATTCTTCATTTGAGAGATATTCGGTGCTTGGAAACTTTTTGATTTACATTTTCTATCAAAAATATCATTCGATTTTTTCATATCAAGTTGATCCTTATGATTTTCCAGGAGGTGGACTATGTCATAAAGATCACGGGGACGTGTTCTCTCGAACAGAGCACGCATTTTCTCGGCAACTATCTCTTCTATTGAATAAGTAGAAATTCCATCATTATCCAAGAGTGAATCTGGATAGGGATGGAAAATCGGCCGTTTATCAGGGGAATCAACAATCGGCTCATCGTTTGTTATATCAAGCAATACACGCATGTAATCACGACGATTAAGAGGCCCTTTATAATAAATCCTACCCTTATATGTAGGATTCCCTTGTTTATTTTTCTTCAAATCTACTCTCAGCATATCCTCAGACAATTCAATACCGCTCGAAGAAGAACATTCCCTTATAATTTCGACCAAAGGTTTCTTGATACCTTCCTCCGTATATTCAGCATCTGGTTTTAATGAAAAATCAAGATCTTCCGAAAATCTATAAGTCTCAAAATAACACTTCTTCAAACAAGTTCCTCCTTTAAAAACCCAGTTCTTTGAGGTTTCCGAGTTATTTGAAAAAGCTGATAAAAGCCACCCAATAATGTAATCTTTCTCAACTACATCAGGCCTTAATTGCCATTCACTCGCTCTATCCAATATGTCTTGCTTGGAAATCATTAAATTTTAATTATCAGAAATATTAATCCATATTCCCCACCTAGTATTTAATTTTCCTTTATTATCAATTGAAGGGTCAAGTTTTATAAGACCCTTTGTCTTCTTCATATAAAGCTTTTTTATAATATTCCCTTTATTAGGAAATAATTTCTCCAAAAAATATCCTAAGCGTTTGCACGCGGCTCCATTCCCCAATTCATTCAACATAGATACAATTTTATCGAAATCTTCTTTATCATCTTCGATATAGGACTTAAGTATTTCAAGAAGAACTCTTCCGCCACCTATCCAATCCGGATTACTTAAAATATCAGCAATAGTTTTTTCTTTATCAGATACCAATACTTGCTCTTGTCCCCTCCATACAGAAACTAAGCCCAAAGAGTTAATCGACTTAGTTCGAACGACATTAAACTTTGTACCTAAAATTTCATCAGATTTTTTTCTAATGTTCCCTGCAGTAACAACAAATACACTGTTATAAATCTGCTCTGTAAGCCCCCAATGTTCAGCTGCACTCCATCCCCCAATATAACAAGGAGAAAACAGCTCTTTTGCCAAAATCCACGGATCATCCACACTTGGGTCAACAATATTATTCGATTCTATTGGAAGAATATAATATATCCCTCGTTTAACTCTCTTTATCCACCCGCTTTTTTCCAAATAAGACATCTTATTGGACGCCAAATTAGTTGGAGTATTCAAAATTTTAGCAATTTCATCTATCGATATAAGGCCGCCTTTAGCATTGCGGGCAAGTTTACTGATTAATAGTTTTTTTGACATTTTAGTGTTTTTTAGTTCTAACTACACTCAAGGGGTAATTAACAACGCAAATTAATGATAACTGCATTCGCAGTGTATCACGTGATGCAAAATAGGTCAATTAGAAATGAGACACTCACCTTTTCTCTTTTTATACTGTCTCATTTGTCTCATTTTGAGAAGTGTGACGCGCCTTTTTATGTGTAACATTTGTAACATTTCCCCAAACTCACAAAAATAACCCAAAAGGGTACTAGACCCGAGTTGCCTACCAGAAGAGAATCGAATAGTCCAGCTTAAGGGTTCTAGACCCGAGTTGCCTACCAAGTGTTTAATTCACCATATTGTCCTCTTTTGTGACGAAGGTTTTTTCTTCTGCCTCTTGCATTGAAGCTGTGACTGGATTGTTTTCGAGGTTTTCCGAGGTAGAGGAATCTGTGAGCCGGGCGTTTATGGAAGCGTTTGTGGTTTTGAGTTGTTCATTTCGGAGTTGCTCTTGTTCGAGGGCGTAGCCTTTTTGGGCGCGAGCGGAAGCGAGCGCAATATTAACAACTGAAAGAACGACAATGATTGTTGTAAGTGTAATTATTAATGCACGAATAGTCTTACGTGTACGAGCTGTTAATGTGCTCTTTTTTTGTATTTTCCTAGGCTTGAAGTTGTATTCTATATTACTGCTATTCATTAGGATGAAACGTTACTCTACTACGCGGTATTGTACATTAATCACACCGCTAGACAAGCTTGCAATCTCTTCAAAGGCGGCCTCTGAGAGGTCTATTACTCGTCCTGCTCCATATGGTCCACGGTCGTTAATTTTTACTTGTATATACTTGCCGTTGTGTAGGTTTGTTACTTCAACGATTGTTCCAAATGGAAGAGTCAGATGTGCTGCCGTCATCGCATACATGTCGAAAGTTTCGCCGGAAGCTGTTCTATTACCATGCAAAGCAGATCCATAATACGTGGCTTTCCCAAAATCATATCCTTGGCCTCCCATCTTTTTGCGATAAATAATCTCAGCTAGATATCCACGAGATATTTCCTGGTCTGGATAGATTTCGTTTGATGGATAGATGATCAGCATATTTCTTTGTATCGCGTGTGCTGTGTATTTTGTAAACCACTCGTCTGCCGGAGTGTCATTAACCAGATAATCATCAACTGGGGGGAATATAGTGTTCCCGAGTGCCTCTAAATAGATCTTTAGGGCTTCTACTAGGTTTACATTTTGTTCGGGCTTAAAACTCCCGTCTGAGTATCCGCTGATTACTTCTGCATCTTTTGCAGCTTGTACGTATGGGGAATACCATTCTCCGATTGGAGTGTCTGTGAATGGATTGTTAATGGGGGATTCGAGTGAGTCATTGGCCTCGATCATGCTACTTGCAAGAGCGAGCATCTTCAGTGCTTCTGCTCGATTAATATTATTATTTGCACGAAAAGTTCCATCATCATACCCATCGATGATTCCATTTTCTTCTAGGTACTGGATTGGAACGTAGTGATAATCGTCAACATTAACATCTGGAAAAGCATAGGCAGAACTTGGTAGCAAGAGGCAAAGAATGAGTGTCTTGATTGTGAAGAACCTCACGTTCATTACTTTGATTTTATTACTACGTGACGAAGGTCTGCATCTCCTTCGCTGAATGTTTCGATGTCGTCAAATCCAGCTCCCATACAGTGTAAATGTACTTTTCGACGGAAGTATGGAGACATTGGTGGAAGTTTTTGTGGTCGTCCACTTTTTCTGATTTGGTCTACTTTCCTGTCAGTTAGAGTGATTACATTTTCTTCTTGTCGTTTTCGGTAGTCGTCGACATCGAGGGTGATGTGATAGTTCTCGTCAGAGCCTGTTTGCTTCCACGAGAGGACTTTCAAGAGGTGTTGTAGTGATTGCATTGTTTCTCCGTGGTAGCCTATCAGATGGCTTGGATTGTCAGTCTTTATGTTGACTGCGAAGAGTCCTTTTTCTTCTTCCGAGACCTCGATTTTATTATATTCGACGCCCATCTTGATTAGGATTTCTTCTAATGTTTTTTCTAATATTTCTTCGATATCCATATGGTGAAATTAAGGTTATTTGTGTTCTATGACTTTTACGGTTGGCTCGTTTTTGTCTTTACTTGGTTTACTCTTGTTGATGAAAAGCTGTTGGAAGATTCCATAAACCGTTGATGTTCCCCAGTACATTCCAACACCAGCTGGTAGGGAAGCGGTGAATACCGCGATCATTACTGGCATGAAATACACCATCATGTTGCTCGCCATTGCCATCTCGTTTTTCTTCGATTTGTCTTTTTTGTCCTTCTTCTTGTCTTTGCGGGACATTGTGAGTTTCATTTGTACGAATTGTAGTCCACCGATTATCAACGGGAGGACGTATATGTTTGGCTTTGTTAAGTCTAGTATTCCGAGGAACATCGTACTTATGTCGTGTAGGTTGAAATTTGCGTACTCGGTGTAGAGAAGATAAGTATTGTCTGGATTTAGGCCTCCTTGCACAACATAGAATACTCCTATCAGGAATGGGAATTGCATCAATAGTGGGAGGCAGCTTCCGAATGGATTTACTTTTGCCTCTTTCCAGAGGGCCATCGTTTCCATTGAGATTTTTTGTTGGTCACCTTTGTATTTTTCTTTGATCTTTTCGAGTCGTGGTTGAATCTCCTGCATTTTTTTCTGTGCCTTCATTGATTTGTGCGAAGGGACGAGGAGTATTGTTCGGATGATTAATGTGAGTAGGATGATCGCAAATCCGAGGCTGTGGCCTGGGAGTACTTTTGTTAGGAAGATTAGTCCGTTATATATAGGGCGATAAAAGACGCCGCGCCATAGTTTTGTGAGTAGGCCTTCTTCTTTAATTGTGAATTCGTTTGTTGTGAATGTTTTTTCCTCTTCTTCTCCTACCGTGGTTGTGAATTCTATCTTGAATCGTCCCATTTCCGAGAAGAGTTCGTGATTCCAGTTTCCATACGTAATGTTGGTTTTGTCTCCTGGATTTAACACTGCTGGTTCTGTGATTTCACATTCAAGTTCTGGAGATGATGTTTTTTGTGCCCATTCGTTGTTTTCGTATCTAAATACGTTGAAAGGCTCATTTGGGCATTCGTTTGGTATTGTGATTACTTCGGCAGTGTTGTTTGTAACTTCGACAATTACTGGTTTTGTGCGGGAATATTCTTGTTTACTGGTTGTGAATACGAAATTGCCTGAGCTTGTTAGCATTTCTTCCTCTTCACTGTAACAGCTTTGGAATAAATAATTGATTACTAGGAATATTGCCAAGAATAAGAGGACGTTTTTTAGTATGCTGTTGAATCGATTCATGGTTTAGCTTAGTTTTTTTAGAATACTCATGATGTCCTCCTGAATTTCTTCGAACGTTGCTTTCATGATCTGCTTTTTTGGAATGAGGACTATTTTGAGTGAACTTGTTGGTTGTGTTGCGGTTCTGATTGATTCGAATATGTGTCTCTTAATTTTATTTCTTTCTACTGCCTTTATGCTTATCTTTCTGCTAATTACTGTGGCGTACTGAGAATTGGCTTCTTCTGATTGTTTGAATCTTATAATGAATAGTTTTGATCTTTCTTCTTCCCCTTTTTTGAGCAAGTACTCTACTTCGGCTTTCTTTAATCTAAACTTTTTTTCAATCATGGATAAAAATCAAGCGCACTGTGTTACATATTAATGTATAGCGCGCAAAATTTCACTATTTAGAGTGGACAGATACTGTTAGCTGCTTTCTACCTTTTGTTCTACGGCTTTTTAACACAGAGGTGCTTCGTGAGCGGTATCCGTGTTTTCGCAGTCTCTTTGTTTTACTTAGTTTTCCGAGCATTGTTTAAATATGTTTAAAGTGGCTGTAAGTCAAAATTGCGGAGAGATTCTAATGGTACGGAGGGGATAAGTCAAATTATTTATTGACAAATAAACCCAAGCTTGCAACCATGTCCTACCTTTAGTATATTTTCACAGACATAAGCTATTAAAAACAAGAAATATGGCAATTAAAGCAAATTACGAATTTTTATTTGTGGGAAGGGATGATAATAGCTTTTTGGAGAACTATTATTACGATCTCTTCCAGGATTATGGAGATAAGAGTGGACAAGTATTTGTTAATCTTGAAGTTCAGAATAACCCTGTAGATGCAGAGGAAATCGGGAATGTTCTTTTTGAGACAATGCAGAGGAAGTTTTTTGAAGATGTGGATCGGGATCCGTACGAGAGGTTTGAAGTTGCGCTCAAGGATGTGAATGACGTACTTGTGAAGTTCAAGGAACAGAAATTTTCTGGATATATAGGAAATATGAACGTGATCGTTTCGGCTATTGTTAATGGGGTGTTGTATTTGGCATCTTCTGGCGACGCAGAGGCATATATGATTCGTAAAAAGTTTGTGAGTGTTGTTAGTGAAGGGCTTAGTGATGATAGCAAGGAGGATGAAGTGTTTAGTACTATTGCAAGTGGAAGTATTGAGGCTGGGGATTTTGTTTTGTTCTCTTCAACTCGATTGTTGAGATATATTAGTAAGACTGATCTTGCAAAATCGATAAGCAAAACTTCAGTAATCGATTCGCTTAATGATTTGAAAGATACAATGTCTACTGAAATTCTTGGGCGAGTTGGTCTTACTGGGATTTCATTTGAAAAGGCTACGGTTGCAGAAGAAAAAGCTTTGGATAAAGAGTCTGATTCAGCGACAAAGTCTATGCTTGAATCAAATGAAGGCATTACTGCAGCACGAAAAGAGACTTTGACTGGCAAATTCATGACTGCTTTCAAAGGATTTAAGAATAGAGAAAGTCGAACAGAGGTATTTAAGGGTGGATCACTTGATGGGAAGCCAATGGATAAAGTTATGGGATGGTTCAAAGGATTCTTTGGAGGACTATTCTCGAAGAAGGGATTTGGAAAGGATAAGATTTTAGTTACGCTTGTGTCGGTTATTTTGATTCTCTTTATTGCTGTTGTTGTTGTGAAGATGAATAGTGCAGAGCGGGCTGAATTAGAAAGACTAGATAAAACATTAACAACTGTACAAGATAAGATTCTTGAGGCAGAGACAAAGGGAGCGTATGACAAAGATACTGCGAAAGAGATACTGGATAAGGCATATATGGACGCGATGAGCGTCTTGAATTCTGGATATTATAGAGATAAAGCGAAAACTCAGTTAGTGAAGATTGAGGAGGTTCGTGACACTCTTGATAATGTGCAGAGAATTGAAGATCCAAAAGTATTGGCTGACCTTTCGGCTAAACGTGAAGGAGTGAATGCGCTTGGACTTGTTCTCGTAGGGGATCGAGTGTTTGCGTATGAGTACAATGCACTTTATGAGATTGTTCTTGATCAGGTGCAGGATCCGTTAACTATTGATGATGACGAGATGGTGATTGCAGCTACTGCGTTTGAAGATCGTGGATCTGTGGTATTCCTTACGAAATCCGGAAAGTTGATCGAATATAAGGATGGAACAATGAATTTCATGGATACGGATGATGGTTCATTCCGAAAGGGTGTGGCTCTGACTGATTGGGCAAATAGGATCTACATGCTGGATCCAGTTTCAAATCAGATTTGGAAATACACTTATAAAGGAACTCGTGGAGCGTTTGGTAATGCAGAAGGATATATCGTGGACGAGGATGTTGATATCTCAAAAGGGCGTGATATTGCAATTGATGCGAATGTTTATGTGCTCAATAGTAATGGAGATGTAAATAAGTTTTACGGCGGGCAGAAGCAGGAATTTTATATTAATGATGCTCCGTTTAACGCGTTCAAGGATCCAACAAAGATCTATTCAAACGAAAAGGTTGATGAGGTTTATGTGCTAGATGCGCAAGAGTCTCGAATTCTTGTGTTTAGCAAGAATACAAAGACCGGGAATCTTGATTATATTACTCAGTATATGTTTGATGGAGTTGGTGAACTTCGCGACATGTATATCGATCCAGACGTGAATAAGATGTATGTGTTGACTGAGAGTAAGTTGCTGGAGACGAGCCTTTAGTCAGGGGTTGACAAAGAGTAGTGTTTCCGTATAGTTACATCTTACTTAATTAATCTATTGTTAATCATGCTTGAAAAATATTCTCCTGATATGGATATTGATGTTGCTTTTGTTCCGCATGATTATAATTATCGCTATGGTGATCCTTTTGGGATTTCAGATAGAGTTACAAGGGTGAGACGTTTCAAATCTGAAGTGGGAAAGTTTAGTTCTTCCGAATGGGATATTTTGCGTGTTAATAAAGCTAAAAAAGAATTAGAAAAGAGGGAGTTTGCCGGAGAGGGCTTGAACTATCGGTCTTCTTTATGTGGTGATATAAAGAAGCTTAGTCAAATTGAAAGTGTGAGACTTTCAAATTGGATGACAATGAAACGAGGGGTAGATTTCGATCTTGCCCAACTTGATTCTTTTGATCTTTCTATTGAGGATGATGGAGATGGTAATTATTGTATTGATGGAATTTTCCCTGATGGTCCGATATTAGTGCCAAAATATGAGTTTGATTGTGCTCCAGGGAACTTTAATGATGCTTCTGTTCAGAGTTTTTTGGATCTTGATATTGATGCTATATCCTCGACTCATGAACTAGTGCAAATTCACGAAATGTTGGTGGGTTTGTTGAGAGATCTTAGGAAAAGGGCTGGAAAGAAAGATTATTTTGATCGGAGAGAGTCTTTTAAAGATATCATCATTGATTCTAGGGAAAAAATGGCTGATTCACTTTCTAACAGGAGAATATCATCTATGTTTCGTTTAATTATAGATGCCGTGTCTGATTCAGTTAAAAATGTTTTTTGTCCTGAAATGAAGATGTGTAGAGAATTGGACGAAGTACTGGATGAAGTTTATGCTAAACTTTTTGGATATATGAAGGGTCTTATGGGGGAGCTTATGGGAGTTTCACAACCTATAGATTTGCCTGATGATGAAATTTGCTTAGATATTCATCATTGTGGTGGTTTATTTGATGCCTGCAGAAGACATAGCGATATTAATTTCGATATTGATGATTTTATTTTAACCATATGGCCCAAAAAGCATTTTGATAATTATCCTGATCACTCTGATCTTTTAATGATTCCAAGTGGACTTGAGGAGAAAGTGAATCGGGAGATTCGTCGAATGATAGCGGATGGACATTTGAGGGGGGGAAATTTGGGAACTAGGAAGGCGTCTGATACTGGGGATAATCGTTTCCTTGGGTTTTGGGTTAGCGCTCCAGATTCGACTGTTTTTAGTCAGCAGGAGGAGGAGGCTAGCGATCTTTAAATCGTTGTGGCCTTTGGAACTTTTTCAGACTTTTCGTTGGTGTTTGGGCCGAGTTCTACTTTGATGTGTCTTTTGTCGAAGAGGTTGAATGAAGGAAGGATTTCTGGGTAGCCTTCTTGGTAGACGACACGCTTGATGCCGGCTTCTGTGAGGAGTGATTCGCAGACGCGGCAAGGGTGCTTTGTGACGTAGGCTGTGGCTCCGTTTACCTTGATGCCTTTTTTGGCTGCTTTGGCGAGGCACCACTGTTCGGCGCAGAGGCCGTAGCAGATTTCGCGGTGTGTGCCTGAGGGTACTTTTTGTCGGTTGCGGATACAGCCGAGCTTTTTGCAATCTATTTCCTCGTGATGTTTGTTTGTTCCTTTTACGAGTACTTTGCTGCCTTTTACGATTGCGCAGGCAACGTTTGCACGGAGGCAAGTCGAGGTTGGCTCGAGTTTGTCTATTAGTCTCAAGAATTTGAGGTCTTCCTTTGTTATGTTTTTATATTTTTCCATTTTTTAGGGATTTCCAAGTTTCAATGGCGATTTGTTTTTCTTCGTCAGCGTGGATTATTAATGTTTTGAATTTTTTGAGGTGGGTTGTGTAGGCGAGTGCTTGTTTGCGGACATAGTGGGCTTTTTCACCGAGCGTTCCGGTGAAGACTACTGCGTCGAGGCCGTTCATAGCTGCTGCATATGCCCCGATGTACTTTGCAATTTGGTAGGCGAGGATTTCTATTGTTAGGAGGGCTTTTGGGTCTTTTTTCAATGATGCGGCATAAATGTCGCGCATGTCTGAGCTAATTTCCGAGAGTGCCTTGAGGCCGGATTCGTGGTTTAAGATGTAGTCGATTTTTTCTGGCTTCATTTTGAGGTGGGTCGCTAGGTGGAGGGGGATGGCTGGGTCGATCGAGCCGGCACGTGTGCCCATAATGAGCCCCTCAAGTGGGGTGAAGCCCATCGATGTATCTATTGATTTTCCGTTTATTGATGCGGTGATTGATGCTCCGTTGCCTAAGTGGCATGAGACTATTTTTAAATTTTTCTTGCCTATTTTTTTGATTGTTTCATTTATGACGTACTTGTGATTTGTTCCGTGAAATCCGTATCTTCGAATGTCGTGTTTTGCGTAGAATTCTTTTGGGATTGCATATCGGAATGCTTTTTCGGGCATTGTTTGATGGAATGCTGTGTCGAAGATTGCAAATTGGGGAGTGCGAGGAAGAAGTTCTTTGCAGGCGATGATGCCCTCGAGATTTGCCTTGTTGTGAAGAGGGGCGAGTTTCTCGAGTTTCTCGATGTCCTTTATAATTTTTGGAGTGATTTTTGTTGGGGCTGAATATTTCTTTCCGCCGTGGACTACCCTGTGGCCGATTGCATCTATTTCTTTTGGTAATTTCGTGAATGCGAGCTTGATTGCTTCTTTGTGATTCTTAATTTTAAGCTTGTGCCCTATGTTTTTCTTTCCTGATTTGAATTTGAATTTACAAGTAGGTAAGCCAATTCCGTCGACGTGGCCTTCCGCCAAAGTCGTAAAATCTTTGCCAGTTTTCATTAGCTTGAATCTCAGTGAAGAAGATCCGCAATTTATGCTTAAGATTTGCATTTTAATCTATTACTTTATATACGGTTCCGCCAACTTTCGGTTTTGTGGCAATTTTTATTCCTATATTACTACCTGATCGAGCCATGCGAACATCCTTTCGGTCGATTTGCATTGACTCGATGGGTTGTTCAAATAATCCTTCGGTTGTTTCTATTAATATTTGATCTCCGATTCTCAAAACGCTTGTTACTTTTATTATTGCTACTTCAATACTGTCGAAGTGTCCGTCACATTGACCACACTCAATCATTCTTCTTGTTTTCGATGCTCGAGGAGCTCGATCTTCTATTATTGGTGATTCATCGAAGAGGTTTTCTGATGGAAAGACTTGAGTTATCGGAATGTCTGAAGTGAGTGTTGGTTCTACCGTATGAATACTTGAGGGTCTACGTCTCGTAACTTTCTTTGGTTTGGGGATGTCGTAAGATGGCTTTTTTCGTGCGCGTGCAGAGATGCTACGTTTACGTTGGAATGCAGGAATATTGATCGCGTCTAGGTCATGCATTTTGGAATGAGGTTAACAGTGTGCTGATTATAGCAGAATTACTTGCCTTTTATAAATTTTTTGAAGAATGTTTGGAAGATCATTCGTGTGATTATTCTTCCAGCTTTAAAATAGGAGATTGGCTGGTGAATGATTTTGATTTTGTTTTGCTTGATAGCTTTTATGATTGACGGGATGTTTGGTTTGCTATTGACTAGCGTGTAGCCTAGGTCGAGGTGTTTCAGTATGTGGCAATCAGAAGTTGCTATGAGTGGTTTCTTCCATCTTTTTGCGAGGGCAATTGCGGGCTTGTTGTAATTTTTGGTTTTCGTGTAGCAAAATGAGTGCTCGATGGCGTCGAAAATTTGGATGTTTTCAATTAGGGCTTTTTTTAATGTGTGCTTGGATGGGAAAAATGGGTGTGGGGCGATTATTAGACATTCTGGATGTGCTTTTTTGTATTTCTTGAGTTTGTCGAAGCTGTCTACTTGTTCTGCTGATTTTTCTGCATTTACTATCAATACATGCGCATGATTAATATCTGTTTCTATTCCTGGGATTACGATCACCCCATATTTTTTACCAATTTTTTGAATATTTTTGTTGAAAATTACCTTCTTGTGGCAGGTTATAGCTAAGGCATTGTAGCCGAGCTTTGCGGCGCGTTTTATTAATCTCTTTGGAGAATAGGGGATGTGATCAAGGGCATCTCCTTGCACGTGGGTATGAAGTTGTACTTTCAGCATTATTCTTCCGTGGTTTCTTCTTCTACAGGATCTTCTTCCGTAGGCTCTTCTGTAACTTCTTCTTCCTCTTCGCCGATTCCCTTGATGGCGTCAGTTGCCTTTTGGATAGAATCGAGGGCTTCGTTTGCCTTTTCCGCTGCATCCTCGATGTCTTCCTTGGTGTCGACAACCTTATCTTTGATTTCGGTGTATTTGTCGACAATGTTTGCGAATGAGCCTGCAACATCCTCGTAGAGAGTAGTTGCTTTTTCGCTGACTGTGTTTAGAAATTCACAACCTGGCAGAAGGAGAGCGGTGAGAATGATTAGTGTAATTAGTTTTTTCATCTATTTTGAGTTAATGAAAATTTTCTTAAAGTATCCGTCAAAGTTTTTGAGGAAATTCTTAGTGTCCAATACGTCGTCTGGGCTTATTACTCTGTGTTCACGGTCTATTATTGGTTCTTTTATTTTCAATTCTGCATCTTTTGATTTTGCTGCTGACTCTTGTATTACGCTAACTATTGTTGTTGTTTTGCATTTTGCGCATTTTAATTCAAATAAGCCTTCGTTTTGAGTTGTTGCAATTATATGAATATCATTTTTCTTGTATTTGTCTTTACAACTCGTGCATTCGCAAGTTTTGAGGAGATGGCTGACTGCATGTTCTATTTCTGAGAAATTCATAGTTTGTTGATTGCTTTGTTGATGCGATTTAGAGTTTCATCTTTTCCTAATGTGTTTGCGACTTCGAATACTCCTGGGGAGAAGTCTAGTCCTGTCAGTGCGGCTCGTAGTGGCCAGAATACTTGGCCGTTCTTTACTCCAAGTTTTTCAACGGTCTTGAGCAGAGTTTGTTTCAGTTCTTCCTCGGTCCAATCGTCCAAAGCTTCCAAGTCTTCTTGGGCAGCCTTCAGTGATTTCTTTGCTTGCCCTAAGTCTACCTTCATTTTTTCGTGAGTCAATAATGCCTTGTCGTAATCAGGCAGTGAGAAGTAGAAGTATATGTAGTCGGATGTTTGCTTAGGGTCTTTGAGTATTTTTTCTTCCACTGAAAGTAGTGCTTTGTTTAGAAATTCTTTATCTTTTTTGAATTCTGTCTGAATGTGTTCGTCTGCAAGATTGTATAAGTATTCGGCTTTCTTCTCGGGATCTCCGCTTGTTTCTTTTTCTATTAATTTCTTTCTCCATTTCCAATTGAACCAGTCGAGTTTTTCAATATTAAATACTGCGCCTGATTTGTGGACGTTTTCCATGTCGAATATTTCTTCGAGTTCTTTGAGTGTGAATATTTCTCGTTCTTCACCTTGTCCTGGGTGCCATCCGAGGAATGCCGAGAAGTTTAGGACGGCTTCTTTGAGGTATCCCTCATTAATGTAGTCTTCCACGGCTACGTGACCTTGGCGTTTTGATAGTTTAGTTTTGTCTTCGTTTAGTAGGAGTGGTAGATGTGCGAATTCTGGTACTTCCCATCCAAATGCTCTATATAGAGCAATGTGTTTTGGGGTAGAAGGAAGCCATTCTTCGCCTCTTATTACATGGGTGATCTCCATGAGGTGATCGTCTACTACGTTTGCGAGATGATATGTCGGGAATCCGTCAGACTTTACTAATATTTGGTCATCTACAGTTTTCCCGTCAAATTGTACATTGCCACGGACTAGGTCTTTGAATCTTATGTTTTCGTATGGCATCTTTTGTCGGATGACGAAAGGGATGCCTTCCTTTAATTTTTCTTTTACTTCAGATTCTGGAAGATCTGCACATTTTCGGTCGTACATTGTGGCTTGTTTGTTTGCTTTCTGGCGGTCTCGCATTTCGTTGAGGCGTTCTTTTGTGCAGAAACAGTGGTATGCGTGTCCGGATTTTAATAATTTTTCGACGTGTTCGTTGTATATGGCTGTTCTTTCTGATTGAATTTCTGGCTTTCCATCATAATGAATTCCGCACCATTCTAAGGTTTTTAGTAGATTTTCAATTGCCCCTTCTACAAATCGTTCTTGATCGGTGTCTTCTATGCGCAGTACGAATTTTCCTTTGTTTGCTTTGGCAAAAAGGTAGCAGTATAGAGCGGTTCGTAGGCCTCCTACATGTAGGTATCCAGTCGGTGATGGTGCGAAACGTGTTTTAATCATGGGCAAATTATATAGTTTTCTCTATGCAAAACATAGTTTTTTTTATATATTAACTAGGCATAAAAACATTCTTATGGCTATAACTAGACGAAGACCTACAAGACGGACTACGGCGACTCGGAGAAGAGCTACAGCGAGAAGGGTTCGGCGTCGACCAAATAGAAAGAGCTTGAACATAAAGGTAAATCCTACTATTGCACGGGAAATTTGGGCTATAGGATATCTTGCAGTTGGTATTTTGACTATTTTGAGTATTCAGGGGGCATTTGGGATTATTGGTGATGCTTGGGTTAGCGTGCTTAAGCCTGTGCTTGGATGGGGTCTTTATATTATTCCTGCAGTATTTATTGGTATTGCCTTGATGATGTTTTTCTCAAAGAAGATTAGGTTTGGTGTGACTAGAACTTTTGGGATCTTTTTATTAATGGCATCGGTTCTAAGTGTTCTTCACTTGTCGGTACCTATAGATCAGATCCATAATTTTGCGGCGGCCGGAAGATATGGTGGATATGTTGGATTTGTATCGAACTTTTTGTTGTTGGAGGTTTTGGGTGTAGGAGTCGTAGCCGCAACAGTAATATTCATAGCAATGTTTTTGGTTTCAGTATTATTGATATTTGAATTATCATTGCGAGAAATATTAATTGTAATTACTCCTCAAATTAAATTTGAAGTCGTAAAAGAGGCAAAGACTCGTATTCAGAAAGGATTGGAGAAGGATGAGAAAGATGAGGAACAGCATGAGATTCAGATTCATAAGGCTCAGATTTCTGGGAAGAAAGGTGAAGTAATTCATGCAGAGGAAGAAGATATTGTTGTGGAAAGCGAGGATCGAATTACTATTAATGAATCCAAGGCTCAAGAAATTGAGTCAGAGCTTACTGCTAGTGAGCGTAAGACTGAGGAGGAAAATTATGACTGGGAATTTCCATCACTTGATTTACTTAAGGAAGGGGATAGTAATGTTGTTGTGGACGATAAGGTGTTGATGGAAAGTGCTGACATTATTAAACAGAAATTGCTGCAGTTTGGGATTGATGTGACTATGCATGAGGTCAATGTTGGGCCGACCGTAATTCAATTTACGTTGAAGCCGGATGCATCGGTGAAACTTTCAAAGATTACTGCACTGAAGAATGATATTGCGCTTGCATTGGCGGCTGAGAGAGTGAGGATAGAGGCGCCGATTCCAGGTAAATCTTTGGTTGGAGTAGAAGTTCCAAATGGTTTCCGTGCAACAGTTCATTTGCGTGAGATATTACAGAGTAAGAAATTTTCGAAGGCAAAATCTAAGCTTACATTGCCGCTTGGACGTGACGTTAGTGGGCAGGCTGTTTTGGCAACTCTTGATGACATGCCGCATTTGCTTATAGCCGGAGCGACTGGAAGTGGTAAGTCAGTTTGTATGAATTCGTTTTTGATTTCATTGTTGTATCAGAATTCTCCAAAAGATTTGAAATTGATAATGATTGATCCGAAGAGGGTTGAGCTTAGTTCTTATAATAGCATTCCGCATTTATTGACTCCTGTGATTCAGGATCCTGAAAAGGCGGCGGTGAGTTTGCGATGGGTGGTTGCAGAAATGTCGCGACGATATAGTGAGCTTTCGGCGAATCGTGTTAGAAATATTAATGAGTATAATGAGCTGAAAAATATTCCAAAGTTGCCGCGGATTATTATCGTGGTTGATGAGTTGGCAGACTTGATGATGGCGGCTGGGAAAGAGGTAGAGGCGAGTATCTGTCGTATTGCGCAGATGGCGAGGGCGGTTGGGATTCATTTGATTATTGCTACTCAGAGACCGTCGGTTGATGTGATTACTGGCCTGATCAAAGCAAATATTCCTTCGAGAATTTCGTTTGCGGTAAGTAGTCAGATTGATTCGAGAACTATTTTGGATGGAACTGGTGCGGAAGATCTTCTTGGGCGTGGTGACATGTTGTATTTGCCTTCAGGAATGAGTAAGCCGGTGAGGATTCAGGGAATATTTGTTTCGACGGATGAAATTGAAAAAGTTACGAATAGAATAAAGCTTACGGTTGATCCTGTGTATGACGAATCGATTATTTCGAAAGAAACTGCCGGGCAAAAGCTAAATGGGATACCAAACTCAAAGGCTGGAACGGGGGATGACGAGTTGTATGAAGAGGCTTTTAATTTAGTGAAGGAGACTCGTAAGGCTAGTGCTAGTTTGTTTCAGAGGAGGTTAAAAGTTGGATATGCGAGAGCTGCTAGATTGATAGATTTGCTTGAAGATAATGGGGTTGTAGGGCCGGCGGATGGGGCGAAGCCAAGGAAGATTATTGTAGGCTAGAACCCTTCGAGAGAGGTTTCAACTAGATAGAGTAATACGGAGAAAAGTATGCTGCACGATATTATCGTTACTAAGATGCTCCATGTGATTAGACGTAGGCGAGTGCCTTTTTTGATTTGGTAAAATCCTACGAAAACTAAGAGGGCACTTATTAGTAGGCCGAGATAGATTCCAATTTTTCCAAATTGTTCGATTAGTAGTGTGAAAACTAAACTTGTCATGAATATTCCAAGAAGGATCCAGATTACTTTATCCAAAAAGCCATTCTTTTTTTTGTCCCCAAATTTGATATTTATCTTCATTATTTGAAGTAATCGACTGCGTTCGAGAATAGCTTAATGCCCGCTCCTTCTTCTGGCAAGTCTTTACCTTCTCTGATGAGTTTTTCTTTTTTGAGCTCCCAACCTTTTTCGTTTGTGAATGCTAGGAAGCGTTCTGGGTGTGGCATCATTCCTAGGATGCGTCCAGACTCATCGCAGACTCCTGCGATGTCTTCAAGTGAGCCGTTTGGATTGATTGGGAATTCTCCGTTTGCTGGAGTCCCATTTTCGTGAGTGTATCTCCATGCAATTTGGCCGTTCTTTTTGAGTTTCTTGAGGGTGTCGTCGTTAGTGTAGAAATTTCCTTCCCCATGAGCTATTGGGAGGTGGAGGATTTCGATATCTTTGAGCCAGATGCATTTATCGGTACTTCTTTTTATATGTACCCATCGATCTTCGTATCGGGTTGAAGTGTTGTGTGTGATTGCGATTTGTCGTTCACCGTATTTTTTGTTGACGGCTGGTATGAGGCCTAGGTTTGCTAGTACCTGGAATCCATTGCAGATACCGAGGATGAGCTTGTCTTCTTGCGCGAATTTTATTAATTCGTTGCCGAGGTTGTTTCTGAGTTTGTTTGCGAATGCATTTCCACTTCCTGTGTCATCGCCGTATGAGAAGCCGCCTGGAATTGTGAGAATTTGTGCTTCTGAAAGCTTCGCTGGGTTTGCGATTACGTCGTTGACGTGCATTATTTCTGCTTCTGCACCTGCGTTTTTGTAGACGTAAGCTGTCTCTTCTTCACAGTTTATTCCATAGCCGGTTATGATCAGTGCTTTTGGCTTCATTAGTAGTTTTTAAATGTTTTCTTGTAATGATCTTCTAAGTTTTTCACGTTTGTTTTTATTGCTTCTTTTTCGTTGAATCCGGTGAATGTGACCATTTGATCTTCATTGATTTTCCCGATTTGTGCGAATGTGTGATTTGCAAAATGTTTTTCGAATTCTTCTTTTCGTTTTGGGTCGATTGTTACTATGAGTCGTGATTGTGATTCCGAGAATAGGAGGTAGTCTTCTCGATCTATGTTTTCTTGTGGGACTTTTGAGAGATCGATTGTCATCCCGAGTTGACCTGCTACAGCCATTTTTGCGAGTGCTATAGAGAGGCCGCCACGAGTGATACTCATTGATGATGCGATCATTCGTGCGTCTATTGCTTCTGTAAATTTTCTATATAGTGCGATGGATTTCTCTGCATTTACTTTTGGTACGATATTACTTTCTGCGTTTTGATATTCGAAATATTCACTTCCTGCGAGTTCTGCGCGAGTTGTTCCAAGCATATATATGAGGTCGCCTGCGAATTTCGGATCTAATGAAACTGCTTTTGTGCTGTCTTCTATTACTCCTGTTGATGAAATTAGTAGAGTTGGTGGAACAGAAATCTTGATTGGGTTTCCGTCTTTGTCGAATCCTTTGAAGTCGTTGAACATTGAGTCTTTCCCAGAGATAAACGGAGTTCCATATTTAGTAGCGTAGTCGTAGCATGCTTGCGCTGTGGCTTTCAATTGCCCGAGTCGGTGTTCTTCGTTTGAACTACACCAACAAAAGTTGTCCATGAGTGCGAGGTGGTCCAAGTTTCCTCCGACTGCGATTGCGTTTCGGATTGCTTCGTCTATTGAGCAAGCTGCCATATTGTACGGATCGATTTCTGCATAATGCGGGTGAAGTGCTTGTGAGCATACGACTCCTTTCTTTGAGTCTAGGACTGGTCTTGTGACTGATGCATTTGCGTTTACTTGCCCTTTTCCTTGAAGTGGCTTTAGGACTGATCCAGCTTGAACTTCGTGGTCATATTGGTGTGATATGAATTCAAATGAGCTCATGTTTGGTTTCTCGAGTAGTGTGTGTAGGGTTTCTGTTAGGTCTGCTGGTTGATTGAATTCAGTTTCTTCGTATTCTGGTTTTTTGTATGCAGTTTTTAATGTTTTTCGTGGAAGCCCCTCGTGAAGGAATTCCATGTCGAGGTCCATTATTTTTTCTCCGTTGTAATTAACGATACATCGTCCGCTGTCATTGAATGTTCCTACTACTGTCGCTTCGACTCCGCGCTTTTCCATTAGCTCCATAAACTTGTCTATCTTTTCTGGGGGGATTGCAACTGTCATTCTTTCCTGTGATTCGCTGATCCAAATCTTCCATGGCTCCAGGTTTGGATATTTTAATGGGACTTTGTCTAGATCGACATCACATCCTCCACATTCCTTTGCCATTTCTGCTATTGAGCATGAGATTCCTCCTGCGCCATTGTCAGTGATTGAATTGTAGAGATCCATGTCGCGGGCTTCTTTTATTATTGTGTCTGATAATTTCTTTTGGGTAATCGGATCGCCAATCTGTACTGCAGTAGCAGGGGATCCAGCTGTTAGTGCTTCTGATGAAAAGGTTGCTCCGTGTATTCCGTCTTGTCCGACACGTCCTCCGAATACAACTACTAGGTCGCCATTGCGAGCTGCTTTTTCCCAGCTTGGTTTTCCATTGACTTCCTTTGGTATTAGGCCAACCGTTCCTACGAAAATTAGTGGTTTTCCTTTGTATCTGTCGTGGAAGTATAGGAAGCCTTGTGGGGTTGGGATTCCGCTGCAATTTCCTCCAGCATTTACTCCAGCTATTACCCCATCGAATACTCTCTTTGGTGAAAGTGCTTTATTTGTGAGCTCTTTGTCTCTGTAGATTGGTTCTTTGTCATCTGGATTGCCGACGCAGAATCCGTATTTGTTTATTACAGGTTTTGCTCCCATGCCAAATCCGATACAGTCTCGATTTACTCCTACGATTCCTGTGATTGCTCCTCCAAATGGATCAAGGGCAGAAGGGGAGTTGTGGGTTTCGGCTTTGTCTGTGATCACCCAGTTTTCGTCGAAGATTATTCCACCTGAGTTGTCTGAGAATACTGATACACAGAAGTCATCTGCGCCTTTTGCGTTGCGGATGTCCTGGGTGGCCTTTTTTATGAAGCCTTTATATAGGCCGTCATCGTTTTCGTCGATTTTTGCTGCGAATATTGTGTGTTTGCAGTGTTCTGACCATGTTTGCGCGAGTGATTCGAGCTCTATATCCGTTGGGTTTCGGCCTTCTTTATTGTAGTAATCCTTGATAGCGTCGAGGGCAGGTTTTTCTAGTGCGAGTGGGCCTCTGGTTGTGCCGTCCTTGTTTGGGATCCCTTCTTTCCCGAGTTTGAGAAGTTCTTCTTCAGGGATGTTAATGTTAACTTCGTCTGCTTTTGGGTTGTCATCGAGTTTTACCTTTGGGATTATTATATCCATGCCTTGGTCTGAGGCGAATTCTGCGTGTGGCTTTATATGGATTCTCTGTATTAGTAGGTTTGCGAGAGATGCTCCGATTTCTTGAACTTGTTTTTCTGTTAGATCAGGTCCTTTTAGAAATATTAATTGAGAGCTGTGGATGCTTTTGTCTTCCTCAAATTTTGTTTTCAATAGATCTTCAATATTCTCTTTTGCTGTTGTTGCAATATTGTCAGTTACGCCTGGAAGAAAACCAATCTCGAGTGCAAAATCAAAGTCGACTTCTTGATTGTGATCGTCAATGAGGAATGATTGTGTAACTGGATTGTGTAGACTCTCTGCGATGCGATCCAGCTCTGATTCCTTGAAGTCTTTATTGGTAGTGTAAATGTCTGCTACGACGGTTTTGATTACGCCAAAGCCATTGTTGCGCAGTCGATCTAGGAGTTTTTCTGACCTTGTATCCTTGATTCGAGTGTAAATTTCTATGCGATGCGCCATTTCTTTTCGGAATTAGAAAAAGGGTCATGCCCTTGTGAGTTCAAGATAACATTGAGTAGGGGAGTTTGCAATAATTGATTTATGCGTTTTTGCCGCAGCATTTTTTGAATTTTTTGCCTGAGCCGCATGGACATGGTTCGTTTCTACCAACTTTTTCTGTGGTTTCTGGCGTAGCTGTTTCCGTTTTTCCTCCGGCGGAATATTGTAGGGCAGATGTGTTTTCTGGGGAGTCTGGGGCTCCTGAGATTTTTATAATGTTGGACGGAGTTGTATTCTTGGTTTCTTTTTCTTTTGGTTCTTCGAGTGTGCTTCTTGTGACAGTGAGTGTTGGAGTTGGAGTTTTTTCTTTTTTTGCTTCAATTTTTGTTGGCTCTGGTTGTTTTATTATTTCGGTTGGTGCAACGCGTTCTAAATCGATTTTGAAGAGAGTGTTTATAGTATTGCTATTAATAAGACCTAACATTTCGTTGAATTTTTCGAATCCTTGAGATTTATATTCCATTAATGGATTCTTTTGTGCATATCCACTGAAAGCGACGTTTTCGCGGAGACGAGTCATTTCGTCAATGTGTTCCATCCAAAGAACGTCATTTGCGCGGAGAAATACTGCTTTTTCAATAGTTCGCATCATCTTTGGGTCTGGGAGTTGCTTTTCGCGTGCTTCGTAGCCGTTTATTAGATAGTTTTGGCATTTTTCAATTAGCTCTTCCTGGTCTTTTATTCCTTCGAGTTCTCCTAGCGTTAGAGCATTGCCATCTTCTTTGTGGATTGCGAGCAATGCTTCATGTATTTCCTTGTAATTCCATTCTTTTTGAGGGCGAGCTTCTGTGTGATTGCGGACTAGGTTTTCAATAGTTTCTTTGAGAATTTCGATGATTCGATCTTTCAGGTCATCTTTTTCGAGGAATTCACGACGTTTTTTGAAGATAATATCTCGATGCGTGTTCATTACGTCATCATATTCTACTAAGTGTTTTCTTATGTCGAAATTTCGTCCTTCAACTTTCTTTTGTGCTCCTTCAATTGATCGTGAAATCATTCCGTTTTCGATTGGCATGTCGTCGGGTACTTTTAACATTTCCATCATTCCTTTTACTCTTTCACCACCGAACATTCTCATTAAATCGTCTTCCATTGATACGTAGAATTGGCTTTCTCCTGGGTCTCCTTGTCGTCCTGCACGACCACGTAACTGATTGTCGATTCGTCGTGATTCGTGTCTTTCTGTTCCAAGGATGAAGAGGCCGCCTAGATCCGTCACTCCTTCGCCGAGTTTTATATCTGTACCACGTCCAGCCATATTTGTGGCTATTGTTATTGCTCCTTTTTGGCCAGCTTGTGAAATGATTTCGGCTTCTTGTGCGTGATGTTTTGCATTTAGGACTTTGTGTGGGGTGTTCTCTTTTTGTAGAAATTTACTTAATAATTCAGAATTTTCTACATGGATTGTTCCTACTAAAACTGGTTGTCCTTTCTCGTGGAGTTCTTGAATTTTCGCTATTGTTGCTTTGTATTTTCCTTCTCTATTTTTGTATATTATGTCTGAGCTATCTTTTCTTATTACTGGTTTGTGAGTTGGGATTTCAATAACATCAAGTGCATATATCTGATAAAACTCTTCTGATTCTGTAACTGCTGTTCCTGTCATCCCCGCGAGCTTGTCGAACATTCGGAAATAATTTTGGAATGTTATTGTCGAAAGGGTTTTTGATTCTCGTTTTACTTCTACGTTTTCTCTTGCTTCTATTGCTTGATGAAGGCCGTGTGAATATCGTCGTCCTGGCATCATTCGCCCTGTAAACTCATCTATTATTACTATTTCTCCATCTTTGATTACGTAGTCTACATCCGCCTTGTAGCATGCTTGTGCTCTTAGTGCTTGCTCTACGTGGTGAACTTCCGAGAAGCCCTTTTCCGTGTAGACGTTTTCAACTCCTAGCAATTGTTCGAGGTGTGCGATTCCATCTTCTGTTAGGGTTGCTACTTTTGATTTTTCGTCTATGTCATAATCCTTTTCTACTTCCAATTGTGAAACTAAGCGTGAATATTCTTTGTATTTTTCTGTGGATTCTTGCGCAGGTGCTGATATTAATAATGGTGTTCTTGCCTCGTCAATTAATACTGAATCTACTTCATCCACTATTGCATAGTGTAGATTTTTTTGTGCAACATCTTCGAATTTTGTTGCCATATTATCGCGAAGATAATCAAATCCAAGTTCGTTGTTTGTTCCATATATTATGTTGCATTTGTATGATGCGTGTTTATCTTCTTTTGATTGGCCTTGTACTGTTACGCCTACTGTTAACCCTAGGTATTTGTATAAGAAGCCCATCCATGCAGCATCACGTTCTGCTAAGTAATTATTTACCGTAACTATGAATGACGGCTTTCCAGCAAGGGAATTTAGATAGGCTGGCATGGTACATACGAGAGTTTTACCTTCGCCAGTTTTCATTTCTGCGATATTTCCTTGGTGTAGTACTACTCCTCCTACCAACTGTACGTCGTATGGTACCATATGCCATTCGTGCTCGTTGCCTAGTAGGTCGAACTTTTTGCCCATGAGATGGCGACAGGCTGTTACTACAAGGGCGAATGCTTCCGGAAGAAGTTTATCTACAGTTTCGCCTTTTTTGATGCGATTGCGGAATTCTTCGGTCTTTGTGAGGACTTGTTCGTGTGTAGTTATTTCAGTTCGATATTTCTCTTCTACTTCTTTGATTTGGGCAACTATTGGCGCTATTTTTTTAAGCGTTTTCTTGTTTTGGTCCCCAACTAATTTGTTTAGGAATTTTTTAAGCATGGGCAGATTTTAGCATTGATTGAATTGTGGGGGAAGGATATAATCCTCGACCAACCTAAATTAATATGAGCGAGATTCCTCCTGCAAAATTAGGTCGTGATGATTTGCGTGTAGATTATTTTACTGGACCTGGTTCTTCTGATGGATCTATTGATGGATCTCTTGATTCCGTGGTTTTGGATCCCCGACTTGAAGTTCTGATGGAGATTGTTGGACTTGGTAATATGGGTTTGTTTGGTACAGATGAGGAGTTGTATAATTTTTATTCCGCGTTGGAATTGATAGTTGATGTGAGAATTAGGATAGGTGCTCTTCTTCCATATGGAGAGGGGCCTGTATTTGCGACACTGGATGAGTACGATGAGTATTTATGTGTATTACGTGAATTAAATTGTCCTGATGGCGAGAGGTCACAAAGAGATAGGAGGAAGCCGCGGGGGTTGAAGCCATACAGGCCTAAGTTTCATCTTCGGAGAAAGCCGTCTTCTAGGAGGAGGGTTCGTGCAGGGATTAGAAGGGAAAAAAAGGGTTGGTGATAGATTGAGAAATTATTCTATTCTTCGTGTCCTTTTAGAACTACCCCAATGGTTTTGAAGACGATTTTTATGTCTAGCCAAAGGGACCAGTTTTCTATGTAGTAGCGGTCTAGCTTTACTTCTTCTTCGAAGGATAGGTCACTGCGGCCGCTGATTTGCGAGAGACCGGTTGCGCCTGGCTTGATTGTTAATGTGAAGCGGTGGTGGCGTTTATATTTGCTTACTTCTTCAGGTAGGTGTGGTCTAGGGCCGACTAGCGATAAGTCTCCCTTGAAGACGCTCCAAAACTGTGGGAGTTCGTCTATTGAGTATTTGCGCAAGAAGTGTCCGATGCGTGTTACCCTTGGGTCGTCTTTGATTTTTACGAGTGGGCCGTCTGTTCGCGTGTTTTCTTTTGAAAGTTTTGTGTATCGGAGATTGTCGGTGTTTGGGGACATTGATCTAAATTTGTAGAAGCTTATTAGGTCTCCATGCTGGCCAACTCTTTTTACAGGTTTCCCGTTATCAAGTCGGTTGAAAAATACTGGTCCTTGAGATTCAAATTTTATCGCTAATGCCGTTAATAAGAAAATAGGGGAGAGAAGTATCATTCCGAGGCTTGACCCTATGATGTCGAGAGCTCTCTTTGCCACTTTGCCCCAGCCATCAAGTGGGGTTGGTTCGAGGGCGATGATTGGTATTTCTCCAATCGTTTCGATACTTATGTTTGAACGGCGGACTTCTAATAAGTCTGGTATGAACCTGTAGTTGATGTGATGTGTGTCGCAAAATTCTAATACGTCTGCGTTTTGTGCTTCCGTGAGGGCTTCTGTTTGGATTATTTCGTCTACGTGTTTGGTTTTGATGTAGTGGCTTAGCCTGCTCATTGCGTTTTTTCCTATTGATCCTACAATTTTGTAACTTCGGTTTTGTGAAATAATTTCTGTGATTTCTTTTGTTAGATTGTTATTTCCAATGAATAAAAGTTTGCGTTGTCCTATCTCAAATCTCAAAAATATTGATTGAATGCCTTTGATTAATGCGCGTCCGAAAATTATTAATATTAATGTTAATGCCCAACTATAACCCATTGCGAGTCGTGAAAATGGGAAGGTTCTTGTGAAGAAGAAGTATGTGATTATTGCCATTGCCCAGACGATACAGAAAAGGATTGTGCGAGAGGCTTCTTTTGAGAACTTGTGAGTTGCTCGGAGTGAATACATTTTCCCGATTGCAAAAATTACTACGAGTGCGATTGAGGCTCGTATACTGAATTCGAGATATTCGTGAAGGGTTGGTAATACGGTATAGTCTATTGGCTTTGCGAAAAATGTAAATGGTTCTGTGATAAGTCGAAGTTCATATGCAGCAAAGAACGCGAGGATTGTCATTGCGAAGTCAACAGGTACGCGGATTATGCCAAAGAAGATTTCAAATTTTTTCATGAGTTTTATTTTATATGCTCTTGATCAAGTCGTCATAAGCCGAGTTTTGTTTCGCCAATGGCGATGTGATCATCTATCTAGTGTCCGCGTGAGCGGATCGAGCGGCGAGAGAATGTGTATGCATTTGGGGGCGTACAGATTCTTCCGTCTCACCTTGCACCTGGTAGGGTTTGCCGAACCTCTATCCTAGGGTTAGAAGCTTCCACTTGAAGTGGACTTTTCACCTTTGATCCAGCCGAAGCTGGATTAGTATTGTCTCTGTGGCACTGTCCCTCCTTGCTAATTTAAATTAGCAAGTGACGCGGTGTTACCGGTTACCATTTCCCGTGGTGCTCGGACTTTCCTCTAATTACTGTGAAAGATCAGAGTAATCAGCGATCACTCAAACTCAATCAAGAGCTTGCGTATTGTATGTGAAATGTGTTGAAAATGCAATCTATTCTGCGAGACATTCGGCTGTACCTTCCCGAATTGTGTTTGTTGTGTCTTCGTCCTTTTCGTATTTTTGGAGAATGAGAATCATTTGATTGTCGTCGTGTGTTGGGAAGCCTTTTTCTTTGTAGATTTGTGCGAGCCGTTGTCTCATTAATCCTTCGGAAGTTGTTAGATCTGGATTTCTGATAATTTCACACGAAAATTGGATATTTGCTTCGATGAATGGCGTGCTGTAGTCGTCGATGTTGAAGTTGTCTTCTGGAATTTGTTTTTCTACGTCTGGTTCTGGAGTTTCTAACGCTTCTGGTGTTGTGAGTTCATTTTGTTCTGCTTGTTCTGTTGTCGGATTTTCAGATTCACAAGATAATAGCAAAAATAAAATAACCAGAAGGATTATTAGGATAGTGAATAGGATGAGAGGTGTGCGTTTCATGTACACATTCTACTTTTTCTTCTTGAGTTTGTCGAATTCTCTTTGGAAGAACTTCACTGCACTGAGACATTCCCTTGCTTTTTGATTTTCAGGCTCAATTTGAAGTGCTTTTTTGAATAATGCTTCAGCTCTTATGAAATCTTTTTCATTGAGATGGCAAACTCCGAGGTCATTTAGGATTAATGGATCGTGCGGAGCTAGGAAAAGAGATCTTTCAAGAAGGATTATTCCTCTTTTTCTTTGTCCAAAGTGATACATACTCCATCCAAGACATCTTAGGATTTCTGGATGATTTGAATAAAGGTCGTTTGCTTTTTCTAGTAAATCTACTGAATTTTTCCATTTTCCAGTACAAGAATATACAAAACCAAGTAGATAGTTTGCATTTGCGCTGGATTTGTTGTGTTTGATAGCCTGTTGTAATGCCTTTTCTGCCTTGTCATATTTTCGCATACTAAGGTAGTTGTCGCCGATTTCTTCGTATGCTTCGGTGCATTTTAGATTATCACTAAGAAGTCTTTCGCAAATTCGGATAGCTTCTATGTGCTTCCCTTCATTTTTCTTTTTGTCGGCTTCCTCGATTAGAGGATGAACTTGTGTGTCAGACATGGGTTTTGTTTTTATTTTTGATTTCTGGTCAGTATAGCGCAATTTTTATTTTAAATCAAGCCCTTGGAGGTACTTCTTGAATTGTGGGCCTAGATTATCGTGTTTTAAAGCGAAATGTACGACGGCTTTTAGGTAGCCGAGTTTGTCTCCAGTGTCGAATCGGAGGCCTTCAACTTCGTAGCCATAGATAGGAGATGTTTTTGCGAATTCGATCATTCCGTCGATGAGTCGGAGTTCGTGGTCGTGACCCGGAGTTGAATTTTCGAGTGAATCGAGGAGTTCTGGCGTGATTATGTATTTGCCGGTTACGGCTAGATTTGAGGGTGCGGTGTTTGGGGATGGTTTTTCTACTAGGGTCTTGATCTCGTGGAGCCGTCCTTTACTTGATTTGGGGTTGATGATGCCGTATTTGTCGGAATGTTGTTTGTCGATTTGCTGTAGGGCGATTATAGGGGTGGTGTGCTTTTCGTATTGTTTGATTAGTTGTGCAAGGGCAGGTGGATT
>CAYLOL010000005.1:0-27670 GCA_964385295.1 uncultured Candidatus Peribacteria bacterium
TTGAACTTGACGAAGGGCTCGACATTGAACTTGATGTTGGCGATAAAGTTTCACATGCATCATTCGGAGGAGGAATTATCGTTGATAGAAAAGGTGGAGTCGTGACAGTTGCATTTGAAGACTCAGCCTATGGAGTGAAAAAATTAGCGCTAAGTGTGGCGCCATTAAAAAAAGTCTAATGAAAATATTATTTATAGGAGACATATTTGGAGAGGCAGGAAGAATAATGACAAAAAACTTGCTTCCGAAACTGAAAGAAAAATATTCTCCAAATTTGACGATTGCAAATGCGGAAAACCTCACTCATGGAAATGGATTTTCACCTAAGCATATAGAGGAAATGCAGGAGGCTGGTGTTGATTTTTTTACTAGTGGCAACCATTTTATGGGGGCGAAAGATGGTGTTGCAAAGTTGGATGATCCTGATTTCCCTGCTATTCGTCCTGCAAATTATCCGTCTGAAGGAGTTCCTGGACGAGGCTATGAGGTGATTGAAGATGATGATGGAAAAAAAGTGCTGGTTGTGAATTTGATGGGACGAGTGTTTTTGAAAAAAGATTTTGATTGTCCGTTCCGAGTTATGGATAAGATTTTGCAGGAGACTAAAGGTGAAAATTTATCGGCTATTTTTGTGGATTTTCATGCTGAAGCTACGAGTGAAAAAATTGCTCTTGGTCAGTACCTCGATGGACGCGTAAGTGCTGTTATTGGAACTCATACGCATGTCGCAACTTGTGATTCACGGATTCTTGGCGAGGGAACTGCATATATGAGTGATGTTGGTTTTGTGGGGCCGCTTGATTCTATTATTGGAGTACAGAAAGACACTGTTATCAATTCCTTTTTAACCCAGCTCCCATTTAAACATGAACCTGAGACTGCTGGGGAAATAGTGTTTAATGCTGTTTTGGTCGAGGTTGACGAGAAGACCGGAAAAGCGTTAAATGTAGATCATGTACGAAAGATATCACAACCATAGAACGAAACATGTAATTGTCGGAATAATATTCGCGGCAATTTTCTTTGCGTTTGGGTGGCAGGCTTCTGATAACGGATGGCTAACTTTTAATGATCCGATAGATGAAGACCAACTGGTCCTCGCAGATAGCGTAGACTTGTCTTTGTTTTGGTTAATTTGGGATGAAGTTGCAAATAAATATGTTAATGAGGAGATGGTCGACGAGAATGCGATGGTTTATGGTGCTATTGGAGGGATGATGGACGCACTTGATGACCCATACACTGTTTTTATGAATCCGGATGAGAGTGAGCAGTTTGCTGCGAGTTTGGACGGGACACTGGAAGGTATTGGGGCTGAGCTGACCGTTGAAGATGATGGACTTACTATCGTTTCCCCTTTGCGCGACAGTCCTGCAGAGAAGGCTGGGTTATTGCCGGGTGATATAATATATAAAGTGGATGGTAATCTTACGAATGAAATGACGCTTTTTGATGCGATCATGAATATTCGCGGGGAGAAAGAGACCCTAGTGACACTTACCATTATTCGTGATGGTGTTGGTGATCCTTTTGATGTATCAATCGTTCGAGATAGTATCGATCTTGAGAGTGTAAGTTCTGAAGTGCTTGATGGCGATATCAAATACATCAGTGTTAACCAATTTAGCGACGATACTATTGAAGAGTTTAATCGTGAGATTTCAGAATTGATTTTGGATGAACCAGAAGGGTTGATTATTGATCTTCGATATAATGGCGGCGGATATCTTGATATTGCCGTAGATATGCTGTCATTTGTACTGCCGTCGGAAAGTGAGGCGGTTATGTTGAAGGAGCGCAGTAGTGAAGATGATGTTTTGTATACTAATGGGAATGCAAAGTTGTTGAATGTTCCGTTGGTTGTTCTTGTGAATGAAGGTAGCGCGTCTGCATCAGAGATTGTAGCAGGAGCAATTCAAGATCATGAAAGAGGAGTTGTAATGGGAACTCAAACTTTTGGGAAAGGGACTGTACAGGAAGTTGAGTCTTTCTCGGATGGCTCAAGTATTCGTATTACAATTGCAAAGTGGTTTACTCCTGACGGTCGCAGTATTAATAAACAAGGAATTACTCCTGACATCATTGTTGAGCTGACTGATGCAGATTTAGAAAACGCATATGATAGACAGCTTGAAGAGGCTGCAAGGTATTTAAGAGAGTTGTAATTCTATTTTCTCGAGTAATGCTGGGAATTCCGTATAGCCTGCCGTTTCATTGAAGTGCCCTGCTTCTGGGACATTTATAACTTTCGTATGAAGATGCTCTGCGACTGATTCTGGGACGTGCATCTTTATGTATGGATCTGATTCAGAATGGAAGATTGTGAAGTTTTTACAGTTATTGTTGATTTTATCCCAGTCAAAATCACGTTCTGTAAAAGTGGTCATCTCGGGATCAAATTTATTTTCTGGAGCATTTGCAAATCCCGCGACAAGGTATGCTGCTGCTATTTTGTATTTCTCTATGAGCGTTAATGCAAATGAGACTCCCATACTGTGACCTATAAGTATTGAATCTTCATTTAGATATTTCTCGAAATTATTGAAATATTCCAACCATTCGGTGAGATCGGGCTTATCTGGGTTTGGAAAGTCAGGGATAAAAACCACGTGCCCCTTCCCCTCTAACTCCTTCTTCATCCAAGGGAACCAGTTCTCACCTGAATGCCCATAGATACCGTGGATAACAAATACGTTTGCCATTATTTTTTTGTAATTATCTTAATATTGTGTTTCTCTCCCGCTTCATGAAACCCAAGGCGGTATCTTTTAAGATTCTTAGGGATCACATCAAAGCCATTTTTAACAAACTCATTATTGTAATATCTGATTTTTCCAATGTCTTCAAAAATTTCCTGTCCTGACTCAGTCACAATACACGTCCCCATTAATCTTAAATTTTGCAGATCACGCATCATGAGAATTACCAAGATGAGAATTGTTGAGAGCATTGCCGTGATGACTTGAGAGTATACCTCTGGAACTTTAAGGAAAAAGAGACAAAATGTGATAATAGCTGCGAGAACAATCATTATTATCCATTGCCCAATAGTTAGTTTGTCTGCTGCGATTATAGCAGTATTATTTCTGGTTTTTTCAATTTCTGCTAACATCGTAACCATATTGTCAAAAGCTTGGTTTTCCTTTTTCCGTTTTATTTTTATCTCGTTCAAAGCTTCATAAAATTTAACGTAATCCGCCTTGGAGTATTTGTAATCGTCTGCAAGGAATGTGTCATATGAAGTTACATATATCCTGTCTATGATATTTGCAATTTTTCTCTGGAAAGATTTACCAAAAAATTGTGAGGTTAGATAAAAAGACAACATGTAAGAATCCTCATCTGCAGTTTGATCGCGTAACTGATCATATCTTTTATTTAATCTTGCAATAAAAAATCCTGCCAGTATCGCAAATAGGAATGTTGAAACCGTAAGGATTAATTCTACATCAGCTGCTGGCCCATTGCTTGGTGCGAATACCGCTGTTAATGCAAAAATTACCAAAGCTATTAAGCTGCCTTGGATGGCGTTAATATATTTCATATTGTAAGGGTTATGTGCTGGCGGAGAGGGGGGGATTCGAACCCCCGCGCCAGGTAAACCCGACCTACAGGATTAGCAATCCCGCCCCTTCAGCCACTTGGGTACCTCTCCGCGTTTTTAGCCTCACCAATATAGGGCAAAAGCTTCCTTTAAGTCTAGGGTTTATTTATTGTCCGCACCTATCGCTTCGGAGATGTTTTTGAAGCCGTCCTTCTCTAAAAGTCGTACGAGTCCGTGGTTGATCTGGCTGATTGTTTGTGGGCCACCGTAGATCATTCCGGTTATGAGTTGGATGAGTGATGCGCCGAGGCGGATCTTTTTGTATGCATCCTCTGCTGTGAATATTCCTCCTACTCCTATGATTGAGTATTTGCCATTTGTTTTGCGGTAGACGCATGCAATTTGTTCGTTCGCGAGAGCTTCTATAGCTTTGCCGCTTATTGACCCTTTCCCTGGGATTGGCTCCTTTAGTTTAAGTTTGCCCCGATCTTTCGTGAGGTTTGCACATGAAAATCCTGCAATTTTATGGTTTGTGCAGACCTGGATAACCGCATCGAGTTCTTTCTCTGTTAGGTCTGGTGATAGTTTTATAAAGATTGGTTTTTTTGTCGGGGTTTTATCTATTTCTGAGAGTAATTTTTCTAATTTGACTGGGTCTGTGAATGGTTCACCTCCATGTGCGTTTGGGCATGAGATGTTTATCACGTCGAAGTCTCCGATCTGCGAGAATGCTTTGTGGGCTTTTTTGTAATCTGTAATCCCCGCTTCGACTCCTACCGTTTCTTTACAATTTGTTTTTGCAATACTGACCCCGATTGGGACTTTGAATTTTGCGTTTTTGAGTTTTTTGGAAATTATTTCTGCGCCTTTATTTTTTAGTCCGTAGTTTACTACGATGCTCTGAGATTTGGGTAATCGGAATAGTCTTGGCTTTGGATTCCCCACACATGGCTCACCTGTAATTGATCCTATTTCAATGTGTCCAAACCCAACTCTTGGAAGGATTTTTGTTAATTGGGCATCTTTATCAAATCCCGCCGCAAGGCCGACAGGATTATTGAAATTAATACCTAAAATATTTTGTGAAAGCTTTTTATTATGATAATTGAAAAAGAATCCTGTGATAGCTCGCGTAATAAAATTTGATCCAAGGATTCTGCCAAAAACGGTTAGAGTATTGTGTATTTTCTCTGGGTCAATAAGAAAGCATATTGGCTTTACCGAAAACTTGTAGAGAAAACTGATAATATTGTTACGAATTGCAATGAGTGCCTCCTTCATCGTTCATAATTAAAAACCGTGCAACATTCTAAAGTGGTTCCTACTAAAAAGGCAAGTGTCCTATTATTTGGTCCTCTTCCTTTTTCTCTCAATTACTTTTCTTCTATTCTCTTCATGTTCCAAGTCACGCGCTGGTATAAATACCTCATTTCTATCATCCCAACGATTAAGGCCAAGCCTCTCGATCGTTCCTGGATCAAGTTGCAATTTACTTCCTCTACTCCCAAGCTCCACGGCATCTCCCACAGCCTTATCTACCCGTCTTGCAGTGTCCGCCCTTTGCCTATCTGCCTCCCATTTTCGGAATTCGCCCATATCTCTAGCCTTTTCAATTCTCTTCATTACTTTCTCATATAACACTAACACTGCCTCACAAAATTCAGTGTAAAGTGCGGACTTAGGTTCTTTTGCATATTTAACAATTACATTGTTGTACAGGCTCACAACTTCTTCCCTCGATGTTTCAACTATCGTACTCGATACACCTTCAAATAGTCGAACCCACTTGCTACTTACCTCATCAATCCCCTTTTGCATCATGAATATGTCAGTCAAACATAGCCCTATTCCTTCTATGACAGCTTTATTTTTTATCTTGTTTGGTTCCCGGTTCTTCGTTTTTGGTATTTGCATTTGTAATCCCTTATCTGCTTTTTCGGACCCCTCCATGAGCCTCACTAAATCAATAAATTTCTCAAAATCAAATCTAGGCTCCTGTTCCCTATTTTCACTGCTCCCCGACGTATCTATTGCCATTTTTGTTTTTGTTACTCTTGTCATTATAGCACATAAGATTTGATTGGTCAAAGAGTGAATATCTCCTTTTGCTCAACGCTCTATTTACAATACAAGTCTAAAATGGTATCGTTTTCCTCCAACATACTAATATGGGTTTAGAACTTGTAAATTCTGGCCTTCCTGAGGATATTGGAGCTGCTATTGCGGCTGGTCTTCCCCTTTTCGTAGATAGAAATAATATAGCCCCAGCATTACCTGCCGTTGATGAAGATACTGATCCAGATCAGCAGGACATCGAATATAAACTTGACTTTGTTGTTACTCATGGCTCTAAACTTGACGATAACAATCCCTTCTGTCGAGCAATGAAAGCTTTTGAGTATGGGGATGATACCCTGCTAGCAGCCATCTCAAGAGAAATTCTTATCAGGATTGGTCTCGTACTAATCGTTTTTAGTTATAAATTTAGAGAAACTTTAAAGGGAAAGGAATCCGCCGTAATCCTTGGCCTCCAACTTAGAGGCACACGAGAAGACTTTATGCGAAGTTCTGCCTTCCGAGAACATATTCAGTAAATTATCAATCCGTAAATTCTATTGAATCCAAAGCTTCATTCACAACGGCCTCAAATCCATCAAAACTATCTTCAATCGCAGTGAATGTGAACATATATAGATTGTTGTCGATTTTGGTCCAAGCCTGTAGCCATTTTGCAGTTACGTCACCATATGCTCCTGTATATACAAGTTTTTTTCCTGGTAGTCCCCCCAATTCGTAATCGGCGTATTCCAAACTTTCAAAATTATCTATTTCTGCTTCGAGCAATCCTACAGCTATATCACTGTATTCATTTAAATCCACTGTCCCATCGTCAATAGATTTTACTGTAAGGCTTATATTTTCGCTAAATACATCCTCTGGGCCTTCATTTGCTAAAAGGAAAATTACTAAAGTTCCCATGTAGTCCCTCATTTCTGTCCACCCCTCAGGCCTCGTCATACTAACTCCGTATTCTACACTTGCGAAAACTCCATCTTCTGGAGCCCCAGTAGCAGGGACTTCTTTACCGCATGCGGTTAATGTCAAAGCCGTGATGGCTAGTATTGCCAACGCTCTTGTAAGAGATTTTATCATTTTTTTGTGGTTATAAATGGCGGAGAGACAGGGATTCGAACCCTGGGAGGGTTGCCCCTCGACAGTTTTCAAGACTGTTGCTTTCGACCGCTCAGCCATCTCTCCGCATTGTAAGGAAGCGCCAAAAAGGCAAAGGCAATATAGGAAAAAGTGGGGGTAAAAGCAATGGGAAGTTGGTTTTACTTACATTTCCTCAACCACCTCAATCCCCAGTATTGCCAAGCCGTTTTTGAGGATTTGGGTAGTCGCCTCAACTATCCGGAGACGATCTTCTTTGCCCTCCTCAGCCTTTAAGACTGGAACGGTGTTGTAGAAAGAATTGAAGGTTTGTGCGAGATCGTATAGATAATTGCAAAGAACGTTTGGTTTGTATTCTTTTGCTGCGAGTGTGAGTTGTTCTGAGAATTTCGGAAAAAGCCTTAGAAGTTGTCGTGTTTTCTCCTCTACTGTTTTGGGGTCTGTAATCTTGTCCTTCTGCTCTTCGCCCGCTCTCCTGAGAATGCTTTTGCCTCGTGCATATGAGTACTGCAGGTAAGGTGAGCTATTCCCATCAAATGAGAGCATGTTATCCCAGTCAAATGTTATGTCTGAAGTTCGGTTTTGTGAGAGTACGTTGTATTTTATTGCGCCGATTCCTATCGCGTGTGCGACTGCTTCTTTGCCAGCAAGATCTGGGCTTTTTTCTGTGACGATCTTGAGAGCTCGCTTTTCAGCTTCTGCTAAAACCTCATTAAGAAGAATCACATTCCCTTTTCTTGTACTCATCTTCCCATCTTTCATATGCATTCGTCCGAACCATACGTGCATTGCTCCTCCGTCGTACCACGGGAATCTTTCTGACGCAGTGAACAATTGTTTGAAGTGCATTGTTTGTGCTATGTCCACAATGTATAAAATCTGAGCTGGTGCCCAGGTATCGATTCTGTATTTCAATGTGGCAAAGTCTCTTGTCGAATAAAGCGTTGCACCGTCTTTTTTCAACACTACGAATGGTGCAATGTTTGGGTCTTCGTATTGCACTACGTATGCGCCTTCTTCACCTTTCTCAAATATTTTTAACTTCTTTCCTTCCTCTATAATTGACTCCATTTTGTCTTCGTAGAAGCTTTCCCCGTGATTATAGTCAAATTTTATTCCTCCAAGTTTTGCGTAGGTTTTTTCAATCTCTTTCATGCTTTCATCCACGAACCATTTCCAAAGTTCGTGGTTCTCCTTATCCCCCTTTTCAAATTTTCTGAATTCTGCGCGGCCTTCGTCTTCGAGCTTTGGATTATCCTCAACTTCTTCATGAAATTTTACGTAGAGTTTTTGTAATTCCGTTATTGGATCTTTTTCTACTACTTTTTTGTCGCCCCATTTTTTGTATGCGTATATTAATTTCCCGAACTGCGTACCCCAATCGCCCAGGTGGTTTATTCCGATTGTTTTGAATCCTAGATTTACAAATATGTTGTTCAGTGTTTGTCCGATAATTGTCGACATAAGGTGGTGTACGCCAAGTGGTTTTGCAATGTTTGGAGCGCTATAGTCGAGAATTATGTTTTTTTCTTTCCCAATTTTTAGCGATCCGTACTTGTCCTTTTTCTCAAGAACCGTATCTATTTCGGATTGCAGTAATTCGTCTGCTACAAAAATATTTATGAATCCTGGACCTGCCGTTTCGGCTTTTGCTATTAGTTCTGGATCGTTAAGTTTTGAAATAATTTCCTTGGCAATATCTTGAGGCGATTTCCCTAGCTCCTTTGTGAGCCGGAGGGCAACATTGCATGCATAGTCACCGTGATCTGCTGAAGAAGGATATTCAAGTTCTATTTCTGTCTTCTTTAGTTTTGGGAAAGCTGCCTTTATTGCCTTCTCAACTACCACCGTTAATCTTGATTTCAGAAGAGACTTATCCTCTAGATCAAGGGCTTTTGAAAGCTTTTTAGGCTTCTTTACTGGTGCGGATTTAGAGTTTTTTTTTAATTGACTCATTCCTTGGAAGAATGCTTTTTCTTGCTGGGAGATTCTTGCATCGTTTGCAGTTTTCCTTCCTTCAATCCCAAGGTTAATTTCCAAGTTTTCTTCATTCAATATGTGTGGCTCTATTGCTCCTCCAATATACTTCGCTATCATTTCTGCCATTTCTTCTAGAATTTGCCCAAATTTATCCATGTGCATTTTGCTCAAGTCTTCAATGAAAACGAGTGCATTTACAGTCTTTGGCGTGAATTTTGTCCTCTCACATTCTCGATAATTCCAATATCTACATGTTATTCCTCCTTCATCCATATATGCGACTTCCCCCTCTGCTGCTTCTTCTACATCAATAGATCCTAACGGGCGAAAGGCTTCTCGCCCCTCGGTAAACTTTAATTGCAAATCACCTGCCAGCCAGTCCATATCTTCTCCTCCCACGGGAAGCAAATATTTTAGAGAAAAATAATTATAAATGTCTACCAACACATTAATATGAGGAATTTCTTTGCCTAGTGATACCCTTTTTAATAATGCAGCAATTGATGGTGCGTTCTTTTTTGGATTTATACCAAACTTGCCATAAGCCGCAGCCCAAGGCCGGATCATCTCGTCCTCATACATATCTTTCTCGGCGAATTCCTTCCTTCGTTGTGCGCAAATCCCACGCAAAAGCCCCTCAACAGAAGACACCCTTTTGCTATTATCAATTCCCTTGATAACTAAAGCTCCGATCTTGAGGTCAGGGTGCTGGTCGAAAATCTTTGAATCAATTTTGAATTTCATGCTTGCATATTACAAAGGTTATTGAGAAAAAGCAAAAATAGTGTATGATTTTGGTTGAATTTAATACAAATATGCTTTCACAGATACTATTTCTTCTCTTCCTATTGATCCTTTCTGGCATCTTCTCTGGCACAGAAGTTGCGATGATCTCTGTTAGCAAATCAAAAGTTGATGCGCTTGTTGCAAAAAAGGTTAGAAACGCGAAGATATTACAAAAATTAAAGAAACACCCAAACAAGCTGCTCATCACCGTCTTGATTGGGAATAACATCGTCAATGTTGGGGCTAGTGCTTATGCTGCCGTCCTTTTGACTAATGCTTTTGGATCAAATGGAATTGGGATTGCAACTGGGCTTATGACCTTCCTGTTGCTAATTTTTGGAGAAATTACACCAAAATCTTTCTGTCATTCGCATGCTGAAAAGGTATCTTTATGGATTGCGAAGCCGATTTATGTTTTGCAAATATTACTCACTCCATTTGTTTGGTTTTTTGAGAGGATTGTTAAGGTCGTGAATTATATTATGGGTGGTACGAATGTATACACAGTCACGGAGGGTGAGGTTTTGGCAATGTTGAAGATTGGGGCAAAGGAGGGGTCTATTGAGAAGCAGGAGCAGGAACTTATCGAGAATGTTTTTGAATTTAACGATATTGAGGTTGAGGAAGTAATGACACCGAGAGTTGCAATTGAGGCTATGGATGCGGAAATGACTGTTGCACAAGCCGTTAAATTTGTAATTAAACACTCGCATTCTAGGATTCCCGTATACAATGAGAATCTCGACCATATTATTGGTGTACTTACTATCAAGGACTTATTAAAGTACTTTAATGATAAGACTGGAGCTCATAAGAAGTTGGGCACATTGAAGCTACATACGCCTCTGGAGGTGCCTCATTCAAAGAAGATCAACACTCTATTTAGCGAATTTCAGCGAAAACACGTGATGATTGCAATTGTAATTGATGAATTTGGTGGAACTGCTGGAATTGTAACATTAGAAGACCTACTAGAAGAGATTGTTGGAGATATAGTTGATGAGGATGATGTGGCAGAAACTCCTATTGAGGTCATTGACTCTAATAATCTAATGGTTAAAGGAGTCACATTAATGGAGGATGTTAATGACTTCTTCCGTATGAAATTTTGGGCTAACGATAGAGACACGGTAAATAGTATGGTTCTCGACTATCTTCATAGGTTCCCTAGGGAAGGTGAATCTATCAAGTTCCCTCTTGGAAATGTCGTTATTAAGAAAATGAAGAGGAACGTTATAGAGAAGGCCAAGATCACAAAAAGTAAGAGAGTAAAAGCGGAGTAGATTTCGGTGGATTATGGCCTATCACCCTTGATGTTTAGGCGTTTTTTTGCTATACTTACTTGATAAATATATTAAAAACAAAAACTAACACAAAAAATCATGAAAAAAGTACTAAGTTATATCTCTGCTACATTTATGCTTGCAGTGATAACACTCCCCGCATTTGCTGCTGACATGGAACCACCATCTGATGTGGAAACACTTGAAGGTGAAGAGTTCGATAGTGCAGTCAATCTCACATGGGACGAAGCCACTGACGATACTGGCATTGCCGGATATGTCGTCTATTATGGCGAAACCTCTGTAGATGAGCCCGGTGAATCCTATGACGACTCTGTCGACGTAGGAGACGTCAATGAGTATTATCTTGACGACCTGGACAATGGCACAACTTATTATTTCTCAGTAATCGCTTATGACGAAGCTGACAATGAAAGTTTGGCATGGGCTCCAGAATTGGAACTCACTCCAGATGAGGATGGCGGAAGTCTAGATGACGATACAGCTCCACAAGTTTCTGAGGCTGAAGCTTCAAATGAAGAGGAAGTGCTCGTTGTATTTTCCGAAGAGGTAGTTCTACCTAGTGACGACCCTGAAGATGCATTCTTAATAGAAGATTATGACACTTTCGAAGAGTTAATTGTTGTATCTGCTGAAATGTATGAGGATGATGACGATGGGAAAACAGTACTTTTGACAACTGATACACAAGAAGATGGAGCTACGTATCAACTTACTGTTGGATTCGAAATAGAAGATTTAGCTGGAAACCCAATTATAAGTGGAACATCTGATACTGCTATCTTTGAAGGTAGTGAAGATGCAATTGATAGTGATGAACTTGAAGTTTTAGGCGTTGATTCAATTGATAGTACTCATGTTGAAATTCAATTCAGTGATACTGTTGTATTGACTCTTGATCCTACAAGTGGCTTCACGATACTTGAAGAGGATGATTCGACTAATAATCTAGAAATCCTTGGAGTTGTTCTTGGTCTGAATGATGACGACGTTGAAGACGCCGCTGCTATTCTTACTATTGAAGAGCAAGAAGACGTTGAGTACGTCTTGATCGTAAGCGGTTTGACTGATGAGGCTGGTAATGTAATTAATCCAGTATATGCAACTGCAAATTTTGATGGAATAGCTGCAAGTGGTGGTGACGATGACGACGATGACGACGATGACGACTCGGCTTATGCTGGCAATGAAGCTGATAATTTCTTGGCTGAAATTGCTGAACAGGCTGAAGATTACGACGTAAGACTTGGATGGGATGTACCAGACGATGGGATCTCTGAAGATCAAACTTTATATGCAATGACCGAGGATGGAGTTGCATACAGCGAAGAATTTGACCTTGAAATTGATGACGAGGAATATGAAGTTGAAGGACTTGATGAAGGAACATACTGGTTCACATTGACTCAAACTGACGCCGCTGGAAACGAAAGTAGCGGTGTTAGCTTGAAGGTAGTTCTTTCTGAGACTGGTCCTGGATTAGTTGGCCTATTGGCTTTGAGCCTTGGGCTTGGACGAGTTTATGGAAAACGTAAAAGACAATAATTCTTTTGAAGAATTAATATAGGGAATGAGGAGGCCGCCCCGTGAGGGGTGGCTTTTTTTGTCGTGGGATTTTAGAAAAATTTAATGTTTGGAGCGTAGGATTTGGGCATGATTTTGAGTAAGAAAATTTGGAGATTTGTGGTTGTGGGGTTTTTAATGAGTGGGGTTATGATATGGAATTTGTGGCTAGGGCTAGGGGACGGGAAGATGCATGTGATGTTTTTGGATGTTGGGCAAGGAGATTCTATTTTCATTGAAAGTCCGGAGGGGCACCAGGTTTTGGTTGATGGAGGGCCAGGTAATTTTGTCATTGAAGAGCTTAATGAAGTGATGCCGTTTTTTGATAAATCTATTGATATGATTGTGCTAACTCATCCTCACGCGGACCATGTAGATGGGTTGGTTGAAGTTCTGAAAAGGTACGAGGTGGATTTGGTACTTGCGACTGGGGTGAAGGGTGGGGATAGTGGTGGGGCTGAGTTTTGGAAGGAGGTAAAGAATCTGGGGGTAGAGGTTGAGATTGCGAGGGCTGGGCGCGACTTCGTGGCTGGAAGTGTGGTTATGGACATTCTTTATCCTACTGAGGAGTTGGCTGGAAAGGAAGTTGATAATTTGAATAATTCCTCTATTGCGATGGTGGTGGAGTATGAAGATGTGAGAGTTTTACTGACGGGAGATCTGGAAGAGGAGGCAGAGGCGGAGCTTTTGAAGGCAGGAGTTGACTTGAAGGCAGATATTTATAAAGCAGGGCATCATGGTAGTAAGACTGCATCAACATTAGAATTTCTCGAGAAAGTACAGCCAGAAATTGTCGTCATTCAATGTGGTAAAGATAATAAATTTGACCATCCTCATCCTGAGGCACTGCGTAATTTCCATAGAGTTGGAGTTGACAAAATCCACCGGAATGATATTGATGGGCGAGTTGAATTTGAGTTTTAGACCCTCTGGATGTCGGCTCCTAGTGAGCGAAGTTTTTTCTCGAGGTTTTCGTATCCGCGGTCGATGTAGTTGATATTTGATATTTCAGTTTCTCCTGATGCTATTAATGCTGCAATTACCATTGCTGCGCCAGCTCGTATGTCACAACTTGCAATTGGTACTGCTTTTAATTTTCTTGGTCCTATTATTAGGGCTTGATGTGGATTTAGAAGTTCCGTTTTTGCTCCCATTTTTTCTAGCTCGAATAAATAGCTGAGTCGCCCTTCAAATAACGTTTCGAATACTTTGCTGACACCTTTGGCTTGCGTGAGTAGGACCGTGAATGGCGCTTGGAGGTCTGTTGCAAAGCCTGGGAAGACCGCTGTTTGGAGGCGTGTTGCGTTGAGTGATTTTGATGGATGGATTGTTACTTGTCCTTTGCCGAGCGTATAGCTTGCTCCAATCTCTGTGAGTTTTTGCCAGAAACTATCTAAATGATCAGTCTCTATTCCTTCTATAGTGATCTCGCCCTTTGTTGCCACTGCTGCAGCTGCGAATGTTCCTGCCTCGAGATAATCACCTGTGATGCTGTATTTTGTCCCTTTGAGTGCTTTGACTCCTTTGATTTTCAATGTGTTTGTTCCTATTCCATTGATCTTTGCTCCCATTTTATTTAAGAAGTTGCAGAGGTCTTGGACGTGAGGTTCTGCGGCTGCAAGATGGATTTCTGTAGTGCCGGCCGCTAACGTGGCAGCCATGATTGCGTTTTCGGTTCCTGTTACTGAGAGTTCTGGGAGGATAATCTTTTTGCCTTTTAGTTTTTGCACTTTGATGTGAAGCCCTCTGGTTTCATCTAGGACTTTGCAGCCCAATTCTTTTAATGCAAATGTGTGAGTATGGACTGAACGTTTGCCTAGGACACATCCTCCGGGGAAGGCCATTTTGACTTCGCCGAGGCGTGGGAGAAGTGATCCGAATACTAAAATAGATGCTCGCATTTTGCAGGTGAGGGCATCTGGGATTTGTTTTTTCTTTAGTTTCGATGCGTCGATTTGGACGGTGCCTTTATTAAAAGAGGTAGAGGCGCCGAGCGATTCGAAAATTTTGAGCATGCCGTGGATGTCGGTGATGTCGGGAACGTTCGTGAGGGTGACAGGGGTTTTGCTCAAGAGCGAGGCGCACAGAATTGGTAGTGCAGCGTTCTTGGACCCGCTTACCTTCACGGTTCCTTTTAATGGTTTACCTCCTTTTACAATAAATTTTGCCATGTGAAATACCCTTTATTTGTTGGGATTATATATTGAACGTAGTGAGTAGAGCAAGGGAGATCCTTACCCTACCCACTCCCAGGCAGTTTCGGGAGGGATTTATGGAGGGCGGAAATATGGACTCATGGTAGAGTCCACGGTAAGACTGAATTTCCCTCAGGTAGTTACCTGAGTATCTGTTATTAGGAGGCTAGGCCGCCAAATGGGACCAAAGTCTATTTTCTAATAACAGGTGCCAAGAAACTATTGTTTTCAATTTGCGTGCCTCCTATTCTGCCATATTTTAATATAGCTGTCAATGGTCACGCCTCAACCGCCCCCTTGTGGTTGAAATATTGGCTTATTTGTGGTAAAATTCTTAGATCACAAAAAATAAAAATCAAAACAAAAAATGGAGATATTGAAGTTGCATCATAAGATTAGAAGGAGTGTTGAAGATGTCCTTGACGGAATTGAAAAGGTTGCGAAATTCGAAACTAAGCATATTATGCAAGTGATGAAATTGTATTTTTTATTTGTAGTTTTTACGATGCTTTTGTCTGCGGTTTTCGACGGCGGTGATGGCTCACGTTATTATACTAGTATCGTTGATTCTGGCCTCAATGGGATAGGTACTCCGGTTGAATTTGAAATTGATACTACTTTTGATGATGGTAAAAGTCTTGTTGCTGGAGAAGTTGCATCGGTTGATTTTAGCCTAAGTATTGAAAATAATCCTGAGAATGCTTATGCAACTAATGGCATGAAAAATGCGGAAATTATGAAATTTGTTCTGAAGGCTGGAGTAGAAGACGTCACTTTTGAATCATTGCGAGTGAAAATTGAAGGAGTGCATCCTTTGGCAGTAGAGAGTGCAATCTTGACTCATGACTTGGAAAGAATTTCTAAAGGAAAGAGATCAAATGAATATTTTAATTTTAAAGGTTTTGATTTTGAGCTAGCAGCAGGAGAGAGTGCAGAAATTTCCTTAATGCTTACCTTAAGTGAAGGGCTTAATAGTGGAGATAGAATCCGCGTTGATATCGATTCTCCAGAAGATATACAAATCGAGATAGGTGGGGAACCTTATACTCTTAATGAGTATTATCCGATCAATGGAAAATACTTGAGTATTGTGAACCACAGAAAGTGGCTAAGTATTATTCGATCAAGAAGGTAATTAGGCCAGGCTATCTAAATAGCATTTTTTACACTCGCGCATCGGCACTTCAGAACTCTTGTGATGTTTTTTTGCGGAATTTTATTCGCTCCTGGAATCTAGCTTCGTAGTGTTTACAAGGAAGTGGTACGCCGATCTTCTTTAGCAGTTTATACTCTTGTGTGATTATTTTGAAAGGCTTTCCTGTGGCTTCACATTTGTAAACTTTTTTGAGGTCTTCTTCGTTGAAGTCATTTATGTCGTATGGAATTTCTTTGGTTGCAGTGAACTCCCCTTCTGGAGTCACCTCGGGCTCTCCATACCTCCAGCCTATCGTTTCGACTTCTTCTTTTGTTAGCGTGCCGTAGTCTCTGTATGTGGAATCTTGGTAATCAAATGTTGCGAGTTCAATCGGGAAAGGCGACCCCCAGTATTCTCCAAGTTCATTAATAATGTGAGTACGGAGCTCTTCGTATTCTTCCTCAGAATATTGCTTGTTGAGTATGCAGAATTTTTTGTGGCGTAGTGAAATACAGCCCATACAATTTCGGCAACCTTGTAAAAATTCTGAATAACATGAATCTTTTGTGGTCCAGCATCCTATTACATTATGACAGTTGTACGCTTCCGTCGTACTCACGTTCCCCACGATCAATTCTGACCCATCTACAATCGCGTGTGAGTGCTGCACGTCTCGAAGTCCGTTTGCTCCGATGTGCAAGTACATACAGTCTTCACATTCTTCTATGTCATAACATTTGTGGCAGTTTTTTGTGTTAATCTGGAAGTTCCCGTCTGAATTTTCGGTATTTATCATGCGTGTGTAGTCTGCATTTTCCATTATCTCTGAGAGGAAGCGATCTTTATATTGAGTGAATGTTTTGTTTGAAGTTAAGGCAATTTCTGAAATTTTCCGTTCGTAATTCTCTTTTGACAATTGCTCATTGAAAAAACAATATTTCTGATTCCGCAGTCCTTGCGAAAAGAAGCAATCTTGTGATCCGCGGCAATCGAAACAGAATGATAGCTCTGAAGAGTTGTCGCATAGGAAGCACATCCTGCAGTGATAACAGTTTCGACAATCAGTCACCTCATAGCAAAGCTCTGATTCATACGAGTGGGCCGAATCTATCGTGTCCTTGCAGGCGAAAGTCCCGTGAGTGTAGTAACAATCTTCACAGCGATCAGCAAGTATATGCATAAAGCAATTTTTGTTCTTTTCTGCTGCGTTCACGTAATCACAATTTTGGTTGTATGGGGCAAATAGATTTGGGCGTGGAGCAAGCTTTGAGAGTTCTGCGTACTGCTCAAGGAAAGATCTGGATTTGTCGTAATCAAGTGACGGCGCATCCCAACCTTCCCCAATCCAGTAATCGTATTTGTAGACTGGGAATGGGTGTCCGTCATGATAGATACTTAATATTTGTTCGCCTGTGGCAGAGCACTTGCGCATGTATAGATTGCGTTCGTTTCTTAAGGCAAGGCCCATTATCCTGCGTGCCTTCGGAGAAAAGAGTGGTTCTCGTAAGCCCATTCGTTTGAGGAGATCAAGCTCCTGCTCAGTTACTTCAAATTCTTGTTTTGTTAATTGGCAGATTTTTTTCATTGTGATTTTATCATAAAGCTAATTGAGATTTCGCGAAAAGCCTATTGTCAAAACGACTTATCCCCTGTGATATGCGGAGAATCCCATCCTAACCGTTTCAGCTATATGAAATGATTAGGCTTTTCCTTTCCACAGAGCTGAAAATTCAGATTTCTGGAGAGCTAGGAGGTCAGGTTGTTTTATCACTATTGCCTGTGGATTTTTTTTGTCACAAATAAATAGTGTTGATTCACTCTCTGCAATCGCGAGATAGTTGTTCATAATTGGAAGTTTGCTTTTTATTCTCGTAGTCCGCTTTTCTAGAGTATCTCTTTTTTTAATATCATCCATAACTTCCGAATATGGATTTAGAACTCGCGCATATATTCCTTTGCGCATTCTCTTTCTTATAAAATTTCTTTCCTCCCCACATTCCGCAGTCAACCCTGCCGTTTCCCAAAGATTGTCCATACTCCCAATATGCAAATATTCATCTTTGCATATATTCGGGAACTTTAGATATTCCCTTTTAAATGCATCAACTCCTTCCTTTATAATTATCTGTTCTTGCACCTCCCCACTAGGATTGTCACCATCCATGAATGGGAGAAGAAATTCTAAGTTTTTGAGTGACATTTTTAGATATGTGAGTTTGCGACGTTCGGTTTCAATTTGCGTAATTAATGCATCAAGCGAAAGTGGTTTGTAATAGTTTGTTTTGTTGTTTAGATTCCCTTCTTCGACTAACCCCCTTTTGTGAAGACGTTTGAGGGTTCGGTATACCATTATGGAAGCCATGCTGCTTTTTTCTGTAAGTTTGGCAATTGTAGTTTTTTGGAATTTGAGAAGTAGGAGGTAAATTTTTACCTCTTCTGGGCGTAGGTTTGCTGCCTGTAATAATGTGCGTAATTGTTGTTGCATATTTCTTGATTGCGCTTGATTCTAACAACGTTTTGTGGGTTTTGTCAATCTTGGATTGATTTTGGCTTTTCTCACTTTCTATATTGGAGTGCCTCTGCTATGTGGGGCGTTTTTATTGAATCTGAATTTTCTAAGTCAGCGATTGTCCGAGCGATCTTTAGAACACGAAGATGGGAGCGATTTGAAAGGTTAAGTTTTTCTGCAGCGCGATTAAGTAATGTTGATGAAGCAGTCCCAAGCTTACAAAACTTTCGGATTTCTTTGAGATTCATATCTGTATTATGAGTGATTTGTTTTTCGCTTTTAAATCTCTGGTTTTGTGCTTTTTTTGCCAATATAATTTTAGAAACCAAGTCCTCTATCTCCTCTGCGCTTGGTCCATTTGCGCTTAATATTTCTTCGAATGGCGTCTTTTCAACTTCGATAAATAAATCAAATCTATCTAGGAGTGGACCTGATAGTTTTTTCTGGTAATTTTGGACCTGCCGGTCAGAACATTTGCATTGAACTTTAAGATCGTTTAGATAACCACATGGACAGGGGTTCATAGTTCCAATCAGTATAAAGTTACATGGAAATTGCGTTGAAAAATTTGCACGATTTATATTTATATATCGATCCTCAAGTGGTTGTCGAAGTGATTCTAGTACATCCTTTTTGAATTCTGTAATTTCGTCTAGAAGAAGTACTCCGTTGTGCGCTAAGGATATCTCTCCTGGCTTTGGAAAGGCCCCTCCGCCTCCAATTACTGCTGCGGTTGTAGCTGTGTGATGAACTTCCCGGAATGGTCGAGAAAATATCAATGGTGTCTTTTTGCCTGTCAGCCCTGCAACAGAAAATATCTTTGAGGTTTGCAGAATTTCCTCTTTGCTCATATCTGTCAGTAAATCCTTAAGGGCTCGAGCTAATATCGTTTTGCCGCGTCCTGGGCTTCCGTGAAATAAAATATTGTGATGCCCAGCCGCCGAGATCATAAGAGCGCGCTTTGCTTTTGGTAGGCCAACTATCCGAAAATATGAAATGTCATTTATACTGCGGTGATTTCGATAATTGGATAATTTGATATATGGAGAAATTTGCAATCTCCCCGTAAGAAATTCTACCAACTCATTGAGACTTGCAATTGCAAATATTTCTATTCCTTCTATAAAAGCTGCCTCTTGGGCGTTTTCTTTCGAGAGGAAGATTTTCTTGAAGCCTTTTTCTTTTGCGTGGTGTGTGATTGCAAGCACGCCGTTGACTCCCCTAATTTTCCCGTCGAGGGATAACTCTCCAATCAACATTGATTTTTCGAGAGAGTGTGGGGATATTTGCCCACTTGCTATTAGGAGACTAATTGCAATAGGGAGATCAAATAATGACCCCTGCTTGCGAACTTGGGCTGGAGCGAGATTTATGGTTTTTCGGGTTGGGGGAAATACGAGACCGCTATTTTTGATACTTGCGCGAATCCTTTCCTTTGACTCTTGAACTGACGTATCCCCCAGCCCTACTATTGAGAACTGCGGTAACCCATTAGAAATATCCGCCTGCACTTCAATAGTCTGGCAGTCCAATCCAACGAATGAACATGAATAAACTTTTGCCATAAAATTATTATGGCATCTATAAAATTACTTCAAAATTATCTTGTAATTATCCTTCCCGACTTGAAAATAAACTGCTGCTCCATTAGCCAAAGAAATGACATTCCTTGGTGTCTGAGTGATCATTGTGAGATCTTCAATTTTCGAATAAAAATCTGTTGTCGTACTATAAACACCAACCGAATAGTAATCATCCTCCTCCTGCATTATATATACTAGCGTATCCAAATCCGTCCACGCAGTCTGGCGAACGTCCGAAGTTAGCTCAGTCTCCATTACTTTTCCCGCATCTGTCATTAGCCAAAGCGCTTCCGAGTCCGATGTTGAAAATACAAAATAATTACCCGTGAATGACCATTGACCGTTCTTTACATTCCCAATCCTAGAATCAGTAACGCGAATACGTTCATCTTTATCAGTATCAATTATATACGCTGTAAAATCAGCTGCCTTTTGATCTATCACAAGTATTGAATGTGCTGACCCGTAAATTTTTGGAGATCCGATTTCTGTTCGGAAATATGCAATTGCCTCGCGAAGTGGGTCGCCATTGTCGATAAGTTTGTAGTAACTGTTTGAAGAATCAAAAACTATCTCGTAATCCGTTTTTGCCTCAACGTCTGGATATTCGTCCGTCTTTATTACGTATGGATTCACACCTAGGGCTACCCTCAAGTCCACTGCTTCACCTCGTATCACTATTACTTCTTCTACTGCCGTTTCGTATCCTTCTTTCGCAATCGACAAACTTCTCTCCCCTGCTTTCAATTTGATTTCGCATGGTGATTCTGGGCATGGATATGATTCCTTTAGAAATTCATCCACAAGGAATGGTGCGTCACTGTAAATCCTAACGATTCCTTTATTTATATAGTTTGCCCAAACATAGTAGCCAGTAATTGCGAGTATGATTGCGGCAATTGTGCCAAGTGCGAAGATTGCGCGTTTTTTTTCAATATCCATCAAATATGTTTTTTATGTGGTCGAGGCTTTGCAATTTGTGGTTGCGGTTCAATCTTATGGCAATTAAGTCGTGACGCCAAGTCTTGTAGTGTTTTCGTGTTGATGTATTGAGAAAATGGAGGGCGGTTTTTATTAGGTGGGAACGCTTTGTGTGAGTGATTGAGGCCTGAGGTGAACCGAATGTGCTTGTGGTACGAGTTTTTACCTCTATAAATATTAGCATGTCAGCGTCGATGACAATGAGATCGATCTCGCCATGTTTGCAGCGATAGTTGTGTGCGAGAACCTGAAAGCCTTTTGCGCGCAACCAGTTTTCAGCCATAGATTCGCCTATATAGCCGAGTGTAATTTTTTGCATACCACATATTGTAGAGTACAAACTTAAAATATTTCTAAAATCTTGCGCTAAGAAATTCCTTTCGCTATATTTGGTATCCACTAAGGGCAATAAAAATATGGTAGATAAAGGCGCAAACGTCCCCCCCCATAGTCTTGAGGCGGAGAAGTCAGTCATCGGTGCGATTCTGGTTGATAAAGATTCGATTATAAAAATTGCGGATTTTTTGCGTTCGGAAGATTTTTATCATGATGCCCACAGGATGGTATATCAGGCTATTAGTGATCTTTATGATAAAAGGTCCCCCGTAGATCTTGTTACTTTGACGAATGTTTTGGAAGAGCGTTCACAGCTAAAGCTTGTTGGTGGCGCTTCGTATTTGGCTAAACTTGCTAATGAAGTTCCGACTTCAACTCACATTTTCCAGTATGGAAGCATTGTTAAGCAGAAGGCGGTTTTGCGAAAACTAATTTTGGCAGGAGACACTATCAAAGGGCTTGGATATCGAGAGAGCGATGAGGTGGATGCATTAGTTGATACTGCTGAGAAAACTTTATTTGCAGTTTCTCAGACTTATATGACAGATAAGTTTGTTCATATTAAAGATGTTCTTGGTGATACATATGAAAAGATTTCCGACCTTCACGACCCGGAAGCAAAGGAAAAGTATCGTGGTCTCCCTACGGGATTTCATTCAATTGACAATCTTCTTTCTGGGCTACAGCCATCAGATCTTGTTGTATTGGCAGCTAGACCATCAATGGGTAAGACTGCGCTCGCACTAAACATCGCACAAAATGTTGCGAAGAAAGGCCACTCTGTGGGAATCATTTCGCTGGAAATGTCGAAGGAGCAGTTGGTTGAGAGAATGTTCTGTAGTTTACTTTCTGTGGATTCATGGAAATTACGAACTGGGAAATTGACTGATGACGATTTCGGCAAGATTGGTTCAATCATGGACGAGATGAACTCAATGAAAATCTTTATTGATGATTCTATTGGCAATTCAATTGCAGAATTAAAAGCAAAAGCTCGAAGATTGAAAATGGAAAGTGGATTAGATTTATTGATTGTCGACTATCTACAACTAATGAGCAGCGGATCAAGCGGCATTATGCAAACAAATAGGGTACAGGAAATTTCGGAAATTTCACGGTCGCTAAAAGGACTGGCTCGTGACTTGAAAATCCCAATAATGGCTCTAAGTCAGCTGTCTCGTGCGGTTGAGTTACGTCCTACAAAGATCCCACAACTTTCTGATCTGCGTGAATCTGGGGCAATAGAGCAAGATGCAGACGTGGTATTAATGATGTATAGAGAAGATTACTACGAAGAAGACACTGATAAGAAAGGTGTCACTGATATATATATCCGAAAGCATAGGAATGGTCCTATTGGCCACATTGAGCTCGCATTCAAGAAAGAGCAGATGAAGTTTTTGGATATCGAAAAGAAGCGCAATGTTGATGAATATGTGGCTGCTTAAGGTTTGTATTGAAGAAAGCCACTCCTCTCTCTATAATGCGTTTGTAATTTAATTTACCCTTATGGCTGAGAATTCTGAATATCATGACAGGTTGCAAAAATTGAATCTTATCCGCGAAGCGAAGGTAAACCCTTTTGCATATGGATACGATAGAACGCATACTGCTGCTGACGCTTTGGCGCTTGGCAAGAAAGGCAAATTAAGAGATGTAGAGAAAATCATTAAGAGCAAGGCAAAGAAGACAATGAAATTGTGTGGGCGCGTGATGACTTCTCGTGTTCATGGAAAATTATCATTTGCTAATTTGATGGACGTTTCTGGGCAGATTCAGATTTGTTTTATGCACGATTTAATGGGGAAGGATGATTATAAGTTTGCCATAAAGAAAGTTGATATGGCTGATTTTGTTGGAGTTGAAGGGGAGCTATTTGAAACTAGGCACGGAGAAATAACTTTATTGGTATATAAATTAGAATTGTTGTCGAAAGCCTTGAGGCCTTTGCCAGAGAAGTGGCATGGACTAAAAGATGATGAGCTTCGATATAGGAAAAGATATTTGGATCTCATTATGAATCCTGAGGTTAAAGAAATTTTTGTGAAACGTGCAAAAATCTACAAGGCGATTCGGGAGTTCTTGGATGAGAAAGGCTTTATGGAAGTTCATACTCCTATTTTGCAGACTCAGTATGGAGGTGCTAATGCACGGCCGTTTGTTACGAATATCAATGCATGGGATATGCCAATGTATTTACGCATTGCCTACGAATTACATTTGAAAAGATTGATGGTTGGCGGATTTGAGAAAGTGTATGATTTGTCTTCTTGTTTCCGAAACGAAGGAGTAGATCAAACACACAATCCGGAATTTGCGATGATGGAATTACAATGGGCATATGCAGATTACAATAATATGATGGAAATTACTGAGCAACTTTTTGAGTACGTTGCAAAGAAGGTTTTTGGCTCTACCGTGATTGATTATCGGGGTACAAAAATTGATGTCAAAGCCCCTTGGAAAAGATTGACTGTAAAGGCTGGGCTTAAGAAATATGCAAAAATTGATGTTGATAAATTGACCGACAAACAGCTTTTGGCTGCTGCAAAGAAGAACAAGATTGAAATAAAAGGAAATCCTGTTCGCGGTGATTTAATAAGTCTTTTATTTGAAGAATTGTGTGAGGATAAGCTTATCCAACCTACTCATGTGATTGACCACCCAATTGAAAGTTGTCCTCTGAGTAAGCCTCATAGAAAAGATCCAACTCTAATAGAACGCGTTGAGCCGTACATAAATGGATGGGAGTTTGGAAATGGGTATTCGGAATTGACTGATCCAGTAATGCAGAGAAAGCATTTTGAAGAGCAAGTTGAAAAAGGCCGTGGCGGAGATGAAGAAAGCCATCCTATGGACGAAGATTTTGTTGAGGCTTTGGAGCATGGACTACCACCTAATGCTGGAATGGGAATTGGAATTGAGAGAATGATAATGCTGCTTACTGCTCAGGAAGGAATTCGGGATATATTACTTTTCCCAACAATGAAACCCATAGAAGACAAGAATAATGGATAAAATCGCTGTTTTAGATTTCGGGGGTCAGTATGCACATTTGATCGCTAATCGAATTCGTCGATTGGGGGTTTTTAGCGAGATTAAAGATGGGACTGTTGGTGCGGATGAGCTGCGGGAGTACAAGGGCGTGATTTTATCTGGAGGGCCTGCGAGCGTAAGAAGTGAAAGTGCTGTGCGAATTGATCCTGGCGTGTATGAACTTGGAGTACCAATTCTTGGTATTTGTTATGGGCATCAGCTTACTGCCATAACTCTGGGTGGGGAAGTTAGTCCCGGAGAAGTTCCTGAATACGGGCCTGCCGATGTTGAATTTAATGAAAGGAAAGCTATTTTTGAAGGGATTAATGAAAAAGAAAATGTTTGGATGAGTCATTTTGATAATGTCTCTACTGTTCCTGAAGGATTTGAGATAGTAGGAAAGACCAAGGACTCCCCTATTACTGCTATGGCAAATTATGATCGTAAAATTTTCACAGTTCAATTCCATCCGGAGGTTACACATACGCCGTGCGGGAATACGATTCTTGAAAATTTTGTTAAGGAGACTGGAGCGACACGTGATTGGAGTATCGATACTTATATTGAAGATATTGTCGCGGAGATTAAGGAGAAGGCGGGTGATCGGAAAGTGTTCTTGATGATTAGCGGAGGTGTGGACAGTACAGTTGCGTTTATGTTGCTTGATAAGGCGCTTGGGCAAGAGAATGTTTATGGGTTGTTCGTTGATATCGGGTTTATGCGAAAGAACGAGCGAGAAGAAGTTGAGGCAGCGTTGAAGGGCATTGGGGTTGAGAATCTACATGTTTACGATGCTAGTAAAGAATATTTTGAGGCTTTGGCTGGTGTGGTGGAACCTGAGAAGAAGCGTGAGATTATTGGAAATCTGTTTTTGGATATTCAGGCAAAAGTTTCTGATGATTTGAACTTGAATCCAGACAAATGGATGCTAGGTCAGGGAACTATTTATCCTGATACTATTGAGACTGGGAATACTGCGCATGCGGATAAAATCAAAACTCATCATAATCAAGTCGATAAGATAAAAAAGCTTACGGAGCAGGGCAAAGTTATAGAGCCTTTGAATCAGTTGTATAAAGATGAGGTCCGAATGGTTGGAGAGAAGTTGGGTCTTAATGAAAAAATGGTCTGGAGACATCCGTTTCCGGGTCCGGGACTTGCAGTTCGATGTTTATGTTCGGATGGAGAGGATAAACCAGCAAATTTGGACGATCTTGAAATGCGGATGGGGGAATTTGTTGCGGAAGTCGGAATGAAAACTAAAGTTGTCCCAATCAAGAGTGTTGGGGTACAAGGAGATGAAAGAACGTACCGACATCCAGCTATCGTCTATGGTAAGCGATTGGAATGGGAAGGCTTAAACAAACTGAGTACCCAAATGACTAATCAATTCAGCGATATTAACAGGGTTTTACTAGGGCTTTGGCCGCAAGCAGATGCGGGATTTGAGAGTTTGCATATACAAAATACTGACTTGAATCCTGGGCGTATTTCGGTACTCCAGGAGGCCGATAAGATCGTTATGGATTACCTTCTGGAAGCCAAAATTGATAGAGATATATGGCAGTTCCCAACCGTGATGATTCCGATCAATGTGGGTAGTCAAAATGGAGAGCCAAATGGCGAATCCATAGTCCTGAGGCCAGTTTGCAGTGAAGAAGCGATGACGGCCAACTTTTACCGCATGGATTTCGCCGTTTTGGATGAGCTAATCGATAGGCTAAAAAAGGCCTTGGTAGATACAGGTAAAATAAGTGGAATTTTCTACGATATTACGAATAAACCTCCGGGGACTATAGAGTGGGAGTAATCACGACCTTTTCTGGCAGTTTGATCTTCATTTTCAATTGCTGTTCAGCAAATTCTTTGAATTTATTTGAGTCATCAGTTGTCAAAAAAGTACGAGTCCCCTCTCTTGATAGCTGTTTCTCTATCTCTGGATGCCTTTTGAGGTAATCTTTTAACTTCACCGCAGTTACATCTCCAGATTCGACTATGCGTACCTTTTTGCCCATATATCGCTTAAAATCGCGTGCCATGATTGGGTAGTGGGTACATCCGAGGATCAAACTGTCTATATTTGCTGATTTAAGTGACCGTAAATACTTTTTTAGTATTGATTTGGCTTCTGGCTTGGCATGCCAACCCTCTTCAATGAATGGGACAAGTAATGGGCATGCTTTTGAGTATACTTTCGCTTCTGGATTTAACTTTTTCACCTCTACTTCGTAGTTGTTTGCCCTGATTGTAGCCTTTGTCCCAACTACTCCTATTTTTTTGCCCTTTGCAGCCTCTTCTGCAGCCGGAATGAGCACTCCAAGGACCTTCTTTCCATCTTTGTTGTACTTTTGCTGAATATGCCTTAGTGCTACGCTTGAAGCTGTATTACAGGCGAAAATTATTAGAGTCACTCCCCTACTGAATAAATATTCTACCGCTTGCTCACAAAATACCTTAATATTTTCATCACTGTTACTTCCGTATGGATACCGCGCATTGTCACCTAAATAGACGTAATCATAGTCTGGAAGCACTTCCATCACTGGCTTAAGTACTGTAAGCCCCCCATACCCTGAATCAAAAATTCCTATCATAATTTTTATTTATCTAGAAGAAGCAGCCAAAGTGGCTGTAGTGCGAGGATTGTGAGTAGTATAATTAAAAAGATTCGCTTGTTGAATCGTTCATAATCCACGGTTCTCTTTAATTTTTGCAATATCTTTTTTGCGTTGGAAATTTCGGATTTTAATTCATATTCAGTTCTTCTTTTCTCTGCTTTTTCAGCGTGATATTCAAGCATTGGAACGCTAGATTTGACCTGAGCTTCGAGTTGGCCAACGCGATAATTCGCTATCTCTAAGCGCTCTTGCTTCTCCTGAAGCTCTCCCTTGAGTTCGTTGAATAGATTTTTGTATACCCCATTTTCAGTTGAGTTTCTTTCGCGCTTTTTCGAGAATGACTGGACACGGTCTCCGGGTGTAGACACGCCCTCGTCTATGTTGTCTACGTCGTCGTCTATAGACACGTCAGATGTTGACACTTCAATCCTGTCTATTGTAACCGGACGCTCCCTATCCTCATGAAACCGCATTAACTCACGCTTATCGAGCCACACCCTACCGCCAACAAGACGAGTAGACAGCTTTCTATTCTTTATATACCTATCCAGGGTTCGAATAGAGATCCGTAGTAGTTTACTAGCGGCTTTACGGTCGAAGTTGTAAGTTTCCGAGGTTGTCATCTAGTGTCGTGTTACGTCTATAGACAATGTATGGACATATAGTGGACAAAATCGCCACGATTTTACTCTATTTGTCATGGGGTGTCCAGCCTAGTCTTTTCATAACGAGGATATATATCTTTACTTTAATGTATTGGGCGGCGATAATGTATGTACTCTCTCATTCTCATGAAATGCAATTTGCTAGCTTTAAAACTACGATAATTCGATTATGCATACTCTGTGTTGCTGCTGATTTTGCGATTCTAGGCGCTGCGGCCTCTTCGCTGATAAATGAGTCGTGTATATCAACCGATGCTTTTAATT
>CAYLOL010000006.1:0-26961 GCA_964385295.1 uncultured Candidatus Peribacteria bacterium
AACCTATCATTGAACTTCTAGACGCACTTGATAAATACATTCCAGACCCAATACGTGAACTCGACAAACCATTCTTGATGCCAGTTGAGGACGTATTCTCAATCAAAGGACGTGGAACGGTTGCCACAGGAAGAATCGACCAAGGTGTAGTAAATTCAAATGAAGAAGTAGAACTAGTTGGAATCAAGGATACTCGAAAGGTAGTAGTTACTGGAGTTGAGATGTTCCGAAAAACTCTTGATCGTGGTGAAGCTGGAGACAACGTTGGGCTTCTTCTAAGAGGTATTGAAAGGGAAGAAATCGAACGTGGACAAGTAATGGCAAAACCAGGATCTATCACTCCACACACAAAATTCGAAGCTCAAGTTTATGTCCTAACAAAAGATGAAGGTGGACGACATACTCCATTCTTCAAAGGATACAAACCTCAATTTTACATCCGAACAACAGATGTTACTGGATCTTGTGAGCTTCCTGCTGACGTAGAAATGGTAATGCCTGGTGACGACGTAAAGATGATTGTTACTCTAGGCGCTCCTATCGCCCTAGACGAAAGTACTCGATTCGCTATCCGTGAAGGAGGACGAACAGTTGGTGCTGGAGTTGTAGCAAAAATCCTAGAATAAGAGACAAACAAAAAATAATTAGAAAAAGACCGCTCACATTCAAATGGGCGGTTTTTTTAACTACTTCCTGCGCACTCAACAATAGCAACAGCAGCAGCAGCAGCAATTTTCTCAGCTCCCTCCTCCACAACAGGAAAAGAAATAACCTTCGCAGGCTTAGTGCGCTCTAGCCCCTGCAGCTGAATCCATAACTCATCAAAATCAGCCAATGAACAAGACAAAAAAATCCGAGGATTACCAACCCCACCCCCATAAGAAACATTATATGTCTCACTAGGAAGTAATTTTAGCTCCTGCATCGCTGAATAAGTAGAATTAACACTCATTGTAATATAAATACCATTATCACCCAGCTGCCGCCATTCAACAAACCCATATTCACAAGAAAAAGCTCTATTAAAAGCCAGAGTAAACATTCTGACTCGCATATCAACCTCTTCCATAGCCTCTCTATCCCCTTGATCAAGAATTCTCCTAGCCCCCAAAAACTTACCACTCCCTATAGAACCCTCATGTGGATTTTCACCTAGAGACTCAGGCATAAAAAAACTTTATAAAAAGTTCATACCAACATTACTTCCAACTCCAAAAAATGCAAAACAAACATATTGACAATACAACTCCAAACATATATAAATAACCCACAAAATTGATTTCCTGATTTTAGGAACTCACCCGCATCGCGGGACAGCTCGGACTTTCAATCCACTTCCATTAAGTATTAACCCGGAAGCCGAGCAAATCGGCTAATTTAACCAAAACAATTATGGCAGCAGCAGCACAACAGAAGATTCGAATCAAAATCAAAGCATTCGATCACAAAGTAATCGACGAGACAGCAAAGCTTATCCTCGACACGGCAGAACGAACAGGAGCGATGGTGGCAGGACCAATACCGCTACCAACAAAAATTGAAAAATTCACAGTAAACAAATCAACCTTCGTTCACAAAACATCACGTGAACAATTTGAAATCAGAACTCACTCACGACTAATAGATCTAACAGAAACAAGCGCAAAGACAATCGAGTCTCTCTCAAACCTAAGCCTACCAGCAGGTGTTGAAATTGAAATTAAGATGTTGCAAGTATAATAAACAAGGATAGCACTTTCCCCTCCAACAACCCCGTGCTAAACTTAAAAAAATAATCCCTTCTTCCTCATGGAAATCCTAATTTGGAGCGGCATATTTGTACTTGCACTAGCAGCCCTCATCATATCAGCTGACCGATTCACCACTTCATCAGAAAAAATCGGCCTATTCTTCAAAATCCCTCCATTCATAATAGGAGTAACAATCCTTGCATTAGGAACATCCATGCCAGAACTTGCGACCTCAATACTCGCAACATTACACGGAGAAACAGAAATCGTAATCGGAGATGTAGTCGGTTCAAACATAGCAAATATACTCCTCGTGCTATCAATAACTGCAATAATTGCAAAAAAACTCACAGTAGATCGCGATCTAATAAAAGTAGATCTACCTTATATATTTGGCAGCACAATATTAATGCTACTCTTCTGCCTAGACGGCAAATTTGGCTACATAGAAGGAATCATTTCGCTAATAATGCTTGCCACATACATTGCCTACAATGTCCAAACTCACAGGCGAGTTGGAGAAGAAGAATTAAAAGAACAACGTAAGGAAAAACGACAACTCAAAGAAGAAAAGGAAAAGAAACCCACCCTCGGCTTCAAGTACCCTGCCATCGCGATTCTATCTGCAATCGCCCTATACTTCGCAGCTGACTACACCGTCCAATCCATCGTAAAACTTGCCGAACTCCTAAAGGTTGGAACCGAAATAGTTGCAGTTTCAGCAGTAGCGATAGGAACTTCCTTGCCAGAACTAGTTGTCTCAGTAATTGCTGGACTCAAAGGGAAAGGAGAGATAGCCCTCGGAAATGTAACCGGCTCAAATATCTTCAACGCTCTCGGAGTAATGGGCGGTGCTTCCCTATTTGGCACCCTCACAATTCCAGAGCACATGATAAGCACGACTTTGCCCATCCTGGTACTAATAACTGTCCTTTACGTCTTCATAGCAATGGACAAACAAGTCACCCGATGGGAAGGCTACACTCTGATCATTCTCTACGTCGCATTCATTGGCTTAACGTTCGGCGTATTTTAGTCAAAAAAACTCTTGACTACCCAATTCCTCATCTGTATAGTCCAACGGCAATTTGACGAAAGCATGTTAAATTCACGCCTTGAGCGGGTTGACCGACAATCTTCTCAGGCTCCCCCGAAGAACCGGGGTTTAACCTCTACTAACCAGAAACTATGCCAGGAATTCTAGGCAAAAAAATCGGTATGACACGTCTTCTACAGGACGATGGCTGCGTGATCCCAGTTACTGTGGTCCAATGTGATGATAATGAAATCACACAGATCAAAACAGTAAACAAGGACGGATATCCGGCGGTAGTAGTAGGATTTTCCAAATTACGCAAACCGACCAAAACTAAGAAGTTCCGTTTCCAACGGGAGTTCAAAGTTGCGGAAGAGACCCTTGAAAATTACAAGAAAGGTGACAAAATCACACTCGAAGCCTTCACTGATACAGAGAGAGTCACAATCAACAGCATCTCAAAAGGTAAAGGTTTCCAAGGCGTAATCAAAAGATACAATTTCTCTCGTGGTCCTGAATCACATGGTTCGCACCACCACAGAGAACCAGGTTCTATCGGATCTTGTGCGAAACCAGGACGAGTAGCAAAAGGAAAGAAACTCCCAGGACAAATGGGAAATGCAAGAGTAACAATTAGCAGAGTAAAGGTTGCAAAAATTGACCCTACAAAAAACATTATCTGCCTAAAAGGAGCTGTACCAGGACCAAATGGCGGACTCGTAACAATCAAAATGTAATGAAAGTAGCTTTATATTCACAAAAAGGAGAAGAGAAAGGAACTTTGGATCTCCCAAAAGAGATATTTGAACTTCCGTTCAATAAAGATCTAGTACATCAAGCATTGGTACGACAACTTGCAAACAGTAGAATCGCAATCGCACATACAAAAACTAAAGGAGAAGTTCGTGGTGGCGGAGCAAAGCCATTCAAGCAAAAAGGAACTGGCCGAGCACGACAAGGATCAACCCGAAGTCCACACATGAGAAGTGGAGGGGTCACATTCGGACCACGAAACGACAGAAACTTCTCAAAGGACATGCCAAAAAAACAACGAAGAAAAGCACTATTCTGTGCACTATCAGAAAAAGCTCGCAATAAACAAGTAATTGGACTCGAAGAATACAAAGTTGAGACTCCAAATACAAAAGCATTCTCAGAATTACTAAAGAAATTACCAATAAAAAAAGACGTCCTAGTAGTAATTTCAGAGAAAAACTTAAGCCTGCAAAAATCTATCTCAAATCTAAGTAAAGCAAAAACAATTCTAGCAGCATACATTAACATCCAAGACCTACAGAGATATGACACAGTACTAATACTAAAAGATGCAGTAGAAAAACTAAAAGAGACATTCCTACAAAAGACCGCTAAACCAACCGAAGAATAATGGATCCATACGAAGTAATAAAACAAGCGTTAACGACTGAGAAAAGCTCAAAGCTACAAGAAAAAGGGCAATATTCATTCGTGGTTAGCAAACGAGCTACAAAAGTAGACGTAAAGAAAGCTGTAAAAACTATCTACGGTGCAGACGCAAAAGAAGTAAGAATGCTTCTGTCTCCACCAAAATCACGATTAGTATCGCGAGGGCGAATGTGGACAAAGAGACCAATATTCAAGAAAGCAATCGTATCACTAAAAGACGGAAAGACCCTAGACCTACACAAATTATCATCTGAAAAAAAGAAGAAGAAATAATTGAACTATGGCTGAACTAAAATCATACAACCCAACGACACCAGGAAGAAGACAGATGACATCTGCTTCATTCATAGAGGTGACCAAGTCAAAGCCAGAGAAAAGCCTAATCAAACGTATTGCAAGAAAGTCAGGACGAAACAATTCTGGACGAATAACAGTACGACACAGAGGTGGCGGAGCAAAGAAAATGTACAGAATGATAGACTTCAACCGAGTAGACAAAGCAAATATTGAAGGGAAAGTAGCCGCAGTTGAGTACGATCCAAATAGAACTGCATACATAATGCTCGTTCAATACAAGGATGGCGAAAAGAGATATCACATTTGTCCGGACCGAACAAAGGTCGGAGACAAAATCATGACTGCAGAAAAGGCAAAGATCAAAAAAGGTAACAGAATGCACCTACAAAACATCCCAGTTGGATACAGCATCTACAATGTAGAGCTCCACAAGGGGAAAGGCGGACAATTCGGAAGAAGCGCAGGGACAGCAATCAAACTCGTTTCCCTTGAGGGAGAAAAGGCACAAATCCAAATGCCTTCAGGAGAGATTAGATTGGTAGAAAAAGACGCATTCGCAACGGTTGGAATAGTCAGCAACATTGATCACGGCAACATCAAGATCGGAAAAGCTGGTCGAATGAGACACAAAGGACGACGACCACAAGTAAGAGGTAAGGCGATGAATCCAGTAGACCATCCACATGGTGGTGGTGAAGGTGGAAGCCCAATTGGGATGAAACATCCAAAAACACCATGGGGAATGCCAGCTCTCGGATTCAAGACTCGACGCCGACATTACACAGATAAAATGATCATAAAAGACCGAAGACGTAAAAAATAACACTAACTATGGCTAGAAGTACTAAAAAAGGACCTTACGTTGACCCGAAACTACTGAAAAAAGTAGGAATCCTAGAAGCATCGGGCGCAAAGAAACCAATCAAAACTTGGTCACGCGGATCAGATATCTCGCCTGACTTCGTAGGGCACACATTCGCAGTACACAACGGGAACCAATTCATCCCCGTGTTCGTCACTGAAAACATGGTCGGACACAAGCTCGGAGAATTCTCCCCTACTCGCAAGTTCAAAGGACACGGAGGTAGACTAGCTAAATAATAATTATGAAAGCAATCCTAAGACAAACTAGAATCTCACCAAAGAAAGCAAATCTTGTTGCTCAGTTGGTACGAAACATGAAAGCGACTGAAGCTGTGGACATATTAAAATTCACACCAAAGAAAGCTGCTCCAATCCTACGAAAACTGATTGAATCAGCAATGGCAAACGCTAAGACAAACTTGAAACAAGACCCAGAAGACCTAGTCATAAAGGAAATAATAGTAACCGAAGGACCTACGCAAAAGAGAAGCATACCAATATCAAGAGGACGAATGCACCCAATCCTGAAACGAACATCACATATCACAGTGAAGCTTGGGCAAAGTCCAAGCGGAACTGCCACCAAAGCAGAAGCGAAGGTAAGCAAAAAGGAGAAAAGCGCGGATGCGCCAGAAAGTGAAGAGAAAGCACCAAAGAAAGAATCAACTAAATAACTTAACTCATGGGACAAAAGGTAAACCCAAAAGTAATTAGACTCGGAATCACCAGCGATTGGGATTCAAAGTGGTACGCAGGCAAAGCTCAATATAAGAGAATGCTCCACCAAGATCTAGCAATCGAGAAACTTCTCCGAGAAAAACTCGAAACTGAGGGTCTATCACGAATAGAGATTCTACGAACACAAGGAAAAGTAATTCTAAATATTCACACAGCAAAGCCAGGACTAATAATCGGACGTGGAGGGGAAACAATAGAGAAACTAAAAGACCTACTAGCAAAGAAATTTAAAGAGTCATTCGCAATAAACATAAAAGAGATCAAGAAACCAATGATGGACGCAATGGTAGTAGCAGATTCAATAGCACGACAACTAGAAAGAAGAGTCTCATACAGAAGAGCAGTAAAAATGGCTATAGAAAAGGCTGTAGAAGCAGGAGCAATCGGATGTAAAGTGTACGTCGGAGGACGTCTAAACGGAGTGGAAATCTCACGAGGAGAATTCTTCTCAAAAGGAAAGATCCCTCTACACACATTCAGAGCTGACATCGACTACGCTTCCCTACCAGCAAACACATCATATGGAAAAATCGGAGTAAAAGTTTGGATCTATAAAGGAGAAGTATTTAAAAAAGATCTAGCTGCAAAGCTCACACAGCAAATCGAAGAAATTAAAGAAACCTAAAAGAAATGCTACAACCACGTAAACAAAAGCACAGAAAAGAATTCCGAAGAAGAGCTGACGCAAAAGGCATCTCGTACAAAGGTACGCGCGTAACATTCGGTACATACGGACTAAAAGCGCTATCAGCAGCCGAGGTAACCTCACGACAGATTGAAGCAGCACGTCGAGCAATGACAAGATACGTGAAACGTGGAGGAAAAATCTGGATCAACATATTCCCGCACAAACCAATCACCCGAAAAGGAGCAGAAATGCCCATGGGAAAAGGTAAAGGTGCACCAGATCACTTTGTATCACAAGTAAAACCAGGACGAGTTATGTTTGAAATGGAAGGAGTAGACCTAGAAGTCGCAAAAGAAGCAATGAGACTAGCAGCACACAAATTACCAGTAAAATGCAAATTCATTAACACGCAGGAAAAATAATGAAAATCCAAGACGCAGAAACATTAAGGAAAATGGAAAGTAAAAAGTTAGTTGAAGAGCTAAACGCTGTAACAAAAGAATTATTCAAAATTCGATATAACGTGAAGAACGACCAATCAAAAAGCACACACCTAGTAAGAAAGTACCGAAGATATATAGCTACATTAAAAACATTACTAAATGAGAAGTAAAAAAGGTGAAATCACCTCAACAAAAGAAGATAAGACAATAATCGTAACAGTTCATACTTACGAGAACCATCCAAAATACAAGAAAAGATTCAGGAAATCTCAGAAATTTCACGTTCATAATCCTGAAAACACAAAATTCGAAATTGGAGATAACGTAACTATCTACGAAACACGACCTATCAGCAAACTGAAAAAATGGACACTAACTAAACCTAATACAACAACTAAAGATGATTCAACCGGAAAGTAAACTGCGTGTAGCAGACAATACAGGCGCAAAAATGGTGCAATGTATCAAGGTCCTAGGAGGATCAAAGAGGCGCTATGCACGAATCGGTGATGTCATCGTAGTGACAGTCAAAGAAGCAAGCCCAAAAGGCGTAGTAAAGAGAAAATCAGTACAAAGAGCAGTAGTCGTAAGGCAAGTAAAGGAATTCCAAAGAAAAGATGGATCAGCAATAAGATTTGATGAAAACGCAGTAGTGATTATCGATAAAGATGGACAACCAAGAGGAACTCGTGTATTCGGACCAGTAGCAAGAGAGCTAAGAGAAAGAGGATATCAAAAAATTATCTCACAGGCACCAGACGTGCTATAACCGCCAACAATGAAATTAAAAGTTCAAGATCAAATAAAGGTACTATCAGGAAAAGACAAAGGTAAAACCGGGAAGGTTATGAAAATCTACCGAAAGCAGAACAAGGTAGTAGTAGAAAAAGTGAATATGCGTACAAAGCACATTAAAAAGACACAGCAACGTGCAGGAGAAAAGATCGTATTCGAAGCTCCGATAGACGCATCAAATGTAATCGTAATATGCCCACAATGTAAGAAAACAACACGAGTTGGATATAAAAAACTAGAAAAAGGAAAGAAAGAAAGAATATGCAAAAAATGCTCAGAAACATTAGACACTGTAACTAAAAAAACTAAGTAAAATGGCTAAAGTAAAAGATTTACAAACAGTATACAGAGAAGAAATCATTCCTAAGCTGAAAGAAGAACTAGGGATCAAAAATGACATGGCTGTCCCCCGAGTAACAAAGATAAAACTAAATGTTGGTATGGGAACATACATAAAGACACACGGAAAAGACTACTCAAACATAATTGAGAACCTAGCAGTAATTAGCGGACAAAAACCGGTAACAACAAAGTCAAAAAAAGCGGTTTCAAACTTCAAAATAAGAGAAGATGAAGTAATCGGAGCAACTGTAACGTTAAGAGGTAAAAGAATGTATGAATTCCTAAACAAATTAGTAAATATCGTATTCCCTCGTGTCCGAGACTTCCGTGGAATATCGCCAAAAGCATTCGATGGTAACGGAAACTACAGCGTAGGATTTAAAGAGCACGTAGTATTCCCGGAAATCAGCCCAGACGACGTTCTACACTTACACGGACTACAAGTGAACATCTCGACAAATGCAAAGACAGACGAAGAAGGACTCGCGTTACTAACAGCATTAGGATTCCCATTCAAAAAACAATTACCTAAACAAGACTAACCAACAAAATTCCCATGGCAAGAAAAGCAATAATGTTAAAAACAGAGAACCGCAAGAAAAAAGCAACTCGTCAGCACAAAGCCGGAGGAAAAATCACACACCCAACCCGAATATATAATAGATGTGGAAAATGCGGACGAATTGGCGGCTATATGCGAAGATTCGACCTCTGCAGAATCTGCTTCCGAGAACTTGCTAGTAACGGAAAGATAATGGGAGTAAAAAAATCATCTTGGTAACAAAATAACAATGCACACAGACCCAATTGCAGACTTACTAACTAGGATCAGAAACGCAAAAAGTGTTAATCACGAAACTACTTCGTGCCCACACTCAAACTTGAAAGAAGATGTACTGCGCGTAATGAAAGGATATGGGTTTATAGAAGATTACGAAACAGAAACTAACGAGAAGAATTTCAAAATACTTATGATTACCCTAAAGGAAGACCAGCCAGAACTAACGTTAACAAGAGTTAGCAAACCTGGACAAAGAATTTACGTAAAGAAAGAAGATCTACGTCGCCCAGTAAAAAGTGGCCTCGGAATAAAGATCCTCTCTACGTCAAAAGGCGTAATGTCAAACGTTGAAGCCAAAAAAGAAAACGTCGGCGGAGAATTAATTTGTGAAATTTACTAACAAAAACTATGTCACGAATCGGAAAACAACCAATTAGCATCCCATCGGGAGTTACAGTCGATATAAAAGATAACTTTGTAACTATTAAAGGACCAAAAGGTGAACTACAAAGACAAATTCACCCTAACATGAAACTCGAACTCAAAGATGACATCCTTACAGTATTCCGTCCTGACGAAACTAAAGAAAACAGATCATTCCACGGACTATTCCGAAGCTTGCTCGCAAACATGGTTGAAGGAGTAACAAAAGGATATGAGAAAAGGCTAGAAATTGTCGGAGTTGGATACAAGGCAAACGCAAACGGAAACAAAATCACACTAAATCTCGGATACTCACACCCAATCGAACACAAAGGACCACAAGGCGTAGAGTTCAAAATGGATGAAGAAGAAAAAAACACAATTATAGTAAGTGGTATCGATAAAGAAATAGTAGGAGAACAAGCAGCGCAAGTTAGAAGTTATAGAAAACCAGAACCATACAAGGGGAAAGGAATTCGATACAAAGATGAATATGTTGCCAGAAAAACAGGTAAAAAAGCTGCATCAGCATAAAAGTAACTAATTACACAAATGACCAATACTAAAGAAGAAAAAAGATCACGGAGACATGTACGAATACGTGCAAAGATTAATGGAACAGCCGCACGTCCAAGACTAATAGTATTCCGAAGTCTGCAATACATAACTGCACAATTAATAGACGACGAGAACAACACGACAATAGCAAGCGCATCAGACATGAAAGAGAAGAAAGGAACAAAGTCAGAAAGAGCTACGAAAGTAGGAGCAGAAATTGCAAAACAAGCAAAAGAAAAGAAAATATCAGAAGTAGTATTCGACAGAAACGGATACAAATATCACGGCCGCGTAAAAGCATTAGCAGACAGCGCACGTGAAGGAGGCCTTAAATTCTAACCCTAACTAATTCGATGCCAAAACCAGCACACAAAAACAGCAGATTCCACCAAAAGAGAGAACCAAAAGAGTTCGATGAACAAGTTATACAAATTGATCGCGTAACAAGAGTTGTAAAAGGTGGACGAAAACTACGTTTCCGTGCAACAGTCGCAATAGGTAATCGTAAAGGAAAAGTAGGAGTTGGAATTGGAAAATCTCACGAAGTAACAGGTGCAATCCAAAAAGGTATCGCAAAAGCAAAGAAAGACCTACTCCAAGTAAAACTAGACGGAGTCACAATTCCACACGACGTTAAAATCAAATACAAGTCAGCAAAGATCCTTCTACTCCCAGCAGCCCCTGGTACTGGTATCATCGCAGGAGGAACAATTCGAAAAGTTCTAGAACTTGCAGGAGTAAAGGACATCTTAAGCAAGACATATGGAACAACTAACAAAGTAAACAATACAAAAGCAATATTCAAAGCACTACAATCTCTACGAAATACTCCATTCATGAAGTTTAAAGCAGAGAAAATAGCAAAAGAAAAAAGAGAGAAAGAAGAAAAACTAAAAGCAGAAAAACCAGAACCTAAGGCAGAAAAGCCAGCAGGCAAAAAACCAGAACCAAAAAAGGAAGAACCAAATAAACCTGAAGACAAGAAGCCAGAACCAAAAGCTGAAATCCCTAATAAACCTGAACCTAAGAAATAATTATGACTTTAACAGAACTATCAAGCAAACTAGGGCGAAAGAAAACTAAACGTGTAGGCCGCGGAAACGCATCAGGTCACGGAACATATAGTTGTCGTGGAATGAAAGGTCAATCAGCACGAACTGGTGGTCGAAGAAGACCAGGATTTGAAGGAGGACAAACTCCATACCTTCGAAAAATGCCAAAACTAAAAGGCTTTAAGAATCCAAACTACATAGATTACCAAATAGTAAATCTATCAGATTTAAATGTATTCGACGACAAAGCAACAGTAGATGTTGCAGCATTATATGAGAAAAAACTAATCTCGAAGAAAACTAAACCAGTGAAAATTCTTGGAACAGGAGAACTTACAAAAGCACTTACTATTGCTGCTCACAAAGCATCAAAAAGCGCTATTGAAAAAATAGAGAAAGCAAAAGGATCAATCACTATTCTCACACCACCAAAAGCAGAGAAGAAAGTAAAAGAAAAGAAAGAAGCAAAAGAAGAGAAAACACCAACCCCAGAACCTAAAGAAGATAAGTAATGCTCAACTACTTCAAGCAAATTTGGAATTCACCAGATCTTAGAAAAAAGATCCTTTTTACACTTGGAATTCTAGCACTCTATAGACTTATCGCGCACGTCACAGTGCCAGGAGTTGAAACAGAAAGTCTCCGCGCAGTTGCAGAACAAAACGATCTACTTCAGGTATTTAGCTTGCTAACAGGTGGTAGCACAGAAAATTTCTCGATCGTATTAATGGGAATCTCTCCATACATTAATGCATCGATCATCATGCAATTATTGACAGTTATTGTCCCTCGCATGGAACAACTTTCAAAGGAAGGGAACACGGGCCGTCAAAAAATCAATTCATACACACGTTGGCTCACTTTCCCATTAGCATTTCTCCAATCATATGGAATGCTCGTTCTATTAAATTCACAAGCCAATATTCCACTCGTATCAGATATATCAGACCCCGCAATTGTTCTCCCAATTATGCTAACAATCTCAGCAGGAACTCTGTTGTTGGTATGGTTAGGTGAACAAATCTCAGAAAAAGGAATCGGAAATGGAATATCATTACTAATCTTTACGAGCATAATCGCAAACGTCCCAGCAATGATCGGACAAGGATTATTCCTCGCAACAGAAGACCAAACAAGACTTATCCCTTTTGCAGTAGTAATATTGATTACTTTAATTTTAACTACTGTAATAATTTTGGTTAATGAAGCAGCCCGCCGAATCCCAATAACATATGCCGGCCGCGGAATAAGAGCAGGAAGCGAACAATCCTTCTTACCAATCAGAATCAATCAAACGGGAATGATCCCAATCATCTTTGCCGTAGCATTGGTAAACTTCCCTGGAATCCTCGCGCAATTCTTGCAGAACGCAACTTCAGAAGGAGTACGCGCTTTCGGAGCAGCAATGTCAGTAATATTCCAACCACAAACCACAACATACTTGGTGATATACTTCCTACTCGTAATAGCATTCTCGTATTTCTACGTTTCAATCACATTCAAGCCTGAAGAAATTGCAGAAAACATTCAGAGAAGAGGCGGTTACGTACCAGGAATTCGCCCAGGAAAACAAACCTCAGAATACATAGCAGATATTTCTAGCAGATTGACCCTATTTGGAGGACTCTTCCTCGCAACAATAGCAATCCTTCCAATGATGCTACAGTTCTTATTCAGAACCACAGCAATTGGTTCAGTTCCCCTACTCATCTCCGGAGCTGGAATGATCATCATAGTCGGCGTAGTCCTCGAACTAATACGTCAAGTAAACTCAGAATTGGTGATGCATGATTATAAGAAGTTCTATTAGAAATCTTTCAAATTCCCGAGTATAATCAGACCACATACAAATTAATCCCCTATCGATGGACTTCATTTTCTTCGGCATGCAAGGTTCCGGTAAAGGAACACTCGGAAAAGTAGTGGCAGAAAAATACGGAATGCAAATATTTGAAATGGGGGGCGAACTCCGAAAGCTAGCAACTCAAGATTCTGAATTAGCAAAGAAAGTGAAATCAATAATAGAGTCAGGACAATTAGTCTCAGATGAAGTTGTAATGGAGATTGTTGAAAACTTCATGAACAATCTTCCAAAAGGAACTCAAGTCCTATTCGACGGAATTCCTCGAAAAGTTGCACAAGCAGAACTACTAAACGCCCTACTAGAAAAACACAACCGCACATACAAAGCAGTACTTCTCGACATAAGCAAAGAAATCGCCCTCAAACGCCTAACTACTCGCCGAGTATGCAGCAGCTGCAAAAACGTATACCCAAGTTTCTACGCAAAAGACAATTGTGAAAAATGCGGCGGAGAATTAATAACCCGCTCAGACGATAATCCAGAAGCAATCGAAACTCGACTAAACACATACGAACAAGAAACAGTCCCAGCCATCGAGCTATACAATGACCGATTAATCAAAATCGACGGAGAACCATCGATCGAGAAAGTTCAAGAACTAGCAATGAAAGCACTAAATCCAATAATCCAATAATATGGGAATAACAATCAAAACACCTGAAGAAATCAAAATAATGCGCGCAAGTGGACAAATTCTTGCAGAATGCCTGGAAGAACTCGGCAAACAATCAAAAGCTGGAGTATCCACATTTGAACTCGACCAATTTGCAGAAACATTTATAAGAGGAAAGGGAGGTGTCCCAAGCTTCAAAGGCTACCAAGGATTCCCAGGAACACTTTGCACGAACGTAAATGACACAATAGTCCACGGTATCCCCAGGCAAGACGAAATACTAAAAGACGGCGATCTATTCACGTATGACTGCGGCGTACTCTACAAAGAATTTCACAGTGACGCAGCAAGGACAGTTGCAATCGGCGAAATCACACCCGAAAACCAAAAACTCCTAGATACAGCATATCGCACACTCTACAAAGCAATTGATATGGTACGCCCAGGACTCCACCTAGGAGATCTAAGCAAGGCAATCCAAGAAGAGGTTGAATCAGCTGGCTATCACATTATCCAAGACCTCACGGGCCATGGGATCGGTCGTAAACTCCACGAAGCCCCAGTAATTCTAAATTACTTCGATGGCCAGAAAGGCCCAATCCTAAAGTCCGGCATGACAATAGCAATAGAACCAATATTTGCAGTCGATTCAGGAGAAATGCGAACACTTGAAGACGACTGGACAATAAAAACACCCAGCGGCTCAATGGCCATACAAGTAGAAAACACAGTATTAGTTACCGACAGCGGAGTAGAGATATTGACTGAGAGATAGGATTTGAACGATCGTTGCATATACTATGCACACATTATAATGCGAGTTATTCAACGAGTCGTACACGCTAGACTTGTTGAAGACATACGCCGATCGAGAAAAGATTATCTCCAGACAATATCTCCGCATTTCTGTCAACACCTTTTGCGTAATCGGTTATTTTCCCTTTGCATAACCTATTTTTCTCGGGTAAAATCCAAACGCTTTTTTGAGTACATTACTAATAAAAAGGGCTTACATATGGGCAAAGAGGACACAATAGAGGTCACAGGGACTGTTTTAGAGCCCCTCCCAAACACTGAATTCAAGGTAGAATTAGAAGACGGAAGAGTCATTACGGCGCATCTGTCAGGCAAAATGAGGATGAACTACATCAAGATACTACCTGGAGATAGCGTCACTATACAATTAAGCACATACGACCTGGAAAAAGGTCGAATTACCTATCGACATAAAGCATAAAACAATGAAAGTAAGGGCATCAGTAAAACCAATCTGTCAAAATTGCCAAGTAATCCGAAGAAAAGGAGTGGTTCGAGTAATCTGTAAAAATAAAAGGCATAAACAACGACAAGGCTAGTTGGGCTCTATGCGGTCAGTATTACTCCCCCCAAGAATACTGGCTGCGTAAAACTTAACTAAAATATCTCACAAATGGCACGAATCGCAGGTGTAAACCTACCTAAAGAAAAGAGGATCGAAGCTGGATTGACAGCAATATTCGGAATTGGACGCAACCAAAGCGCGCAAATTCTAGAAGAAGCAAAAATCGATAAGGACAAAAAGATCCAAGACTTAACGGAAGAAGAAATAACACTTCTTCGTGAGATCATAGGAAAAATGACCACGGAAGGTGATCTTAAGCGGAAAGTTGCAATGGATATTAAGCGTCTTCAGGAAATCGGGTCATACCGAGGATTCCGCCACAGAAGAGGATTACCATGCCGTGGCCAGAGAACACGTTATAATTCTAGAACAAAGAAAGGAAAGAAAAAAACCATAGCAAATAAGAAAACCGTAACTAAATAATAATAATGGCTGACAAAAAAGAAGAAAAAAAGGAGAAAGCTGGGGCCGAAGGGCAGGTGAAAGAAGAGAAAGTTGAGAAAGCTGAGAAAGTTGAAAAAGCTGATAACAAGAAACCAGTAAAAAAAGACAACAAAAAGCCAGAAGAGAAAGCTGAAGCCGAAGGTCAGGTAAAGCCAAAGAAAATTAAGATCAAGAAACGGTTAGTACAAGAAGGAAACGTATATGTCCAAGCTTCATACAACAACACTATCGTCACAATCACAGAACCAAATGGTGACGTTATAGCTTGGGGAAGCGCTGGATCAAGCGGATTCAAAGGAGCAAGAAAATCTACTCCATACGCAGCTCAAATCGCAGCAGAGCACACGGCAGAAAGAGCGAAACTATATGGATTTGAAAAAGCGCATATATATGTAAAAGGTGTTGGATCTGGACGAGAACAAGCAGTAAGAGGACTCGTTTCAAGCGGCATCGAATTACTATCAATAAACGATGTGACACCAATGCCACACAATGGATGTCGAAAAAAGAAACCACGAAGAAATTAATTAAGACCTTATGGCAAGATATACCGGCCCAATTGCAAAATTAGCACGACGTGAAGGAGCTCCAGTAGATGGTTCAGACAAAACTATGAGAATTCTTCAGAAAAAGAATTATCCACCAGGAGAACAAGGAGACAAACGAAGATTTGGAAAACCTTCTGAGTATTCACGACAGCTTCGTGAAAAACAGAAAACAAAGAGAACATTCGGGATCCTAGAGAAACAATTCAAAAAATACTACTTCTTAGCCGACAAGCAAGAAGGAGTTACAGGTTTAAATATGCTAAAACTCTTAGAAACACGACTAGACAACACCGTATACAGAGCTGGATTTGCCAAGACGCGAAGACAAGCACGACAAATGGCATCTCATGGACTACTAACTTTGAATGGGAAACGAGTAAAAACACCATCAATTCTAGTAAAAGAAGGAGACATAATTATACCGCGTGAAAAATCGCTAGTATCTCCCCTCTTCGCAGACATTGCAAAAGCAAAGATCAAAGCCCCAAAATGGCTAAGAATTGATCAAAAAGCAACTTCAATAGAAGTTACAAGTATGCCTGATGATACAGACGTAGAACAAGGAATTGAGAGTCAACTTATCGTAGAATTTTATTCTAAGTAATATATTTTCCCCTCTACTAAATAACCCAAAGCCAAATGCATCAAATCCAAGAAGAAATAGGCATTCCAAAGATCAAGATGGACAAGCTAGAAGATAGCCACGTCATCTTTATCATGGGGCCTCTACCTACTGGATACGGAGTTACACTCGGCAATGCGTTGAGAAGGGTTTTACTTTCATCGCTCCCAGGAGCATGCATCACTGGAGTTAAAATCGCTGGCGGCACAAGCCACGAATATACAACAATCAAAGGTGTAAAAGAAAGTGTTCTCGACATCACTCTAAATTTGAAATTAATTGACATTAAGAAAGACGACAAGAAACCAGTAATGATTACATTAGAGACTTCAAAGGTTGGAAAAGTAACTGCAAAGGACATCTCTTGCCCAACTGGCGTAGAGATTCTAAATCCTGATCAGTACATCTGCACACTAGATAAAGGCGCTAAACTTTCAATGGAAATGCGTGTTGAAAAGGGTGTTGGATACATTCCTGCAAGAATTATGGAGAAAAATGAAACTGACACAAAATTCATCCTACTAGATGCACTATATTCACCAGTAAAGAAAGTACGTTACGACGTAGAGGCAACACGTGTAGGACAAATGACAAACCTAGACAAGCTATCACTAGAGGTAAAGACAAACGGCGAGATCAGCGCAGAAGACGCACTAAAATTCGCATCAAACGTTCTTCAGTCTTATTTCAACCTCTTCAATATGGAGAACATCATGGTTGAAAAAGACTTCATGTCAGACGTAGAATCAATCATTGAAAAAGAGAAAGAGCAAGAAGCTAGTAAGCCTAGTCAGGAATCATACACGCCAATTGAAATTTTAGGATTCTCACCACGAACATTAAACGCATTGATCAATGGTGGAATTGGATCAATTGAACAATTATCAAAATGTACCGAGAACAAACTTGCAAACTTGAGAGGATTTGGAAAGAAAGCTCTCAATGAAGTAGCAGACGCTCTCGAGAAAAAAGGACTTAACTTATCTGACGAATAAATAATGAGACATAAAGTAAAGAAAATTAGACTTGGATCAGACAAAGATCACCGAACAGCACTACTGCGAAATCTCGCTATGGCCGTAATCATTTATGAAAAGATAAAAACTACGCAAACCAAAGCAAAGGCAGTACAGCCATTCGTAGATAGACTGATCAACATCGGAAAAAAGAAAGAAAAGAGAGAGGCAATCCGTGAAATAGAACGCCTCCTACAACACAAGAACAGCTCAAAAAAGATCTTAGAAGTCCTAAAAGACAAATACAAAGATCGTCCATCTGGATACACAAGAATCACAAAACTTGGATACAGAAACGGCGACAGCGCACCAGTAGTACAAATTGAATTAATATAATAATGAAGACAAGCATACCAAAACAAGAAGATCTCGAAAGAAAATGGTACATCGTAGATGCCAAGGACAAAGTTCTAGGACGCATGTGTACGACAATCGCAAATAAACTGAGAGGTAAAGATAAGCCATGTTTCACTCCTCACTTAGATTGTGGAGACTTTGTCATTGTTATTAATGCAGACAAATTCAAATTCACAGGAAACAAGATGGAAGATAAGAAATACGCACGACATTCTGGATACCCAGGAGGGTTTAAAGAAAGGTCAGCAGAGGAAATGCTAAAGAAACACCCTACAACACCATTTGAACTCGCTGTAAGCGGTATGCTACCAAAAAACAAGCTACGCAAAGTGTTCATGAGTCACCTACACGTATTCGCTGCAGGCGAAGAGCACCCACACGGAGCACAAAATCCTGAAACATTAGAAGTATAATTATAAATTCAAAATGCCAACTACAAAGAAAGCTACAAAAAAGACTACCGAAGAAACACCAAAGCCAGCAGTAAAAAAGAGCGGTAAATACTTCTATGCAAACGGAAAAAGAAAAACCTCTGTAGCAAGAGTAAGACTATACAAAGGAAAAGGAGAAATGATAGTAAACGAAAAACCTCTAAACGAATTCTGCAAAGTAAAAATACTTATAGGACTAGTAAAGTCCCCTTTCAAGCTAACAGGAAACGATAATAAATACGATTTCACAGCCAAAGTAACAGGTGGTGGCCCAAACTCTCAAGCAGAAGCAGTACGACACGGTATTGCAAAAGCCCTAGTAGAAGCTGATCCCCTATCGCGACCAACCCTCAAAAAGGCTGGGATGCTTACTCGTGATTCACGAACTAAAGAGCGAAAGAAATTCGGACTCAAACGTGCACGTAGAGCTCCACAATTCAGTAAGCGTTAGTTCACCTTTTCGAGATTCCCTGCTAGAATGATCCAAGAATCTTCCTTTTTCCTCATGCTATGACGATAAACGTTACCTATCTTAAAAACGGCCTTACCTCAGCCAAAGCAAGAGCAAATCTCGCAAAACATGGCTACAATGAGCTAAAAACAAAGCGTGAATTTCGAGCACTACGAATCTTTCTCTCACAATTCACATCCTTTCTCATAATAATCCTTGGAATTGCAGGTGCAATTTCGATTTTACTACACGAATATATCGATGGAATCGCAATCTATGGAATCCTAATCCTAAATGCAGGAATTGGATTTTTTCAAGAATACAAAGCTGAAAACGCAGTTGCCGCACTGAAAAAAATGGTTGTCCCACACACAATAGTAATTCGCGACGGCAAACAAAAAGAAATTTCAATTCGCGACCTCGTTCCAGATGATATAGTGGTTCTCGCAGAAGGAGACAAAATTCCTGCAGACCTAGAAATCCTCGAAGTATATTCGGTAAAAGTAGACGAAGCAGTACTAACAGGAGAGTCAGTCCCAGCAATCAAAAAAGTCAGCACGGGAAAAGAAGGAAAACTCTTTAAGGGAACAATAATAACAACTGGCCGAGCAACAGCAAAAGTTATCTCGACAGGAACTCATACGGAATTCGGAAAGATAGTCACCCTAGTATCAAGAACAGAGAAAACTCGATCCCCATTAACCATCCAACTCGACAATCTTGGCAAAAAAATCGGAATCATAATATTAGTACTCATTGCAATTCTCTTCGTCCTCGGTGAACTTCGCAGCATCCCAATAATACACATGTTCATGACCTCTGTAGCGCTCGGAGTATCCGCAATCCCTGAAGGCATGCCAATAATCGTCACTCTCACGCTCGCGATGGGAGTACAAGTTCTCGCAGGAAAAAAGGCAATCGTCAGAAAAATGAACTCCATAGAAACACTCGGCGCGACAACAGTAATCTGTTCCGACAAAACAGGGACTCTGACAATGAATGAAATGACCGTGAAAAAAATCTTCACAAATTTCAAAGAAAAGGACATCCCAGGAGTCGGATATAAATTCAAGCAGTACATAAAAATTTCATCACCAGAAGAAAAAAAACTAATGGAAATTTGCGAGAACAATAACAATGCATACGTCGACAAAGGAAAAACTCTCGGCGACCCAACGGAAATCGCATTAAAAATTCTCGCACGAAAAGCAAAATTCGTAAAAACATACAAAGAGCTCGACGAAAAAGTTTTCACGTCCGAACGAAAGATGATGAGTAGTCTTCACAAAGTTGGAACCAAAAAAGAAATCTATACAAAAGGTGCATTTGAAGAAGTAATTAAAATATGTACACATATATACAAGAACGGAAAAGTCACAAAAATTTCAGCCACAGACAAAAAAACATTACATAAAAAAGCTGAGGAGTACGGAGAAAACGCACTTCGTGTACTAGCCCATGCATACAAACCACACAAGGGTAAATTCGACGAAAAATCCCTGATTTTCGTAGGTCTCACAGCCATGATCGATCCACCACGAAAGACAGTAAAAGCCTCAATTGAAAAAGCCCAAAAGGCACACATCCAAGTTAAAATAATAACAGGAGACAATCCAATAACAGCTAGTGCTGTTGGCAAACAAATAGGACTCAACGTGACAAACGTAATCACCGGAGACCAAATAGACAAAATGTCAGACGCCCAACTTCTGAAAACAATACAAAAAACTGAAATCTTTGCTCGCACAAATCCAGGACACAAATACCGAATCGTCGACATCCTAAAAAAACACCACGAAGTCGTAGCAGTCACGGGTGACGGCGTAAACGACGCACCTGCCCTCAAGCATTCCGACGTAGGTGTAGCAATGGGGATTAAGGGTACTGAAGCCACTAAAGAAGTAGCCGACATCATCCTCAAGGACGACAACTTCACCACAATAGTAAACACAATCCACGAAGGCCGCCGCATCTATCACAACATCCTCGCCTTCATCAAATACATGCTCTCGGCAAACTTCGACACGATAATGGCCGTCGGCGTCCTCACAATCATGGGCTTCCCATTACCAATCCTCCCTCTCCAAATCCTATGGATAAACATAGCCACAGACGCCATGCCAGCTCTCGCTTTGGGTAAATCAGAAGCAGCTGACGACATCATGACCCAAAGACCACACAAGAAACAAGAACGCATATTCCACAAATTCTTCGACTTCATATTTGTTGCAGCAATCCTCCAAACCTTTGCAAACCTCGCCGTTTACTTCTATGGGCGCGCCCACGACCTCGCAGCAGGCATCGAATTCACAGACCTATCCGAACCTTCCCTCGCCCGAACAATGGTCTTCACGCAAATAGTAATGTTCGAACTCTTCTTCGTATTCGTATGCAAAGACGAAAAGTTCCACGGCTTCAAAGCCCTCCTCAACAACAAAGCGCTCGTCGGCGCAGTCCTAATATCATTCATTGCGCAACTAGGCATGATCTACGCTCCATTCATGCAAACCATATTCAAAACAACCCCACTCTCTCTCGAGAACTGGGGTCTCATCATTCTCCTAGCACTAACAGCCTTCCTCGTCCCGCCACTCACAAACTTTGCAAGAAAGCTATATAGAAAGTAGAATACTCGCATGATCGAAATACTCCTCATCATCGCTCCCCTCTTCCTGATAATTTTTGGAACAGCAATTTTCCAGAAAATAAAAACCGTTCCAGAGTCATGGGAATCAGTATTGAACGCTTTCGCCCTAAACATAGGACTACCAGCACTAATATTTTTGGCTCTCGCAAGCACACATCTCACATTTTCAGAAGAACTCCCACTCCTATTAACAAACTCTGCACTAATCCTAAGTAGTTTTGTATTAACTTTTGTAATTTGTAGAATATTTCAACTTAAACCCAAAACTCTTCGTACAATATTCATCTGTCTCGGATTCTCGAACGTTGCATATCTAGGAATTCCGGTCCTTACGCAAACCCAGGGAGAATCAGTCCTCCCAACAGCCAGTTTGATAGTAGCAGTATACGTCTTTTGGATATTCACAGTCGGACTTGGACTCCTCAACTACACGCAACTCAAAAACAAAAGAGGTATAGTGACAAAAGTTTTCAAAAGCCTAATAAAAAATCCACTACTCATAGCGGTCGTACTCGGCCTTTTAGCATCAGGACTACGCCTAGAAATCCCAGGCATAATAGAAAAAGCAATCTCAATGCTCGCAGCATCAGTTACACCAATAGTTTTGGTAGTAATCGGTCTCTTCATCGGAAAATCAAAGTTCGGAAACATCAAAAAATGGATCCCAATATTAATATTCTCGGCATTCACGTTGATAGCCTTCCCAGGAGCACTCTATCTCGCAACTCACTACTTCAATCTCACTGGCGAGATATTCAAAATCTCGATCATAGACGCAGCAATGCCACTCGCAATCACCCCATTCGCACTCGCAGATCAATTCAAACTCGATAAAAACTTCATTGCACGATCAATAGTCTTGAGTACAATACTTTCCGTTATCACAATCCCATTCTGGACATCATTAATGTAAATCATGCGTTTCGACATTCTCACAATTTTCCCGGACATTTTTAACTCTTATTTCTCTGAGAGTATGATTGGTCGCGCAATTGAAAGTGAAAAAATAGAAATCTATGTACACGACATACGAGAGTTCTCAAAGGATAAGCACAAGAAAGTAGACAATGTGCCATTTGGAGGCGGCGCAGGCATGGTAATGACCGTACAACCTCTCTACGACTGCATCACACACGTCAAAACACTCAATAGTGGACCCGTCATCTTCCTAACCCCACAAGGAGAAACCTTTTCGCAGCCAAAAGCAGAGGCACTCGCAAATAAACACACAGAACTAATACTACTCTGCGGCCACTACGAAGGAATCGACCAAAGAATTCGCGACTCACTCATCGACCGCGAAATGTCGATAGGCAAATACGTACTCACAGGCGGCGAACTTCCAGCAATGATAATGGTAGACGCAATTTCACGACTCATCCCAGGAGTTCTGGGTAAAGAGGATTCTCACCTCGAAGATTCGTTTTCAAAAGCTTTCAACAGAAAAAAAGAATACCCACACTACACACGACCAGCAAAATTCAAAGGAATGGAAGTCCCAGAAGTTCTTCTCTCAGGGCATCACAAAAACATAGAAAATTGGCGAAAACGTCACTTAAGATAAATGCAAAACCAACTAACGATACAAATTGCGACACTCATATTCGCAGGGCTGCCTGTCAGCTTGATAATTATTCATATTCTCAAAAAAATATTATCTCCATATGATCCTGCTCTCGCAAATACAACAACAATCTGTACAGAACTCACTGGAACATTAACAAAAAAAGATCTCCTAATAAGATCTCTAGAATTCTATCCGTTATCAATCAAGGTCCACCACAAAAAAGACCAAATCCGAGTAACAAATAATAAAACAAATGAAGAAATACAAACAGGGAAAGCCTATCTAAAAAAAATAGAGTCACTCCATCTAGCCGCAATCACAATGAATATCTGCGAGTACAAAAAAATCGCTGATATAGAGAAATTAATAAACAAATTCTTTCTAGAATCCGGCTTTGGAAAGCACAAAATTGAACATGATTATGAAAGAATAGAATGCCTCCCCACAAATGCAAAAAAGAAACTTTCCTCAACAGTGGCAATCCGAAATGAAAGCAAAGAAATCTTCACATTCACAAAAGGAAACCCATACGCAGTCCTTGAAAAATGCACACGCATACAAATTGGAGATAAAAAAATTAATATAACTCCTCAAGAACGCAAAAAACTTAAAAATCAATTCAAACGCCTAAACCACGACGGTCAAAAACTAATTGCCTTCGCATACAAAGGCCTCCCCCGCAAACGCCAACAAAAATATACTGAAAGTTTTTCTGAAACAGACCTGATATTCCTCGGGACAGTCGGACTCGCAAATCCACTCAACACAGACCTAAAGGAAACAATACAAGAGGCAAAAGAAATGGGCATACACACGGTAATAACAACAAGCCAGCGCGAACGAAAAGCTCGTGCTGCAGGCATACGCCTAGGTATAGTGAACCAAAACTATTTTGAAATTATTAGTGGATACGATCTCGAAGACATGAAAGACACACGTCTCCAAAAAATCCTCTCAAACACAGACAAAAGCTATATATTCGCACGCCTAAAACCAAAAGATAAACATCGACTATACACAGAATTGAAAAAACAAAAACAAGTAATAGCAATCGCCAACAAAGAAAAAGGGCAAGGGCTCAAAAAAATTGTAACCGCGATACAAAACGAACGAGCAAAAAAAACTAATGCAAAAAAGTTCATATTCCACTCCCTCTCATGCAAAATTGCAGAAGTAATACTCATCACAATCGCAATACTTCTACACGCACCACTCCCCCTCACGATCACAACAATCCTCCTCCTCGACATTACAATAAACCTCACTCTAGAATTGTCTTTGAGAAAATCGCGAGATACATCGACCAAACTTCGCAAACACGAATTTATAACCCTAGGCATCCTGACAGGAATATTCGTATCAGGAGTATATTACTTCAGTCTCATGCGTTATGGTTGGATATCAAATATAGATATCACCACAAGCACCGAAATTTCATCGAAAATCCTAACAATAGTTTTTGCACATTTAGCATTATCACAAATATTAATTGCATTCAGTCTCCAAAATAACAATACGAAAATCTGCAGCAAAAATTTATTTTCAAACCAATATCTAATCCTCACAAGTATAGTCTCAGGATTACTAATATACATATTCACAGCCCTCCTCTATCTTGCGCAATACACCAAATTCGGCAAAATCTCGACAGTAGATTGGCAAGTGATAATATTCGCAACATTCATATTTTTCTTAATAGGCGAAACTCAGAGATTATTTAATGCAAAACATGATAAAGATACCGAAAAATAAATATCTACGCATAAAGGTTCTACCAAAAAGCCCGAAAAATGAAGTAGTCGAAATTCTCGGAGATGAAACTATAAAAATTCGCATAAAAGCAGCTCCGGAAAAAGGCCGTGCAAACAAGGAATTAATATCTTTCCTCAGTAAAGAACTACAGATCCCCACTTCGAACATAAAAATCCTCAGCGGAAAGACAGACCAACTAAAGCTGGTAAAAATTGGCTAATTCGGCAATAATACGACCACATATTAATCAAATCCATATGAAAAATTTATTAGCAATCTTCGTATTAGCATTAATGTTCACGGCCTGCGGAGAAACCACCCCAACAGACACAAACACAAGTAATACAGCCAATCAAGGGCACAGATACGCCATAGAAGCTGGGACAATTGAATACGAACTAACTGGGGATTGGATAGGAACTCAAACAATATATTTCGATGATTGGGGAAATCTACAAGCAGACCACATGGAAATGACAATGGAAATGTTTGGAGTGACACAAGATGTTAACGAAGCAAATATTTTGAAAGACGGAATAATGTATACACTCGACCTAAACGCACGAACAGGAACAAAAATGAGCTCAGAAGTACTCAACGAAACTCTCACACAAGACTCTGAAGTAACCGCAGAAATGATAACAGAAGAACTGATGGAAAGCTTTGGAGGTACAAAGACTGGAACAGATGAAATAGCTGGAAAAACATGTGACGTATGGGAAATCGAAAGCTTATTCACGACAACTTGTCTTTGGAACTCAATCGCCTTAAAAACAACAGCAAGCATGGCAGGGATTGAGATGGAGTCAATTGCCGTAAAAATAGAAGAAAAATCTCCTTCAGCAGATAAATTTGAAATACCAGAAGATATTGAAATAACTGAAGACCCATTCACGGAAGAATACGACATGGGAATGGAGGAATATCGTGAAATGCAAGGCCTACCAATAGAATGAATCTAATATCCAAATCAACAATTCTAGGAATCCTGAAAAAGCATGACATGTATGCTTCTAAACGTTTCGGGCAGAATTTTTTAATAGATCAAAATGCATTAGATTGCATAGTCAAAACTGCAAATATTGCAAAGACTGATCACGTAATAGAAGTTGGTCCCGGTCTCGGGGTTTTGACCAATGAACTGCTAGAAAAAGCCAAGAAAGTCACCTCTATTGAACTCGACAAAAAGTTAATCCCAATCCTCACGGAACAATTTGGAAATAATAAAAAGTTCGAACTCAAAAACGAAGATGCACTTACATTCACACCACCGCCCACTTCATATAAAGTCGTCGCCAACATCCCCTACAACATAACATCCCCTCTACTAAACCATTTCCTCCAGGCTGCAAATCCCCCAGCCACACTCACCCTCCTAGTCCAAAAAGAAGTTGCCGACAAAATCTGCGATACAAAAAAACAATCCATCCTCTCGCTCCAAGTCGCCCTATTTGCCACAGCCAAAAATATCAAAAAGGTTCCACCTGAATGTTTCTACCCCGCACCAAAAGTCGACTCCGCAATAATCCACATCGAAACACATGGCAAAATTCCGCAACCCGAAGCCCTAAAAATCCTCGCCCTCGCAAAAATTGCCTTCTCTCAAAAACGCAAAAAACTCTCAAATACACTCCCCCTAAAACTCCTAGAAAAAGCCAACATAGACCCAAGTCTTCGCCCACAACACCTCTCTATCGAAGAATGGCAAAGCCTTATTTAAACAATAACATCCACATTCCCCCCTGTCTCCCCTGGCCTTGTCGCTTTTGCTACAGCTTTTTTAGTTCGCACAGCAACACGTTTAGGATTTTTTTTACCTTCACTATCCGACCCTTTTTCCCCAGGGTTATCACCAACCCCTTCTGGCTTCCCTGCAGGTTGAACTCTTTTTTCAGGACTAGATCCACCTACTTTTGAAATCCCATTCATAACAAAAAATTAAAATATAGTAGCCAAATCATCTCTCATCACCTCAACAGCCTTCCGCGCCGCTTCGGCAAACTGTGCCTCCTCATACCCATCCATCTTCTGATACGCAAATGTAATCCCACGACTACTATTCACAACAGCTCCAAGACCATCTTTATTAAAACAAGGTTTCACATCTTCAGCACCACCTCCCTGCGCTCCATAACCCGGCACCAAGAAATAACTAT
>CAYLOL010000007.1:0-25394 GCA_964385295.1 uncultured Candidatus Peribacteria bacterium
GTATTCACTCATGCCATTGACGACAACCCCTCCTTCTTCAGAAGCCGCACCCATAACGTACCCTCCAGGACACATGCAAAAAGTGTACACTGGACGTTTATCTTTAAGGTGTTGAACTAGTTTGTATTTGGCGGTGCTCAATTTGGGATGATTGTAATTCTCTCCATATTGGCACTTGTTAATCATTTCGGCCTGGTGTTCGATACGTACTCCAATCGAAAAATCTTTGGTGCTCATTTGTAGCTTGTGCCCATGAAGCATCTTGTAGGTATCTCTTGCAGAGTGTCCGGTAGCTAGAATCAATTCGTCGACTGGGAGCTCTTCTTTGTCGTTCAAGATTATAGCTTCGATTTTATTATTTTCAATCTTCAGATCGGTCATGCAGGTTTCAAATCTAACTTCTCCTCCTTGATTGATTATCTCTTTTCTTAGATTGATTACCACTTTACGCAGCTTATCTGTGCCAATGTGTGGTCTTCCACTCCAAACTACTTCTTTTGGAGCACCAGCTTTGACCATTTCTTCTGAAACGTATGCTGAGCGGGGGTCATTGATCAAAGTATATAATTTTCCGTCAGAAAAAGTACCGGCTCCTCCCTCTCCAAATTGAATGTTTGATTTTGGATTTAATTCTGCGGTTAATGAGAACTTATTAACATCTTTTATTCTTGCTTCAACATCTTTGCCTCTTTCTATGAGAAGAGGTTTTAGTCCTGCTTTTGCCAATATTAATGTCGCAAACAAGCCCGCAGGCCCACTACCTACAACGACAATTTTTTTATTTATTTTGTCCTCCAACTTTTTCTCAACGTAGATAAAGGGTTCCTGAATTCTGCAGCGATGTCGCTTGTCCCATTTTTTGATCGCCTTTACGTTTTTCACTTTTACATCTAGGGAATAGACAATAAGAATGTTTCTCCTTCGTGAATCAATTGTTTTTTTAACTATTGAATAGCTAATAATCTCTTTTTCACCTAAGCATAGGATTTTTGCAATCTTTTTTTTAAGTGCTTCTTCGCCTTCCTCGAGGGTTAGTGAAACTTCTTCGATTCGTATATTGCTCATGACTGAAAGTATATACTAATCTGAAAGCTTTTATGCAAAAGCTAGATCTTTTGCTGTCGTATTTGTCGCACTTCACGTCGGGATGTATACTGGGCCGTAGTAGCTAGCCATTTTAAACACAAAAACCTACATAGGCTCGTTTGCTTAATTCTTGGTAAGCGCGTAGCGTTTTGTTTTTAAAGCAATATTATCAAAGAGAATCAAGGATTAATTAAGAATTTGGGGATTGTTACCAATCTTTCACAACTAGATGAACAAGATACGTTCTTTCTATTTGTTAATGAGGCTATATCTAGACCTAATCTAAAGGTATTTGTTTTTGAGGCTTGTGATTTGGATAAGAATGATTTTTTGGAAGCCAAGCAAATTACTGAGCGAGTTTCTTTCAAATCAAGAGCTAAGCTCCAGGACAAAAAGGCAATCATGTCTTTGACGGATTTTGATATGATTTTTCTTAAAAAAGATCCACCAATTACTAAGAATTATGAACGTTTATTGAATAGACTTATAGCGAAAAAAGTCCCTACAGTTAATAAACCACAAGGTTTGTTTAAAATGGGAACTAAGACTTATTTGAAAAATTTTCCCAAATTAACTCCTAGGACATATTATGCCAACACAGTTTCTGATGCTCTGAAATTCATAAAAAAAATCGGCAATTGTATGATAAAAAAAAGTGATAGTTCCGGGGGGTATGGGGTCAAGCACGTCTACTCTAAGGCTGGGCTGTTTTATGAATTCAAACACAGGAAAAAAACACTGATGTCAAAAGAAAATCTTTCTGAAATCATCGATAAATATATAAAGAATTCAGTAGATAAAACCATATTGGTTGTCGAATATCTTCTAAGCGCACCTAAAAGAGGAGACAAGAGAGTCGTAATACTTGAGGGTGAAATTTTGGGCTCGTACATACGTTTACCTGACAAGGAAGAAGGTGTTTGTGTTTGTGGGAATAATGGTGCGGCGCTTTGCCCTCCCAGTAAGGATGATATAAAAATGGTCAAAACTCTTAAGCCTCATTTGATAAAAAATGGCATAGAGTTAGCAGCTTTGGATTTATTGATGTGTAAAGATGGATTAGATCACCTTTCCGAGATAAATGTCTTTAATCCTGGGTTTTGCAATCTTGATGTAGTCCATAATAAATTGAATATTGGAAAAAGGATTGTTGATATGCTTTGTAGGAAGATGACTAAATCATTAAATTAAATCATACGTGTTCTTTCAGCAATTACTCATGTTTTTCCTTCTATTATGGCAAATTTTATTGTAAAAAGTGCTATTCTCGCAATATGTTTTAGTTGAATTCCAACACAGGATTTTGTATGTTTCTGGGGCTTTATTCTCTAACCTTTTTAGTATGAAAAAGCATTGGCAAATACGGCCCTGGGCTGCTTTTGTAGTTTTGGCTGTAATGGTATTGAGTTTGCTGTACGCGTTCGGAGAACCTCCTGTGAAGTTTCAGGACATGGCTTATAATATTAGTAATGCAACAGGCGGAGAGATTAGTAGAAGCTTTGGGCTTCTATCTGCATCGGATGCACCAATGATCAGCGAGGCTTCAATGGAAAAGTCTTATCGTACCGCTGAAGTAATGAATGACTCAGATGATGGTGGGAACGACAGAATGATTATCAAGACTGGATCTGTTTCCATGGTTGTTGATGATGTACGCGAATCTGCTAGGGCTATTATTGATTATGCGGAGAGTAATGGTGGGTTTTTGGTTAATAGTAGTATTGATAAATCTGGCATCGCTTTGTATGGAGAAGTTGTTGTTCGAATTCCGGCAAAGATTTTTGAAGCGGGCATGGGCAAGGTAAAGGAAATGGGTGATACAAAAAGCGAGAATGTTAATGGGCGCGATGTTACAGAAGAGTTTGTGGACTTGGAAGCACAGCTTGGCAATTATGAAGCTACTGAAGAACAATTCTTGTCAATTATGAAAAAGGCAAATAAGATTGAGGACATCTTGGCTGTTCAGCGTGAACTAATGTATGTGAGGGAAAATATTGAGAGAACCGAAGGTCGAATGAAATATTTGAGTGAGAGTGTTGATCTTTCAACTTTGAGCGTTTATCTATCAACTGATCCAGATGAGTTACCTATCGTAGATGACGAGGATAAGTGGAAGCCATTTGCTGTGTTTAAAGACGCGATAAGGTCTCTACTGGGAACTGGAGAAGGTCTTGTTAATCTATTGATCTGGGGAGTTGTATACCTTCCTGTGCTAGTAGTGATAGGACTAATAGCATATGTGATTCGTAAACGTTATCACAAAAAGTAAGTATTGATTCAATCAGATAAAGAAAGAGGACCACAAACATAATAGTGAGTGGTCCCTTTCAAGTGGCAAACGTATTGATGGACAAGCCATCAAAAGAATACCGGAGAGCTCTAACCAAATCCAAAGATGGAATCAATGGTCAATCGAACCGAAGTTCTCAAGTCCAAAGAAATCAGGATCAGAATGGAAAGGAGCATTGCAATCAAAATAGAAAACTATCTCAACTGCACATATATAGTACCATATTTCCGCAAAAATAACAAGGGCGAAATGTACTTATTTTCCCTTTTCTGCGATCTCGTGAAATGGCAGTATTGGTTTCGAAGGAGCAGTAATCCTCTGCTGAATACTGTCTACCTCCATCCCCCGGAGGGTCTTTTGGCGAAGCTCTTTTTGCCTGTTAATGCAGCGGAAAATATACTTTGCGTTTGGGATGACGTTGAAATGGATTATTGCGTCTGAAGCGTTCAGATAAATCCTTATATTCCCATATCTTAGCAAGTTTGGCCAAATCCCTTTACTTACTCTTTCTATGTTTTGGATTAGCGCAGTATCAATAGATTCTTTTGTGTCGCGAAAGAACAGAGTCTTCTTGTGATCAATCACTCTCCTATCCGTTATAATCCCTACGTTCACAAAATGATTTAATAACTTCAAGAAGAAACGATGCATAAATATAGTCCCTATCAAATATGCCGTCACGAAGAATAGTTTTACCTCCTTATTCCCACGGAGTAGATCTTTTATCTCTGGCATCATTAGAAATCCTGCAATTACTACAAATAAGAATATTGCAAAGTAGAAAAATTCCTTGAGTAACACCACCCAATGATGCCTAAAAAAGCAGATGAATTCCTCATCTCTATATTGACCTTTAAAAAATCTGTCTAAATTGTCCATATAAACCAAATAGTAAATACCAAGCTAAAAATAACAAATACGGAATATATTCCTGCAGCAATCTTTTTTGAGATGACCCCAAATAATTTTGTGTATTTAGATTCTGGTAGATGATGTCTTTTTTTGTATAAAAGTAATCTTTTTATTACAAGTAAGAAGAATCCAATGGATCCTATTTGAATTACAACTAGAAGGATGTTTAAAACTGACATGTCCCCCTGATTAAATGCCCTTACATCACTATTGTAAGTCTATTTAAGGGTTACTGTCAAACACTTACTCCGTAACAGTGATGATCTTTTCGTATGTATCAATCGTATTATCTGAGTCACTAATTTCCAATGTGACTGTGTATTCTCCAGGATTACCAAACGTGTGACGAGGCTTTACCTCGGTAGCAGTTCCCCCATCGCCAAATTCCCAAAAATATCCAGCTACTGTTCCTGTGCTACAGCTTGGATCAAATGTTGTTGTGAGTGGTGCAGTCCCATTATCAAATACCGATGTAAAACATGCTGATAATGGCGTCTCTCGAACAGTGACGATAATATCAGCCGTAGCTTGTTCGTTATCAGACCCAATAACAGTAACTGTTGCCGTAAATGCCCCAATTCCTGTGTACTTGTGTGATATAGATGAGTTTCCTAATTTCTCCTTTGACCCATCTCCAAAATTCCATTTATAGCTACTGATTGATCCATCTTGATATGTTGAGCCGCTTGCATCGAAATCAACCGTCACAGGTATTGTTCCGTCTGTCTTGTCTGCTGTTAGAACAGCTAGAACGCCTTGATCCTCAACTTCAACTGCTATTGTTGATGTGCCTTCATTACCTTCGCTATCAATGACTGTTAAAGTTGCCGTGTAATTACCAATTTCGTCATAAGCGTAACCTGCTTCAGCGCCAAATGCGTCTACAGTTCCATTGCTATCAAAATCCCATTGATACTCGATAATATTTTCATCTGCGTCTGTACTGCCAGTCCCATCAAAATTTATCTTGAAAGGAACTTTGCCCTTTAGTGCAACTCCATCACCAAATTCTGGAGTAGTCACAATTAGCGCAACTGGGACCTGTTCAGGGAATCCAACTACCATTGTTTTCCTTAGCTCACCCTCTTCTTCCTCTTCGTCTACAACTTTCAATACAAGCTCATACGTACCAGCTAACTCATATGTGTGAGCAACAGTTCTTGTATCTTCAAATTGAGTACCATCTCCAAAATCCCATTCGTACTCCTCAATATCTCCGTTCGGAGACACAGAATCTTCTCCTTTAAATATATACTGCACTCCAGGCTCAAAAACTTCTGGGTCACCAGTTACAGTAACGACTGCTTCTGGTAAAACTTGTTTTTCTACAATTATTTCTTTTTCTGCGATATTGTATTCGCCTGTGCTTGAAACTACACGTAAGCTTACTGTATATCTTCCGATCTTTTCAAATTCATATTTTGCCTCTGCCCCTTGGGCATCATCAAACAATCCATCTTCGTTGAAATCCCACTCATATCTATCTATTCTTCCGTCTGGATCTGATGAATCGGATGCGTCAAATTTTACTTCTAATGGAGCTTCGCCAGACTGTGGATCAGCTAAGAGGATCGCCGAAAGTGCTTCATTTGCTATTGAAACAATTTCTGAGTACAAATCTTGAAATTCTTCACCGGTAGCCTTGTCTCTACGCGTCACTGCTAGCACTACATCATATCTTCCGTTTGTGCCCTTACTCTCATACACGTGATCAACTATTGAGTTTGTTCCCTTTTCTCCATCTCCAAAATCCCACCCGTATGAAATGATTTGGAATTTTCTTGTGTTGACTGGCACGTTCGTCGCATCAAATCTGATTTCTATTGGCGCAGTTAAGTTTAATGTTTCTTCTGGGGTTGTAACTATTGGTTCTACTAAATTTGGATCTGTGTCGATTCGTTTTCCATCTAGGTATACATAAACGAACATCCAGATTATAAACACAAAAATAAGTAGTGCTCCTGAGATCATGCTCATTTTTAGTCCTGACTTTTTTGCTACTTTGTCGTCCTTTTTCGCCATACTAGCTTTGAACAAGCCAACCATTGTAAATACAAACGTTGTTAGTGCAACAAAGATAAATAATACATGAATCGATGTTATCAATCCGTTCATAAATGCAGCCTGATCTATTCCGAGAAGTGCAGCAATTGGATTTGTTTCGCCTTCCCCTGACAGAGATATAAATATAAATGATAGGACTATTAGAATCATCATGACTGATCCAAATGCTCCAAGGCAGCCGAGTGCGGCTTTTTTACGTGCAACTTGTGCTTTTATCATCTTCTCGCGTGTTGCGGCGTCTTGAGCTTCCTGCATTGGGCTTGCCGCTTTGTTTGGGGCAGCGCCTTTTGGATTCACTTTTGCCTGATCTGATGTAGGCGCAGCTTTTGGCGCTGGAGCTTGTACATCAGATGTATATTTGTTTATGTTTGGTTTTTGATTTTCGCCTCCCATTTCAAAGTCTTGAGGGGTTTGGTTTGTTTTATCTCCCATGGTTATTATTTAAATTTAATTTCTTGTTGTACTTTGTCTTCATTGCCGTGAATATCGACAACTGTAAGTTCTGAAATAGTTTTTCCCCATACCTTCTCAAAATTTGTTTTCCATGTTCCTGGTAATTGCGTTTTAAAGTCTGCATCATTATTTTTGATGCCGTCTCCATCTGTGTCAAAATAAATATTTTTGTCTATAGAATAGTATGCGATTGACCCTTCCGACTTCGTAAAATTGAATGTTATCGACCCATACTCTCCATTCAAATATACTATATCATCTCCGGCAGGAGCTGGGATCGTTTGTAGCACCGCTGTTAACTCTGTCGCATCATCGTCGTCATCCATCCCAGGCATTACCTGTATACTTATTGGGTTGGTAACAGAATCCTCATTACCCTGATCATCGAAGACGGTAAGTTTCACGTTATATATTCCTGATTGCAAAAACTCATATGCAGGATTCTTTACCACTGAGTCTACGTCATTATCCTTTTGGCCATCCCCGTCTGAATCCGCAGTTACCAGATTTGAAGAGGTATCAAAATCCCATTCGTATTTAATAATATTTGCGCCGTTTTCTAAATCTGATGTTGAATTATTTTTGAAAGCAATCTGCCCGTCGACGAATTCATATTTAAATGCTGCAACTGGTGGATTTGCCAATGGAACTGTTAGTTCGTTAGTAATAGAATCAGTATTGCCTTGATCATCCGTTACCGTAAGTTTCACATAGTAAGTACCATAATTATTGTATAGTCGAACTGGCTCCAAAGCCTTCGAATTAACATCATTATCCTTGAGCCCGTCTCCATCTGAATCAGCACCTTGAAGATCTGATGCGGTATCAAAGTCCCATTCATAACTGATAATTTCTGCACCTGCTTCTTCATCAGCCCTCGCATTATTTAAGAATTTGATCTTTTTACCATCCGTATTTGGCACAACCTCATATTTGAAGGCTGCAATTGGATCATTTGATAATGAATCCACAAATATTGATACTGGATCAGAGATGGCTTCACCTCCCTTGTCATCAACTACTTTTAATCTCACGTCATATCCATCTAAATTTTTCTTTTCATATATATGTTCAATTGTTGAGAACTCAACCGGCTCATCATTATAGAATCCATCACCATCAATATCCCATATGTATTGAATAATATTCCCATCTGGGTCATTTGATGCGCTTGTAAATCGAATCTTTTCGCCTGTAAATACTTTCGTTGAATCAACATTAAACTTCGCGAGAGGAAGTTCGTTTTGCCCATTAATAACTGTGATCGATGGGGCTGTCTCTGGCTCATATATTTCTTCAGATGAAAACTTTAAATTATCCGAATCTGTAACTTCTAGGCCAAATCCATATGTAATTTCGTCGCCTTCTTTTCCGCGTGTACCAATTACTAATTGTGCGTTTGGACTTTCTGTAATTTGCATTCCCAACGGTTCATCTGGATCATCTAAATCAAAATACCACCATCTATATTGAACAATTTGCCCGTCTTCATCCTCCGCTCCATACGCCTGCATATTTACTGTAACTGGTGTTATCAAGTCACTGCTGCTATTTACTGGCAAACCTTGAATCGCTGAAAATTTTGGCCGCATCGCATTGATGTCAATCTTTATAGTATCAAGATCATTTAGTGTCGGATCATCTTTATCAGCTATTTTTAATGTAATATTATAATAGCCTGGATCGTCCGGACTAGGTTCATCGTATGAGTGTGTAGCTAATTCTTTTGAGCTAAGTTCTGTGTCGCCAAAATCCCAGCTATATCTGAGGTCTCGGCCTGTCCCATCAAGGTTGATAGAATCTGTAGCATCAAATTTTATAATATCTTTCTTTGTTAGTTCAATTGGTTTGTCTCCGTCATATTCGCCTGTCATATCCGCATCATTCACGAGTAGTCGAATTTTTGCGAGTGGGTTTTTTCCTCCTCCTATGAATATACGTTTTGAGATTGTTTTGTCCTCATCATTTTCGTCGTAGACCGTTAGATTTACCATATATTTACCTGCTTCTGTGTATATGTTTGCTGTACTTGCACTTCCGTTAAGTTCACCAGAGCTTGTTTCCTCATCTCCAAAGCTTATCTCGTATGCTACGGCATTTTCACTTGAGAATAAGAATTCCATCTCAGCTTCACCATCAGTGTTCATACCCTTTACCACTACTTGGTCTTCGTCCCAAGCAATATCAAGCAGGTCATCAATTATTACCGCAGCTGTTGTCGTATCAAATTCTTCTAGAGTTGGTGGTGAAGGAGGGCCTGTATTAATATCACTCACCTTAACCTCAACATTATAATTTCCTTTTTCTAAGAATTTAACTGTTTGAATTGGCTCACCGGCCTGAGGATTTGGCCCTGGCACCCATTGCCATTTAGTATCTGTGATTTCCCCATCTATCGTCCAATCATATGTTAGATCGCTATCTTTCCCATCTGGATCATATGAACGAGTTGCGTCTAAAACCACTAACGCCGGCTGATTGTCATCCTCAATATTATAATCAAGTTGTGCAACTGGTTCTTTTGAATGAACGATGTATCCGTTCAATGCTGCTGCGGCAGAATTCCCACCATCACTTGTAACTTTAAGATTTATGTCATACTCTCCTGCTTTCTCAAATTCGTGTGAGAAAGACCTTAGTGTTGCCCCGCTGTCTGATGCTACTGGCGTAGTTGGAGCGGCGACATCAATAATAGTCCATTCATATTGTCTTATTCCACCAACATCTGACCTTGATCCGCTTCCGTCAAATGTTACTACTGTATCAATAAATGCATCACTTGAAGGGATTGCAGATACTCGAGCTGAAACGTCATCAATATTTAGAATGAATAATTTACGATCAACAACTCCTAGTTCATTTTCAACTTCAAATGCTACTGGGTAACGTCCTGTCTCGGTATATTCATGTGAGAACTTTGAGTTCTGGGAAAATGACTCAATCGTTCCGTCACCATAGTCAATTTTATATTGGTTGTCTCCATCTGTTGCCTTTGCGTCAAATGTAATTTTATTTGCTGCCTGACTGGCTGTAAATGTGATCTTCTGTCTATCTATAGAAAGATAATCATCATCATATAGACTCACCCATCCTGGATCTGCCGTAGCTCCTGGAGGATTCAAGCCTTCATAGACCTGCAAATTAATAAGTGTGTCAGGTGGAGTTACCTCTATTGGCAACACACTGATACCTGGCCCGTATTTACCTGAAACATTTGAATGAATCATTACGGCAGAGTTATACTCTCCTGGTTTTTTAAATGTACATCTAATAGCTGATTTACCTATATTATCCTCTTCATTAGTAGTCACATCACAATCAACTAAATCATAGAGTGGTTCGCCTGAAGCTGGGAGATTTAATCCACTGCCTGCATCATACATATCTGCAACGTCAAACATCCCTGATGGATCCCATACGATATTTCCTGGAATTACTGATCCCCCTGCTGGGTCATATGTATCAAATATATTGAACACAACCGTAAGTGGGGCATTACCCTTTGCTACATTTGCAACTAGCCGTGCTTTTACAAATTCTATCTTTAATACTTCCTCATATAGAAGAGAGTGGCTTCGAAGCCCTTCTAGAAGATATTCAGATTTCGATGCGATATTTGTGTCTACTCCCCAATCACTGAGAACCGCCAATAGATTTTGGTAATTCTCCATCATATCTAAATAGTATGTCTGAGCGTTTCCTTCGATTGCTTCAATTACTTTTATATATTCCCATATCTCATTAAGTCTAATTATATTTGCAGTTAGTGCCTGCTGATAATCAACGACTACTCCAACTATCGCTGGATATACATTAATATTCATCCCGAGTGCGGCTTTTGCATCTAGAGGCTCAATATCTGGCTCTCCAGACATGCATGCTTTTGGAACGTCATCTTCAGGAATTATCATAGGTGGGCCAGGATAACACTGCATGCCGAACCCAAACACAGGGATACAGAACTCTGTTGGCTCTATAAATGTCGTATCTTCCCTGTCGTCATCACAGAAGTATCTATGAATAACTTGCCAAGTTCTAGCTAACTTCTCTCCTCCAGGATATTTTTGATATCCTTCATACTCACACCATGCTCCATCACTCATTCGTGCCTGCTTACACTCTTCATATTGCCAAGTAAATATTTGCTCAAAACAAGCTATTTCTTCCGTTGGCTTGCCACTCGCATTACATACTTCTATGTTTGAATTTTTTGTGTCTAGATAATCATGTCCTCCGATTGATCCTATGAGGTCTATTGCTTGATCAATTTTCCTCACTTGCTTGTTTAATTCAGCTTCTGTTTTACTGAAGTCTGGCAACTTACTATTCATTGTTTTTAATGAGGATTGCACATTGTATAGAAACTCTTTCATCTCTGGCTGACTTGGAAGATTTGCAAAATATAGAGATCTCTTATGCGAGTCTGCCTCAATGTTCTTGAACTCTTCTGTAGTCTCAGATAGAAATTCAAATCCGTTGTATATATCTGTTGCTATAGATTTTAATTGTGAAGCGATTGCATTGAAGCTTCCAGCGCCTCGTGATTCACTTCCAAATCCCCCTCCTCCAAATCCGCTTCCTCCACTTCCTTCACCTCCACCACCCGCAGAGTCAATGACTGTGTTGACGAATGCAAATGATCCCAAGACTATCAAAAGTCCTACTGTCGCGTATGTTATAGACTTTTTCCCTTTTTGAGTTTTCTCCTCTTCGCCTGCCGCAGTCACATAGAGCACGCCGCCATAAATTACAATTATGACAGCCAGAAGCCCTAAAAACCCTAATGCAAAATTCACTATGGTTATCACGAACTCCTTCAAGTCTGTCGATTTTGTAAGGCCAGCATTGAACCCCTCCGCATCTAAAGAACCCAATGTCCCCTCATATTCAGTAAACGAAAGACCTTGCTCTTCGTCCCCGCCAAAAATGTCATCAAATGATATCGCTTCAGCAACATAACTAAAAGTTGCCGTCATAAGCGTAACGAGTAACATTGTCGCAAATATTTTTTTGATTTTATTCATAGGTGTGAGGTTTTCTAAGTGATTATAATTTCTTTATAAGGATCTGGCAAACTTACTTGATCAGTTCCGTGCGTTGGATCAAAATCCAGCAATGTATTAGTCAATGCAAATGCGCCAAACGCCAACAATAGTCCGACAAGGGCACCAACAAATATCTTTTTTACATTTGCCGATTCATCTTCACTATTAGCAAAAGCTACATATCTATATCCTGCATAAAACAGCATTACAAATGCCAATATTGCCACAAATCCAGAGACATAATTAACTATCATTTGAATAATTTCCGTCCCCTTCTTTACGTCTGGAAGTGAAGTTCCTTGGTCTGGGAATATAAATCCACGAATCACTAATTCCGAAATCCCTACTACGACTAGTCCGAACATTGCATATCCTATATGTTTTTTTGCAGTCGTTAATTCTTCTTCGTCTCCAAAGTTGGCCATCAGCTTCATACCACGGACTACCATAGTAAATACTGCTGCAGCACCCACGAATATCTCTACAAATCCTATAATTCCCCGAATTTGCGAGACTGTATTCTCCCCAAACTCCTCAATCGTATATTCATCTTCAAACGCCTCTCCGTATTCTCCGAAAAACATTTGCTTCACTATTACACTTGCTAATTGTATTACCAATAGTCCAATAATCCCGTACAGCAAGCCAGATTTTGCTTTGGTAGCTTCTTCATCCGTGCTGCTTGCTATAAGTTTTGACGCGTAAATAACTACGACAATTAGTGACAAACCACTCATCACAAAACGGAACAAATCAATCGCATAATATATTGGAGTAGTTACGGTCGCTGCTCCTGGGTTTAGGTAATTTTCTGGTGCGTCTGGATGCTGGTTCACTTCCACAAAACTTGGCAAAGTCGTTGGATCACCAACCTTGTATATTAGACACATAGGAGTATTTGGATATTTTGAACATCCAGCTAATTCTTGCGGATCCCCATCTGCAAATGCCATCTGCATCGTAAGTCCTAGATTCATTAGAAGAAATATAAGTATCGCTGATTTTACAAAACTTTTTATCATTCTGATATTGGTAATGATCCTGATAGGAATGTATTTACTAATGCAAATGCTCCGAAAATTATAACCATTCCGATTATCGTTGCTACCAGCATTTTCTTTGCTGTTTCCATTTTCTCGTCTTCTCCTCCAGCCGTCATATACATAACTGCTGCGATAACCAACATTAACACCGAAACTGGGCCTACAAAACTCACTATAAAGTTGGTAATCCCAACTATCTGTCTTACTCCTTCATATGGGTCCGTTCCCAGCTTAATCCCTTCGAGGTTTGTATACACAGTTTTATCAACTTTATAGAACACTTTGTTGATGAATATGTCTCCAATTAATATTAATACAAGCCCAGAAGCCGAGTACAGTAAGCCTTTTTTGTTCTGTCCTACTTGCTCGTCATCTCCACCTGCACTGGCTAACTTCAACCCAGATTTAACCGCCATTATTGTCGCAAATGCGCCAATTACATACTTTATGAATGTCATTACTAGCTCAACGGTTGAATCAAAGAGTTTTACTCTACGCAGAATTTCTTGAGGGCTTTCAAATATACTCTTTTCCCCCATATCAAATATTTTGGATGCTTCTTCAGCCATACTAACTATCACAAAAGCTATAATTGCATACGTTATTCCTCTTCTCATTTTTGTGATTGTGTCCTCTTCATCCCCGGAGAATACCATTCTCGAGCCCATAATTGTTATAAATAGTATACCCAAAACAGCTACTATGACCTTCACATAGCCATAAAGATTGTCAAAGACTAAATCTTCAATTTCGTCGATAGTATCAAAATTTTCCATTTCTGAAGGATTTGGTCCAGGAAGTTGCCCCTTCTTGTAAGTCTGTACTGTTTCCGTACTAAGTGGAAGATTTTGTTCAGCAAAAACTACATTTAAGTGCGTAAAAACAATGATCGCCGTCAGAACCAGCGTTAATTGAAGCAAAGTTGTGAATATTTTCTTCATTTATGTTTTTGTTTTTTCTTATTTATTCCCTATATTCTAGCATATTTTGGCTTTCTAGACAATGGTGAAGCAGTTTTTCTTGCAATTAATTGGGAAGTTGTTCTATAATCTTTCTGCGACCCACTCTTGGCTTTTTAAAGGTGTCGCTAAATCAATAAATTATGAAAGAAAATAGGATAACAAATTACTTCAAAGATAGCTTGAAAGAGCTACGAAAAGTGACTTGGCCAACAAAAAATCAAGCAGTTAAACTTACTATTATTGTCTTGGTATTTTGCGTGGTATTTATGGTTGCGTTGGGAGTAACAGACTATATCTTAAACCAATTATACGAATTATTACTTAAATCAAGCATGTAATTATGGCACGACAAGTTGGAGGTACAGGTAGGCATTGGTATGTAATTCACACTTACTCAGGGTATGAGGATGCGGTGAAGGATGCGCTTATGCAACGTATTGAATCGCTTGGAATGCAAGATATGATTTTTGATGTGGTGGTCCCAAAAGAGACACAGATTGTTATCAAAAAAGGACAGCCTGTAACTGAGGAAAAGAAGATTTTCCCTGGGTATGTGCTTGTGGACATGATCGTAACTGATGATAGTTGGTATGTAGTGCGAAATACTCCAAATGTGACTGGATTTGTGGGAAGTGGAACTATTCCGGTTCCTGTTGAGCCTGAAGAATGGAAGGTTATTAAACGGCATATGGGACAGGCAGAACCTAAGTTTAAGATCGACTTTACGTTGGAAGACCCCGTTGTTGTATTGGAAGGGCCTTTTGCGAATTATGAAGGAATTATCAGTACAATTGACGAGGATAAAGGTAAGGTTAAGGTTCTTATTACAATTTTTGGACGTGAGACTCCTGTGGAGTTGGATTTCACCCAGGTGAAGAAGAAGTAATTTGCTTTTCAGTCTAGTTTTTCGTATATTTATGTAAAGTAATTTTTCCTCATTTTTTTATGCGTAAGTTTACGATTTTTACGGCGATGCTGACTATTGTTGTTGTGGTTGTGGTGGCAGAGATCGTTGTGAATAAATATTTACCGGAGTTGGGAGAGGGAGATGGTTTGGCAAATCTTGATTTGTCTTTGCCAGATAATCTTGATTTAGCAAAGATTACGCGGACTAGTGTTCTCAATAGTGGCCTTGATAATAGGCTTGGGGCAGACGTAGATGAGGATGCAATCCCAGAGGACTTGAAAGTTGAGCGTGGGGAAGTAAAGAGAGTTAGTATTGAAAAGCCAGAACCAGAAGTCGAGCTTGTGGCCGTTGAAGATATTGATTTGGATAGTTTCTTGGAAGACTTGGATGAAGAAAATATTGAAGATTTTGGTTTTTCGAGTGGGTTTAATGAGGCTGATATTTTCATAGAGGAAGATAGTGATATACCAGACTTTGAGGATGAGAATTTTGCTTATACAGCTCCAAATGTTTTTATAAGGCAGGAACAAATTCTTGGAGCGGGGTTCAAGGACGCGTACCTAGAGGAACAGCCTCATAATGGCTATATATTCAAGAACATTGAGATTGGTGATCTGTTTGATGTTGAGATGGATAAGACAATTATTCGGACTGAGGACACCCTGTATGCAAAGGGGTATGTCATGACGATGGGCCCAAACAGCAATGTCAATGATGTATATAATGTATTGAAAATTCGTGCTGACGAACTTCTCGACACGGAGATTAATGAGACTAATGAATTTGGCGTTTCATCTTTCTACATGAATGATGCTCGACGAAACGGCACTTCATTCTTAATTGTCCGCATTGATAAATACATTTACGGATTTTCATATCCGAAAGATTTCCATTCACAGATCAAGAATCTTCTAAAATTGATTGGGTGGGAATTTAAGTAGAAAATGTTTGACTTTCTCGGCAAAATCCCTAGAATACGTGCGTTACGCACTCAGCTTATTATTTTTTAAACCCAAAGTTGAGATGGCAAAAGAAATTATGACAACGGTCAAATTGCAGATCCCTGCGGGAAAAGCCAATCCAGCACCACCAGTTGGTACTGCTCTAGGGCCCCATGGTATTGCAATTCAAGACTTTTGTGCTCAGTTCAATAACGAGACAAAAGAGCTTGGAAACACTATTATTCCAGTAGAACTTACCATCTACGATGATCGTAGTTTTACATTTATACTCAAGAGTCCCCCAGCAGCAGTGCTGATCAAGGAGGCTCTAAAACTTGCAAAAGGTTCGGGCGTTCCACACAAAGATAAGGTTGGAACAATTACTCGTGCTCAGCTCGAGAAGATCGCAGAGAAGAAGATGGAGGATTTGAATGCAAACGACATGGATGCAGCTGTAAAGATTATCGGAGGAACTGCAAGAAGTATGGGAGTAAAAGTTGAAGGATAAACAAATTATTTGTGGGAGGCTTATTAATGTGAGCCGTTTGAACCACGTAACCAAATTATTATGTCTAATCACGGCAAAAAGTATGACGATGCTAAAAAGCTCGTCGAGTCAGCATCTTACGGTCTCGATGAGGCACTTGAGCTTCTTCCAAAAACCTCTACAACAAAGTTTGACTCTAGTTGTGAGGTTCATTTCCAGCTTGGGCTAGACCCAAAACAGGCTGACCAAAATATTCGTACAACAGTTAGTCTTCCACATGGTACTGGTAAAGATGTTCGTGTTGTTGCCTTTGTAAGTGACGACATGGTGAAAGCTGCGAAAGCTGCTGGAGCATTTGAAGCTGGAACTGAAGACCTAGTGAAAAAGATTGAAAAAGGATGGACTGATTTTGATGTTGCTGTAGCTACTCCGGATCAAATGCGAGAGATCAGTAAAGTCGCAAAAATTATTGGGCAAAAAGGTTTGATGCCAAACCCAAAAGCTGGGACTGTAACTCCTGACGTTGAGAAAGCTATTGGTGAAATCAAAAAAGGTAAAGTCGAGATTCGTATTGATAAGGATGCAAATCTTCACAATATTTTTGGAAAGATTTCATTTGGCACTGACAAATTAAAGGAAAACCTAGCCAAAGTAATTAAGACTGTTCAGGAAGTGAAACCGTCGAGCTCAAAAGGCGTATACATGAAGAGCCTGACTATCACTACTGCAATGGGTCCCGGGATCCCGCTGGATGTAAATAAAGTTTTGGCTGACGTGAAGTAATTACTTCTCCTGATCCACAGCTTCTTGCAGAGATCTAAGGCCTACTTCGAGCTGGTCATCGTTTGGATCTTTTGTTGTGAGACGCTGGAACCAAAGGCCTGGAGCTACGAGAGCTTTTGCAAATCTTCTATTTGCATATTTTGCTGATATCTTGAGGTACTCATATGAAATGCCAGCTATGAGTGGAAGAAATGATATTCTCATTATTAAATTTGCAGTGAAGTCATCTTGTTTTGGTACAAATGTATATATAAGAATACTTATCGTAAATACTATTAATATAAAACTTGTTCCGCAACGAGGGTGAAATCGACTTTGTTTGCGGGCGTTCTCTACTTTAAGTGGGAGTTTTTCCTCGTATGTAAATATAGATTTATGCTCTGCACCATGATATTCAAATACTCGTCGGAAACTTGGAAATAACGAGAGAATGTAAATATACCCAATAAAAATAATCATCTTTAGTGCTCCATCAATGAGATTGAATAAAATCCAGTAGTCCTCGATGAGGCCGATGCGTTTTTCTAGGAGTGTTGTTAGTGCTAATGGGAGCGCTTTGAATAACGCAAGGCTTATTGCTAGGGCGAGGACGAGTGATAAAATCATCATAAATGCTTCAAAGATCTTCATTCCAACTCCCTTTTCTCCATTGTTTTCTGGCATTTCTTCATCTATCGATTCGCTCGCTGACCAGTTGAGTGCCTTGGTCCCGATCACCATCATTTCAAAAAGATTTATCACTCCTCGAAGAATTGGAATATTGAAAATCTTGTGATGAGCCGAGAGGGCTTTGTACTTTCTGCGGTTCACTTTTATAGATTTGTCCTGTTTGCGAACTGCTATCGTCACGTGATTTGGAGAGCGCATCATGACCCCTTCAATAACCGCCTGCCCACCCACCGCAAAGTCGATTTTTGGCTTTGGTTCTGCGTTTACTAGCTCTAGTGCCCAGTTCAAAATAAGGTAGTTTGTTTTCATATTTTTCGTTGTGAGTTTGTGCATAACACTCTATATTATCTGCGTATGAAAGTAAAAATAAAACGTATAGACAAGGAATTGCCGCTTCCCATATATGAAACTGATGGGTCGGTTGGTTTTGATATTTCGGCTAGAGAAGATGTGACAATATCCGCAAAAGAGATAGGCATGGTGCCCGCAAATCTAGTTGTGGAGGTACCGAAAGGTTATATGTTGGTTGTTGCATCACGTTCGAGTACTCCGCGGAAGAAGGGGCTCACTCCCCCACATGGGATTGGGATTATCGATCATGATTATTGTGGGCCGGAGGATGAGGTGAAAGTTTTGGTTTACAATTTTACGGACGAAGAGGTCCATGTGAAGCGTGGCGAGAAAGTTGCCCAAGGAGTTTTTGTGAGGATTGATAAATTTGAGTGGGAAGAAATTGATGAAGTTGAAAATAAAAGTCGTGGGGGTTTTGGAAGTACTGGGGGATATAATTAATCATTATGGAAAAGGGCTTACTGATAACAGTTTACGGAATTAATAATATGGGTAAATCTACCCATTGTAAGCTCTTGGCTGAAAGGCTGGAGCAAGAAGGCCACAAGGTGGAATATGTGAAGTATCCTGTTTATGATGCTGAGCCGACTGGACCTCATTTGAATTCTATTCTTCGCGACCCTGATGGGCAGAAGATTAGTGAAGATGAACTTCAGATGTGGTTCGTTATGAATCGATATCAATATCAACCTAAGCTCCAGAAGTTTCTTGACGAGGGATGTATTGTTATTGCTGAGGATTACATTGGAACAGGCATGGCTTGGGGAATTACAAAGGGGCTCGATAAACATTGGTTAGAATGTGCAAATAAGCATTTATTAAAATCTGATTTCTCTATGATGATTGAGGGTGAGCGTGTAATAAAAGCTCGCGAGAAAGTGCATGTACACGAACAAAATGATGAATTAATGAAGCGATGCGAAAAGGTTCACTCAGAATTAGCAAATGAATATGGGTGGACTAGAATCACATTACAAGAAAAAAAGGACGACACTGCAGAATTAATATGGAATGCAGTTGACGACTTCTTGAAGGAGAGATATAGTTAAGTTGCTTCCAGAAAAAATTGGAAGCCGTTTTATTTTCCATTCCTATGAAACTACTTGATGGCAATAAAATATCAGACGAAATCCTAAGGAGTTTGTCGACAGAGGTCAATCAACTCAAGGTAAATCATGTGCAGCCAAAACTGGCTGTTCTTTTAGTTGGGAAGGACCCTGCTTCGCTTTCTTATGTCAAAAGAAAGCAAAAGGCTTGTGCGAAGACGGGGGTTGATTGGGTACAGTTTGATTATGAAACTGATGTTACTACTGAGACTTTGATCGATAAGATTGAAGAGCTCAATGAGGATGAAATGATTCATGGGATTTTGGTGCAGTTGCCATTGCCTGAGCAGATTTTCGAGCCAGATGTGATCCGTGCCATTGATCCAAAAAAGGATGTTGATGGATTTACTGCTTACAATCTTGGGAAGATGTTTTTGAGTACTGAGTTTGAAGACTTGGCTCCATGTACTCCGCTTGGAGTTATTCGAATGCTGGAGCATGAGAAAATTGAAATAGAGGGTAAAGAGGCAGTAGTTGTTGGTCATAGTAATATTGTCGGAAAACCTCTTGGGACTATGCTACTCAATCGTAATGCTACCGTAACAACGTGCCACATTCACACAAAAGATTTGGCTAGTCACACTAAACGCGCTGACATTCTTTGCGTAGGCGTTGGAAAGATTAATCTTATTACTGAAGATATGGTAAAGGATGGAGCCGTGGTTGTGGACATTGGTATTAATAGAAATGACGAAGGGAAATTGGTTGGAGACGTGGATTTTGAGAATGTATCAAAGAAGGCAAGCTATATAACTCCAGTTCCTGGTGGCGCTGGACCAATGACCGTTGCTTGCTTAATGGAAAATACCGTTAAGGCTGCGAAAAGATTAAATAACCTAAAATAATATGTGTGGATTAGTCGGACTTTATGAACATGATTATGTTGCTCAGGATATGTTTGATGCTTTGACCACCTTGCAACACCGTGGGCAAGATGCGGCAGGAATGATGACTTATAATGGAGAGAAATTTCACATAAGAAAAGATCTTGGATTGGTAAATCGAGTATTTAGGACTAGGCACATGAAGAAACTACAGGGATATGCCGCAGTTGGTCATACTCGATATGCAACTCTTGGTGGTGATGATGCTAATGATGCACAGCCATTCTTGGGGCAGTCCCCTTTTGGTGTTGCGCTAGCGCACAACGGGAATGTTTTTAATTCGCGCGAATTAAAAAAAGAGTTATACGAGAAAGATCACAGACTTGTAAATTCCACATGTGATGGCGAGGTTATTTTACAATTGTTTAGTAAGGAGCTTTCATTACTTGGCGAAAAGAAAGTGATGAAACCTGAGCATGTCTTCAAGGCTGTGGAAAGTGTTTATAAAAGATCAAAAGGAGCATATAGCGTTGTGGCATACATTGCTGGGCATGGAATGGTTGGTTTTCGAGACCCCCATGGAATACGACCTTTACTTTTTGGTAAGCGTGCGAGCGGAATGAAAACAGATTATATTTTTGCTTCTGAGTCTATTGCTCTGGATATGCTTAATTTTGATTTTGTTCAAGATGTAGGAGCTGGGGAAGCAATTTTTATTGATGAAAAAACTAGAAAAGTTCACAAGAAAAAAATAATGGCCAAAAAACATATTCCTTGTATCTTTGAATACGTTTACTTTGCCCGTCCTGACTCAATGCTTGATAACGTCGGTGTGTATAAATCTAGGATCAGAATGGGAGAAAAATTAGCTGCAAAGATTAAAAAAATGAACCTCGATATTGACGTAGTAATGCCAGTTCCTGATTCTTCAAATACTGCTGCATTAGCATTGGCAGATATGCTGGATCTCAAATATAGGGAAGGACTTGTAAAAAATAGGTATATTGGACGAACTTTCATAATGCCGGGGCAGAAAATTAGAAAAAAATCGATAAAACATAAGCTGAATCCGATGCCTCTTGAAATTAAAGGAAAAAAGATTCTGCTTGTTGATGACAGTATTGTCAGAGGGAACACTTCAAAAGAGCTCGTACAGATGATGAGGGATGCTGGAGCAAAAAAGATATATTTTGCTTCGTATTCTCCGCCTGTAATGCATCCTTGTCTTTATGGAATTGATATTCCCACTAGGGGTGAGCTAATTGCTTCAAATAATTCTGTTGAGGAAATTCGCAAATATATTGGTGCTGATGTGCTTGTTTATGGAGATTTGGAGGATATGCTCGATGCTTGCAAGGAGAAGAGTAAGAATATCAGTGATTTCTGCATGGCGTGTTTTGATGGGAAATATAAGACCGGCGATATTGATGCAAAAACTTTGAAAGATAATGCAGATGCTAGACAATGTGAGAAGAAGGGTTGTAATGGATGTACGGCGGAGGATGTTTCGAAAGGGCAAATGAATTTGGTTTAGGGTCTAGGTCCCGCCCCTGGTTGGGGAGGGTATCAGATTGATATTAAATATTCTTAAATTATGAAAAAAATACTTGTTATTGGGAATGGTGCACGTGAGCACGTGATATGTGAGACCTTGAAACGTAGTAAGTATGAGGTTGAGCTATTTGTAGTGGGAAGTGCCGTAAATCCTGGGATAAAAGAGATGGCAAAAGAGTATTTGATTGCTAGCGTGACTGATTTAGAGGCGATTCGAGCGTTTGCAGTTGATATGAAGCCCGACTTTGCTATTCTTGGGCCGGAGGGTCCTATAGCGGCAGGCGTGGCGGACATGCTCCTCCAGTTGGAGATCCATTCTGCATCCCCTCTTGAGACTGTGGGCCGGCTTGAATCTTCAAAATCTTTTACTCGAGACTTGCTTAAAAAATTCCAAATTCCTGGCAATCCGGAATTTAAAGTTTTCTTTGATAAGGAAGGGTTGGAACAATTTTTTGATAAGTTGGGTGAAAACTATGTCGTGAAGGCGGATGGATTGATGGGTGGTAAGGGAGTGAAAGTTTCTGGTGATCATCTAAATGGAAAAGAAGAAGGACTCGCATATGCGCGGGAGTGTTTGTCGGACGGTGATCGTGTTGTGGTCGAGGAGAAATTAGTAGGGCAGGAGTTTAGCTTAATGAGTTTCTGTGACGGCGTTCATGTTGCTGATATGCCTGTTGTTCAAGATCACAAGAGAGCTTATGAGGGTGATACAGGACCAAACACTGGAGGTATGGGAACTTATTCTGACGCAGATCACAGCTTGCCGTTTCTTACTGCCGCAGAGGTTCGCGAAGCATCTGAAATGACAAAGAATGTTGCGAAAGCTCTGTTCGAAGAGACTGGGGTTTATTTCAAGGGTATAATGTATGGCGGATTTATTGCTACAAAAAATGGAGTGAAGTTAATTGAGTATAACGCGAGATTTGGTGATCCGGAGGCTATGAATGTTTTACCACTTCTTGTTAGTGATTTTGTGGATATTTGTGAAGCGACTATTAATAAAACTCTGGATCGGATGGATATCGTGTTCGAGAATAAAGCCACTGTCTGTAAGTACGTAGTGCCTGATGGTTATCCTGATAATCCTGTTAAGGGTGAGAAGATTGAGGTTGGAGAGATCCCTGAAGGTGTTAATGCCTACCATGCTTCTGTTGATGAACGTGAGGATGGTTTGTATCTAAGCGGATCACGTGCGATAGCATTCGTTGGGATCGCAGACACCATCGAGGAGGCTGAGAAACTCGCTCAAAGTGCTGTTGGCGCTGTAAAAGGGCCAGTGTTCCATAGAAAAGACATCGGAACAGCAGAGCTCGTTCAAAAGAGGATTGATCACATGAAGGAGTTGAGGGGTTAATAGCTACCCAGGATCTTCAGAGCCCTCACTTGTTTTCCCACTTTTTTCAATATGCTTTTTTTTGGTAGTCCTTCAAAATCTAAGTAAAAAATATAATCTTTAAACTTTTTCTGAATTGGGCGAGATTCAATTTTTGTAAGATTAATTCTAGCGTCCGCAAATATCTTTAAGACTGAGAAAAGCGATCCGGGAGCGTCCGCTGAGAAGTGGAATGCTATTGAAGTTTTTGTACTATTTTTTTGATCACTTTTCAATGGCTTGTAGTCGCCTTTTTCTACGACTACAAATGTGGTTTCGTTTCCCTTTTCGTCCTCAATATTTTTTGCAAAAGTTTTTAAATTGCTGTTTTTTGCTGCTATCTCTGACGCAATTACTGCTACGCATTTGTTCCGTGTTCTGAGTAGCTTCTCAATTGCTGCAGCTGTTGAACTCAATGCTTGCAGCTCTGCCTTTGGGAAGTTCTTTCGTAGATATTTTTTGCACTGGCTTAAAGGTTGTGAATGAGAAAGAACGTGCTTAATGTCGTTCTTTTTTGCATTTGGCATAATCACAAGAGAGTGATGAACTGGGATCGAAATCTCGCCCGTAACGTGAACTTTCTTGTGAAACAAATAGTCCAGAGTTTCACGAACTGTGCCATGAAGTTTGTTTTCAATTGGGACAATCCCTTGCTTAACTTTGCCCTTAGCCACCAACTCGAAAATCTCTTCTACGTCATGAGTGTAGCAAATTTCCGCATCCGCACTGTACTTGTGCGCAGCTATATCCGAAAATGTGTCCTTCGGCCCGAGGACAGCCAGAGATTTCTTCACTTTTTTAATCATTATTTCTTTTTCTTTGTAGCTTTCTTAATTGCCTTTGTTACTTTTTTGTCCGCTTTTTTTACCGTACTCCTTGCTTTTTTCTCTGCTGACTTAATCTCTTTTTTGGCCGTAGCTAGACCTTTTTTGATCTGCTTCTTTGTCTCATTTGGAACGAATTCCTCATATAATTCCTTCGCTCTTTTCATCGCTTCTTTTGTGCCCTTCTTTACCTTCTTTTCACCCTTCTTGCAACACTCACTATCTGCCAAATCCTGCACTACTTCGTGTATATCTTTTCCCATTTTTGATGCAGCTTCTTTCAATGTCTCAAATCCAGTACCGCCTTTATCAATTTCTGTCTTGAAATTCTTTCGTAATTCTTCGCCTTTCTTTGGGGCAAAAAGCATACCAAGTGCAGTACCTGCAACAACGCCTGTAATAAGTGATTTTAAGCTTCTAAACATAGGAGTGGGGTTATATTTACATCGTAGATCAATTTTACCTAAGAAAAAGAGACGGCACAAGGCCCTCTCTTTTCCGCTCTCCAATATTCCTTCGATTTTTAGGAAGATGTGATTATATCCATGTTTCTATGATTTGTCAAATCCATCTCTTAATTCCAAACTTTTTTAGGATCTTGCGAAGTCTAAATATTGGCAACCCAACAACATTAAAATAGTCCCCTTCTATCCCCTTTACAAACAGCGCACCTAGACCCTGGATAGCATAACTTGCCGCTTTATCTTCGCCCTCACCCGAATTCACATACGCCTCAATATCACTCTCCTCAAGCCTATCCATACTTACAAGTGTGGTCTCAACCGCCGTGATGGTCTTCTTCGTCTTAGAATTCATGACCGTAACACCAGAAATAACCCTGTGCGTGGTATTGCTAAGAAGGCGCAGGAGGTCTTTCGCGTGCTCTGGATCGCGTGGCTTCCCGATGATCTGATCACCTACCACTCCAATGGTATCTACTCCAATTATCAGTGCGTTATTGTAATGGCGTGCAATATCCTGGGCTTTGCCAAGTGAATTGTGAATTACTAATTCTTCTGGAGTAAGGTGAGTGTCTTTCTCCTCAAAATCACTCGGATGAACAATGAAATCGAGCTTCACTCCTTCCAGCAACTCTTTCCTGCGGGGGCTTGCCGATGCTAATACTATCTGAATATCTGTTGACTTGTGCATATGATTACCTTAAAATCTCACCGCTTATTATAATTAAACAGTTACTAAATGCCAATTATTAAATCCGCAAAGAAGAGACTAAAGCAGAATCGCGTGAATCGTGAAAGGAATTTTCCGCTTCGTAGTGAGATGAAATCGTCCGTGAAGAAAGAGCTACAATTGATCAAAGACGGGAAAGTTGAGGAAGCTCAAAAGTTTCTAGCTTACACTTACAAGGTAATCGACATGTCTTGCAAGAAAGGTCTCGTACACGCAAATAATGCTGCGAGAAAAAAATCTCAACTAGCAAGGGCTCTTAATGTTTTGGTTGCTGATGGTGGAAGCAAAGCCGCTCCTGCAGTCGAGAAAAAAGTTGAAAAAGCGCCAAAGGAAGAGAAAGAAGAGGAAGCGCCAAAGGAAGAGAAAGAAGAAAAATAGTATAAAAAATCTGAAAGGCGCCTTGTAATGTAGGGCGCTTTTTGCTTTAATCAATGCGTTGTAATTTGAAAATTGGGCCTGTAGCTCAGGGGTTAGAGCAGTCGGCTCATAACCGATTGGTCGTTGGTTCGATTCCAACCAGGCCCACCAAA
>CAYLOL010000008.1:0-24167 GCA_964385295.1 uncultured Candidatus Peribacteria bacterium
AGGCGAAAAGCCCTAGAACTACAAAAAAAGCCTCCATTTCCCCTCATGTCTGTGAAAAATCAGATCAAAAACCCATCGTATTTTGCTAACCCTTCCCTCACTATGTCACCGATCAAAAAAATCAAAAAACGTAGCGGTTCAGTCGCCGACTTTGACCAAGTAAAAATCACAAAGGCAATTTGGAACGCAGCAAAATCAGTAGGTGGCACAGACAAAACAGTAGCAGAACAAATTTCCAATCAAGTCTCAGCAGTATTGGAGGTTTTTTATAAAGACGATGAAAACATCCCAACAGTAGAACAGATCCAAGACCTCGTAGAAAAGATCTTGATCGAGGGTGGACACGCAAAAACAGCAAAAGCATACATAATTTACCGTGAACAACACAAAAACATCAGAAGCTATCAAGAAGAATTACTAAACGGAAAAACTACAGCACTTCCATTCAGTATGAACGCACTCAAAGTTCTATCTGGAAAATACCTACAAAGAGATGATGAAGGCGAAGTTGCAGAAAACCCTGAAGGCATGTTCGACAGAGTAGCAACAGCACTCGCAAATGTAGAAAAAGATTACGGCAAATCAGAAAAAGAAATCGAAGAAATCAAAAGTGAGTTTTTAGAAACAATGACAAACTTAGAATTCCTTCCGGCAGGCCGCACACTCGCAAATGCAGGTGGAAAAACACGACTCGTTGCAAACTGTATCGTTTTGCATCCAGAAGATTCTATGGACGGAATATTCTCTACACTTAGAGATGCAGCGCTTCTTCAGCAAGCTGGCTCTGGACTTGGATTCCCTTGGCATATGCTCAGACCAGCAGGATATAGAACAACACGAACACAAGGGATGGCATCAGGACCTGTCTCATTTATGGCTGCATACAACCAATCTTTTGGAGTCATTAAGCAGCAAGGAAGACACGGAGCAAACATGGGCGTAATGAAAGTTGATCATCCGGATATTTTGGAATTCATTGAATCAAAATGGGAAGAAGGATCACTTGTTAATTTTAATATCTCAGTTTCACTTACTGATGAATTCATGGAAGCAGTGAAAAGCAAATCATCAGAACCATGGATGTGTAAATGGAAAGACATAAAAATGAAACCACGCAGAGTTGTAAGAGACGATCGCGGATCATTCGTAGAAGCAATAGATGAAACGATCACAGCTTCAGAGTTAATGGACAAAATCATAAACTCAGCATGGAGAAATGGTGAACCAGGAGTTTTATTCCCAGACACAGCAAATAGGGCAAACCCAATACCAAAATTAGGAACGCTCGAAGCAACAAATCCTTGCGGAGAACAATGGCTCCATGATGGCGACGTGTGTAATCTAGGATCTATCAACCTCGCAAAATTCATCACAAATGGAGAAGTCAACACGGGGAGACTAGAAAAAACAGTAAAGACAGCTGTACGAATGCTCGATAATGTAATAGATCTGTCAGATTTTCCAGTGGAAAAAGTAAATAATACCTTCCGGAACAACAGACGTGTAGGCCTTGGAATAATGGGATTCGCAGACATGCTTTATCAACTCCGCATTCCATATAATTCAGCAGAAGGAGTCGCAGTGGCAGAAAAAGTCATGAAGCTTATCGACGAAACAGGTCGCGCCTTCTCGGAACAACTAGCAAATGAGAAGGGATGCTTCCCAAACTGGGAACTTTCAATATACGGATCAGAAATGAAGAATAGAAAACAAAGAAATTCAGCACTAAACACAGTTGCACCAACAGGATCTCTATCAATGGTTGCAGACTGTGGCTCAGGAATCGAACCATTCTTTGCACTCGCATACCACAAAGTAGTCATGGGTGGACAAAGCCTTATATACATAAACCCATACCTCAAGGCAGAATTAGAAAAACTCGGACTAAACACTGAGGAAATCAAAAATGAAATTGAAAGAAGTGGAACATTGCAACACATCGAAGGAATCCCAGCAGAAACAAAACGCGTATTCGTTGCGGCAATGGAAATTAGCGCAGAAGATCACATTAAAATGCAGGCTGCATTCCAGAAATACGTAGACAACAGCATTAGCAAAACGATCAACTTCCCTAATGAAGCAACTCGTGAAGATGTACGGCAAGGATATGTAATGGCATGGGAAGCCGGGCTTAAAGGCTGCACGGTATATCGAGATGGCAGCCGACAAGAACAAGTCCTAATCCTAAACAAAGACAACAAAGATGAAACGCAAGATCCAAAACCAGAAAACATAAAAGAAAATTTCGAAGAAATTCTTCCCCCTCCAATAACAGAAGAAGTCCAAGCAAAGCTTGATATGGCCGACCGAATGAAGGGTCAGCTCAACAAAAAAGAGATTATTGCTAGCAAAAAATGTCCAGAATGCGGGAACGACATTCAAATCGGAGAAGGCTGCATGTTATGCCTCAGTTGTGGATTCTCAGTTTGCTCAGTATAGATTGACTTTTAAAGGAAAAATGGTACTATATTAGCTCCCTTTCAAGGGAGCTTTTCATTAAGAAATACCCGTGGAATCAAATCTCGCAGAAAATTTGGATCACGCAGACGACGAAGGAAACAAGCCGGACAAAAATCCGGACCTTAAACTTGTTAAACCAGGAGATGAGGAAGACCTAACGGAATCCGAATACAAAGAACTAAAATACGGGAAAATAACAAGAACAGACCTTGCCTTAAAAAGAAAACAGGCACGCAAAGCTGCCGAAGATGAATTAAATTCCCAACTCAGAAGAGATCAAATCCAAGATGAACACTATCAAGAATATCTACAAAAATTAGATAATACCACCAGCCCACAAAAAACCAAAGAACTCCACGAAGAAATACGCAACCTTCCAAAAACCATTGAGGAAAATAAGAAAAAAGAAGCAGAACAAAAAAAGGAAGATGGAAAAGAACTAGATCCAAGCGATAAGAAACTCTTAACGCTTGAAAAAGCCTTTGTTGATGATATCGAAAAAAATCGAAAATATTTAGGGGAAATTGACGCCCCAGAATGGATCAAATGGGCAAAAGATCAAAGATTACAAAACCCAACAGTTGCACACATGAAAACAGTGCACGAAAACTTCATGGAAGGAAAATCTGACAACAACCTAGGGCCAAGGAAAAAAGTCTATCAAGACCTAGAAGACTTATTCAAAAAATATGGAAAATCTGTAAACCCACAAAACTCAACATTTGTAAAAAAGGAAGGCCTCAAAGGACGTCGAGAATTCCTCAAAAATGCGAAAGAGATGGAGAAACACATAGATCAATATAAACATCTCAATCTATATCCTCCAGAGATCAAAAAAGAAGCAATGGAAAAAATGCTGGATGCAGACACTCCACTCAGGCAGAAAGAAATGCAGCAAAAATTAGAAAACCTTACTCGTGATGAGATGAAAGCTCTAAGCTCACTCGACAACACTGTCACAATCAACGGAGTCACAACTCGCATGATGAGCAAGAAATCTAAAAAAGAACTCCTAGAATATCACAGGTCACTCTCAGTAGACCATGAACATCGTCAAAATCCATCAAACAAATGGCAAGGATACCTCGATGCAGAAGCAGAATTAACAAGAGAATTAGCAAAGGTATACAAAGAAGATAGAAGCGGATTCAAAGCAGCAATCGGAAGCTTCGAAGAACTCGGATATCAAGAAAAACAAAAAGAACTCGCCACTCATAAAACATTAGTAAAAAATACCGAGAACAAAGAAACTCGAGAAACTCAACTCATTGTCAAAGCAGCCCACGCAAAAATTGAAACTGCCGGGAATGAAAAAACATTAGGCCCAAAGAGTGTAAAGCTTTACAAGGCGTTCTTTGACGATGAGAAAAATTACCATGACAACAACAAGGAAAAACCAGATCTCGACAAACTTCGAAAAATGTACGACACATTGACAAACTCAACCCCAAATCCCAAATCACGAAACATAGCAGCATACGCAGAAGAACGAACAAAATTCTCAAAACAATTAAGCGAACTAGAAAAGGTAAATCCAGATATTAAACCGGCCGAACTAACTACTTGGCAATCAGATTATGACAAAAACGGCTGGAAACGAAGAGCAATTGTTGCAACAAGCTTGGAAAAGGAAATCAAGAACCAAGCCAAGGAGCAACGAAAACGCAAAGAACAAGAAGTAAAAGCAGAACTCACTCAAGAAGAGAAAGATACTGAACAGAAAGAAAAAGTAAGTAACATAAGTTTAGATCAAGGATTAACTGCAGTGAAAGAACATTTGAAATTCGACAACCCACAAGGAGCAGAAGCAATGAAACTACTCCTTGCACTCGATGAAAAATACAAAGAAGACGAAGAAGCACAGAAAACCCTCAAATTCTGGTTTGAAACTGTCGGAAGATTTATTGCACAATTTGGAACAGGCGAAAAAGCCGAAAAAACAACCGAAGCAGAACTAGAAAAAGAAGTAGAAAAAATAACAGAAGAAGAAACAATAAAAGACAAACTTGAAGAATTACAAGAAGAAGAACTCGCAACAGAACTCTCGGAAGTAAGTTTTGAAAAACATCACAAAACATCAACCTTTGACAGGTCAGAAATTACCGCAAAACAAGAAATCACGGACGAAGAAGAACTTACGCTCACGGAACAATTCCTAGAAAGAGCACGAGGAGATGAAAGCGAAACATTGACACTAGACAAGGAAGGTAAAGCTGCAAAGATTCTAGAAGTAGACTTTGACGAAAAAGCAGAAAGAAGCACGGAGAAGAAAAACAAGACACGAAAAAAACTATCAAAAGAACAACAAAAACTTGAAGGAACACGAAAAGGATCAGAAGAGGTAAAATTAAAAAAGAAAGGACGCGAAATAACTCACAAAGAAGCAAAAATTGAAACTAAACACGAACGCGAAAAACTAGAAAAGAAAATCCAAGAAAAAGCAGAAGAGCGAACAGCAAGACATCTCGGCCGAAAGAAGACTTCAGACGGAAACGTATTTGATCTAAATGAACGAATTGCTGCAGCACGCAAAGCAAAAGAAGAGGTAAAAAAGAAAACAGACGAGCGAATTGAAAGAAGAGCAAGCTAAATCATAAGCTTTCTAATAAGCCAATAGTAATACCCGCCAATCATCCACCAACTTGCCCACTCTATATTCAGACTGGCAAATTTTATTTTTGCAAATAGATTCACAATCCAAATAATAAATTCCAAAACCACATCTCCAAAAAAACCAAACAACAATCCCAATTCACTCCACAAAAAACTTCCAACCACTGCAAAAAAACCAAACAACATTGAAATCGGAATCATTGGCAACACAATCAAGTTCGCAATTGGAGAAATCAAACTCAATCTCCCAAAAGTATAAATAATTACAGGCAAAGCCATAATCTGCGCAGACAATGTCATCAAAACAGACTCCCGAATTGCAATCCCACTCGGCAACCATTCAAAGTATTTTTCAATCCTGGGAGAAACAAATATCAACCCCGTAGTCGCCAAAAACGACAACTGAAAACCAACGTCATAAATTAAAATAAAAGGATTCCACAAATTCATTAAAAATGCTGACATTACCAAGGCCACCTCAACAAAGTATGTTCGCCCAAACCAAAGCGCCATGAGAGAAATACTCCCCATTATCCCCGCCCGCACCACAGCACTACTCGCCCCAACCAACACACAAAAGCAGAATATAAAAAACAAAGACAAAATAACCTTCCACCTCCTCCCCAAAAACCCTACCAATCCACTCACCACGCATATCACCAACGTAATATTGTATCCAGAAATCGCAATAATATGAGTAAGCCCAGTTAAATTAAAACCCTCCATTAAATGCTCCGGAATCCCCCGCCGCGTCCCCAACAACAACCCTGCCATAAAACTCCCAACCGGCTCCGCAAACACTTCCTCCAACCGCCCTTCAAACTTCCCCTTAATCCAAAAAATAGCATCATGAAACCCTGTCGCCTCCTCCCCAACTTTCTCCATCCAGTCCGCATACATCACATACCGCACACCATATCTCATCAAATACGCCCGATAATCAAAATCCTCCCCACCCTCAGCCCCATCTGGAACCTTCAAAAACCCGCCTACCCTCAAACAATCCCCGTACTCATAAACCGGATACCGAGCCGCATTCACCAAAACCTTCCCCTCCACACTAGCACCACTCTCCATCACGCCCTCCACCTCAACCACATACTTCACCTTATCAACCCGCACATCCACCTCCGCCACCACGCACCCTTCAATCTCCGTATTCCCCTCAAGTAAAACAACTTCATCCATCGCCACCATTAACCTAAACATCCCCAAAACAAACCCAACAACCACCACCCCAAAAAACCTCATCAACCCACTCCTCCACAAAAATACCACCCCGCCCACACAACAAATCCCAACAACTAACCACTCCCCGCCCACCCATTTTTCAAACCCAAAAATCCCCGCACAAAAACCAAATACAAACAAAATTATTACACGCGAATTAGTCATAAAAGCCACATTAGCGCAATCGATTAAAATTTTCTTAAAATCTAAAAAGAGATATTATTCACATCATATGAAAAGACTACTCACACATCTAGTAATAGCAGCAATCGTAATTACAAGCCTCCCGCAAGTTGCATCAGCAGCCTTCACGGACGTAGGCCAATCTCACAAAAACTACGAAGCAATCACATATTTAGAACAAGCAGAAATTCTAAACGGCTATTCTGACAACACTTTCCGCCCAGAAACAACCATAAACCGCGCAGAATTTCTAAAAATCGTGATAGAAGGAACGGATGGAGTAACAACCGACATCACAAAACCAACTCCATTCACTGACATCAACCCTTCTGCTTGGTACATGCCATACGTCAAAAAAGCCTATCATGAAGGATGGGTAGTAGGATACGAAGACAAAACATTTCGCCCAGAACAAACAATCACAAAAGCCGAATCATTAAAGATAATTGGAGAAATCCAAGGCTGGGAGGTCAAAACATACATAACTGTACAACCATTTGCAGACGTCTACAAAACAGCATGGTTCACACCATACATCGACTTTGCAAAACACTACAACATGCTCCAAGAAGCAAATGACGAAAATTTTTACCCAAATAGCCAAAACACTAGAGCAAATACAAGTGAAGTAATTTTCCGCTCAATCCCACCAAGTTGCACTCTCTGCAACGACAACGACGATGATGACGACGATGACGACAATAACGATGATAACGACGATGACACAGCTCCAATCCAAGACGATACAGAAACTCCAGATGAAACAATGGCACAAGATGAATTCGACAACATCTGGCTCTATGATAATCCACCGCTAACATACTACGAAGACGAAGTATACGTATTTGAAGGTTCTATTAGCGGCATAGGCAATTACAATTTTGTCACAGTAATATTGGACGAAAACACAGGATCTAATTACGACACTTTCACAGGAGGAACCGATCAGTCAGGAAATTTCTCAATCCCAGTATATTTCGACAATGACGGAGATTTTTACATTGGAATAATTCCTGGAGAAAATGGCTCAACAGACGCAATAGAAATCGAAGTAAAGAATTCTCTCCCCTCAAGCACTGAAACGGAAGAAAAGCCAAACATCGCATCATTCAGTATAAACTTTGAAGATGACACAACCTCTATTGAACACACCGCACCAAATTCCAGCATTAAAAAAGTCCGCATCTCACAAGGCAGCAAAAATGTTACATACATAAATCGCCAAAATCGAAGCGGCATACCAATTCGATATTCAGATTTCAATAAATTCTCAGAGAAATCGACCAACTACTATGTGCAAGCTGCAAAAACAACATCAAGCTCACCATTAGAGATATCATCCGACTTTGAAATAACAGACGAACAATCATTCGACGCAGCAATTCACACATTCAGCACAATCTTAGAAAATGACGTCACCACACCAAACATTCCATCAACCCTATCTTCAGCCTCAAGATTTTCATTCTCGGGAACATTGGAAGTAAATATAAAAACAACTGGCTACGTAATAAGAGAAGACGGTTTCGTGAATGAAATAGAATTGGCATTGTCTGGAGAAACTGGAACATATTATGGATCAGAAACCTTAAAGAGTGGAGGAACATTTGGATTTACATACACTCCTCCAGACAATGGCAGATACATAGTAGAAGTAAACGATCAAGACGGCATCGCAATAATAAACCATCCAATATACATAGGTGGTTCAATCCCCTTAATCCCAGACTATTTCGACACTCACACAAGAGACTACTTTGAAGGCTCAGTAAGCTTATCAAGTAACAGAAATACCATCCTCGACTATATAAATGACGATCGCCAAGATCATGGACTATCCTCGATCGATTTATCTAGTGAACTAAACACTCTCGCCCAAAATCATTCAGAAGATATGGCGGACAACAATTTCTTCTCACACATAAACCAAAGTGGACAAAGCCCTAACGACCGCCGAATTGCAATTGGAATTGCAACCCCAGTCTCAGAAAACATAGCAAAGGACGTATCGCTAAGATTTGCTCACGAAGGTCTAATGAGAAGTGCAGCACACAGAACAAATATCTTAGATAAAAGCTGGGACAGAGTAGGAATAGGAATAGTGGAAGACAACGGATATTTAATAATAACCGAGGAATTTTCCACGGACGACATAACCACCTCAGATTTAGCAAATTATAAATCGGAGCTATTCGAAGAAATAAATAACGCACGAACCGTCCCACTAGCAGTAGATACAGCAATAGAAGATGCTGCCACATACCTAAATAACGAATCGATAATAAGCGAAACAGAATTAACAAACGACACACTTTCAGAAGCTCTCGATCTACATTATATCACCGGAGACACCGTAGCATTTTTCAGAAATTATCCAACTTGGACTACCATTCTAGACTCAATTCTGGCAGACTCTTCCGTACTGGAATCGACTTGGTCATTAACTGGAATTGATGTCCAACTTGATCAAGCAGGAAACATTCAAACTATAATAATCCTAAATCAGCCATAGCCCCATGGATTTCGAAACAAAAAAAGTAAGTAAGTATTCAGCAAAGCACTACAGCATAAGTGCATCAGTAATAATATCTATTACTATTATCGTAATTTTATTAACGGGAATAGCAAAAGCGCTTTCAAGCATTGATTTCACGGTATTCCTATCGCTCGCAGGAGAAGAATTACAAGAAGATTCTCACGGACACACAAATTTTCTAATACTTGGGACTGGAAATCCAGACCACGATGGTGCAGACCTAACAGACACAATAATGGTCGCCAGCTTCGACAAAAAAAACATGCTCGTCTCAATACTCTCAATACCAAGGGACCTATATGTTCCAGACGATTTGATCGGAGGTTCACGGATTAACGAAGTTTATTTTCACGGGAAAAGATATTACGAAAGCTCAACGGAAGGACTCGAACATATAAAAAATAAAACAGAAGAAATAGTCGGCGTCCCAATCCATTACTACATGAAAATTAATTTCAAAGGCTTCACGGACCTCATAGATGCATTGGGAGGAATAAACATAGTAGTTGAGGAAGACCTATACGACCCATATTATCCAAAGGAGGATGGCTCAGGCGGTGAAGAAGTATTTGCAGTTTCTGCAGGACTACATCACATGGACGGTGACATAGCATTAAAGTACGTACGCAGCCGAAAAACTACTTCAGACTTCGATCGCGCAAATCGCCAACAACAAATTTTATACTCAATTAAAGAAAAAGCGCTAAAGACACAAACTCTTCTAAGCAAAGAAAAGATCCAAGATATCCTAAATGCACTTAAGGAAAATATCGAAACCAACATTAAGGTAAAGGAGATCATGACCCTAGGGTCATTTGCAGGAGAATTCGATCAACAGCAAGTTCTACACCGACTAATCCACGATGATCCAAATCGCTGTGGAGGATTCCTATACGCTCCTGCTATGGCAGACTACAATGGAATGTTTGTGCTTGTCCCCGCAGGTGGATTTGATTACTTATACAGATACGCAGATTTGAATTTCAATCTTCCCCTAGCAGCACATTCAAATCCAAAAATTCAAATCTTAAACGGAACAGCAAAAAGTGGAATAGCAGCAGAAACAAAACAACTCCTCCAAAGATACTGCTTCGACGTAACAGGATTTGCAAACGCTGAGACACAAGACAAACAAATCTCAACTTACTACTACAAACAACAATACGATACAGAAGGAGATGAGGTTAATTCACGCCCCCCAGCATTAGACTTCTTCCAAAAAATAATCCCTGGAATCGAAACAACCAACATCCCAACAGAATACACACAATACCTAGCCAATTCAGATATCTTAATAGAAGTCGGCGCGGACTATCCAGATTCCGAAAACTACCTCGAAGACCCATTCTACATCCTCTGGCCAACAATCCTGGAAATGCAAGAATCTAACAGAGCAACAAATGGAGAAAATGAGACTGAATAAATTCATTTCGACCCACACTGAATACTCTCGCCGTAAAGCAGATGAATTAATTGATAGCGGGATAGTATTAATCAATGGAAAAACAGTTGCACAACTCGGAACCCAAATAGACCCAATAATAGATCGCATAACGATCAAAAACGTCCCAGTAACACCAAGCGATAGTTTCACATACATCGCCCTAAACAAACCAAAAGGATACATCACAACACGAAGTGACGAATTAAACAGAAAAACAGTACTCGAACTCATACCAAAAGACAAAACACTCAAGCCAGCGGGCCGCCTCGACAAAGACACGGAAGGATTACTAATCCTAAGTAATGACGGTGACTTCATAAATACACTCACCCACCCAAAAAACGAATGCGGAAAACACTACAATATCCGTCTTTCGGGAGAACTCACCACAGAACAAAAAGAAAAACTCGAACGCGGTGTTCGCATAGATGGCAGAAGAACTTATCCTTCAGAAATAACAATTACAAAAATTTCTCCAACAGGAACGTTGCTTAAAATGGTAATCCACGAAGGACGCAACAGGCAAATTCGAAAAATGTTTGCTTCCATAAATCATACTGTGAAATACTTGCAAAGAACCCGAATCGGGAAAATAAAACTCGGCACACTCGCCCTCGGGAAATATCGCCGTCTAAATCCGAAAGAAATCAATGCTTACAAGTCTACTTAGCCTTTACATTACAGGGATAATCGACACAAACCTCGGCGCACAAATCAACACCGAAACCGTAACTGATACCCATAATATTGTGAGAACGGCTAGCTTCGACTACCAAAGTATCTCAGAAGCAACTTCAATCCCAGTCAAAGACCACGCAATGGTATCCCCCATAATCAATGCAAACGGATCAATCGGGGTAGATTTAAAAACTGGCGGAATTTTATTCGAAAAAAATCCACATGAAAGATTACCAATAGCTTCCATTACGAAGCTAATGACAATCTTAATTATACTAGAAGAAAATGACCTAACGGAAACTGTCAAAGTCAGCGGTAACGCATCAACCGTAGGCGGCTCAACAATGTACTTACGAACAGGAGAAACAATCTCCGTAAAAGCTACACTTCTAGGGGCATTGGTCAATTCAGCAAACGACGCCGCCACCGCACTAGCAGAACACAACGCCGGATCAGTCGATGAATTCGTCAAAAAAATGAATCGGAAAGCCCTATCTCTCGGCCTCGTAAACACTCGTTTTGCAAATCCAATGGGCCTCGACAATCCGAATAACTATTCATCAGCCTACGACATCGCAAAACTCTCAAAATACATCTATCAAAAAGAGTTTGTACGAAATGCAGCAATTCTACGAGATGTTGAAGTCCAATCAGAATCCGGAGAATATACTCATAAACTAAAATCAACAAACACCCTCCTAGGCAACGAGCACTACAACGTTAAAGGATTAAAGACAGGAAGAACGGACGGTGCAGGCCTGTGCCTCGTATCAGTATCTGAAAACAATGACGGCAACGAAATAATCACAGTAGTCCTCGGTAGCCCCGCACGATTCCAAGAAACAAAAGTGCTAATCGACTGGATTTTCAGAGCCTATACATGGTAAAACATCCCCATGCAGCCATTTGAATTGGGACAAACAGTAGAAACCTTAGGGATGATTGTTGGAGCTGGGACACTAGCTTTCATAGTTGCGTTAATTTTAACGCCACCTTTTTACCAACAACTAGTAAAATCACACATCGGCAAACAAATCCGTTCAAATGCCCTCACTGGAGGAAAATCAAAACTATACTCTGCACTCCACGCAAAAAAAGCTGGAACCCCAACGATGGGTGGCTTACTAATTTGGGGGACAGTCCTAATAATTGTAATATTCTCACGATTCCTGTCATACTTAGGAGTCTTCGATCACTCCCTTCTAAACAGAAAAGAAACATGGATTCCACTATTCACATTAGTAACATTCGGAGCACTTGGCGCAGTAGATGACTACCTCAACGTAAAAGGTATCGGCCACACAAAAGGCCTAAGTGCAAAACTAAAGATGCTCGGACTATTAATCTTAAGCGGAGCAAGCGCATGGTGGTTCTACGCAAAACTCGGTTTTACACATCTGAACATTCCAATTCCAGGAATCGAATCAATAGAAATTGGGTGGCTCTCAATCCCCCTCTTCATCCTAGTGATAATAGCCACCGCAAACGCAGTAAATTTCACCGATGGACTCGACGGCCTCGCAAGCGGCCTCCTCATAATGGCATTCGCCGCATTTGGAATAATTGCATTCTTCAAAGGCCTCCTTATCCTCGCAACACTTTGCGTAGTGATCATAGGAGCCCTTCTAGCATTTCTTTGGTTCAATGTCCCCCCAGCTAAGTTCTACATGGGAGACACAGGATCCATGGCCTTAGGGGCCACGCTGGGAGTCATAGCAATGCTCACCGACCAAACTTTAGTATTACCAATCATTGGATTCGTATTCGTAATAGAAGCCTTGTCCGTAATCATTCAGCTCACATCAAAAAAATTCTTCAATCGCAAAGTATTCAAAATAGCCCCACTCCACCACCACTACGAACAAAAAGGCTGGAAGGAATTTACAATAGTAATGCGTTTCTGGATAGTAGGCGGAATATTCGCAGCAAGCGGAACAATCCTTGGCCTAATAAATATTTTATAGTCCGGGTGGTAATGGCACATCATTGATAACCTTCACCCCATACTTTTCGTTGGAATCAGCAGAAGTTGAAATTGGAAGCACATCATTAGAATCAATATCATCTGCAGTATTTTCTATTTCCTCACCAGTCAAAATATATTTATACTTTGAAGTTTTTTGTAATACCTGTTCGCGTTCCTTCTCGTCAAGCGAATTACTATTTGTCACCAATTCTACAACTTCATCCAAACTATCCTCGTAAACCTCAGTAACTTCATCAGACATAGCCCAATGCTCATCAGCCAAGCCGGCCAATTCATTCAGCGCATCATCAAGCTTTTGAGTTTTAACATCATCTTCATTTTCAATACCAAGCAAACTCAATTCATTTACAACCTCCTTAATCCCATAAGCAGGCGAACTAGGAACAACAACACTCAAATCTTTTTTATAAGCCAAAAGTTTTTCATTCGCATATTCCTTTAATTCATAGGCATATTCCTCATCGGTAGTTTCTACCTCTTCAACCAAATCATAAAAGTCATTAACTTCATCTTTAAAATCTTCGATAGCCACTTCAATCTCTTCTTTCTCTATTCTAGTCAAAAATTGATCTCCCAACTTCACCTCAGCTGCAAGAATTTTTTTCTGCGAAAGCTCCAACTCTTTTTTCTGCTTACCAACATCACTAAAAGTCAAAAACACCGAAGTATCTTCTCGGAAAGTATTTTCAAGCTTGATATCTTTAACATCCTTAACTCCCAGGCTATCCATTTTTGCAACAAGCAATCTATCCTCAACTTCAACTAAATATTTCTGATCACTCTCTAGGTTATCCCTTACCCACGCAATCCCTTTTTCACCTTCATTAATATGTTTCACATTTATATCATTTGCAATTACTACTGCCTTGTCTCCACTTTCAATTGAATTAGCTAAATCACCAGTAAATACATTAACCGTTCTATTAAACACTTCCACCTCCACCTCATCACCATCAATCTCAACATTAAATGCAGCCTTTCTCGCACTTGCATAAACATCATTAGCCTGAACAACAAAAGACGAATCACCATCAACCAAATTCACAACCTTTGACCAAAGCATCCCGTCTACAAGGGATAGCTCAACATAACTATTCACAAGACTGTTTTTTTGACCAATCAAACTTGTCACAACCACCTCGGTATAAGAAGAAAGCCTACTTACACTATCGTCAAAAAACTTCACGATAGCAGCTCCGTCACCAGTCGATATAGTATCTGACTCTTTGATCTCCATCCCAACTTTCGGAGCAATCTTTTTACCATCCCTCTCAATAGTCACATCACCAACATATACATCCAAAAACGTTAGTTCCGCAGCCCTAGCGACATTAATATCGATATTCACAAAGTTGAACAATCCAAAAATCATAAGCATTGCCAACATTGCACTCACAGCCCTCTTCTGAAACGTCAAAATTCTGTAAAAATAGAAATTCCCTTGCGGCGATGTATCAATAGCATCAAAAACACTTTCTTTTATAGTAGCTCGCTTCGCCTTCGGAAATGAAAAATTTGCAACAACCTCACGGACATATGTAACAACAGAAGAGAAATAGCTTCTCTCTTCTTGCGGCTGAGACAATTGGTTAAGCACAGTTTGCTTAATCGCATCTCTCTTTTGACTATCCATGATGGGCTTTTTGATTTGCTTCAAATCACCAGCCAACTTCTCTAGTCCCAATTCTTTTAATTTATCATCTGGCATACACATCTATTAACGATTAGTTATTGGTTATTGTTACACTAAAACTCATAATCCACACCCACATTAATAAGCTCAATTTTTAGCGCCTTCAAAGCCCTAAATTGCAAAATCCTCAAACTCCCTTCACTTTTATTTAAAATTCCGGAAATTTCAGGATTACTAAGCTCATTTACAAACTTATAAACAATAATGTCTTGATATGGTTTTTTCAGCTTACTTAAAGCAACTTTCAGCACTGTCTGATCCAAAGAGTTTTGCGTCGTCCTGATAGGACTGTGTTCCCTCTTATGGTCAGTAATATTGTCATCCAGCTCTGCAACCCACTTATCCTTCGTCATTCTATAGTGATCTACCACTAAATTATGAGAAATACGGAAGATCCACGCAGAAAAAGAATTCTTCCCACGCTTATATTTATTAATATTTTCCCAAACCTTCAAAAAAACAGTCCCTACTAAATCATCCGCATCTTCATCATTCACACGATAATACACATATCGATATATTGGATCGATAAATATGTCATACAATTGAGAGAAAGCGTCCTGGTCCCCTTCCTGAACCTTCAGTACAAGTTCCTCAATCTCCTCCTGCCTATCTTTCAGATCACTATTTGCCATATTAATTTCTAAAACGTATTGGACTCAAAAACATTTCGATATTCAGCTTTACAAACTAGCTGAGTATTAAATCATATTTCCGCCATCAAGTCAACCCTCTAGTCCAACATATCATCACACCTCGCAACCTCCGTCTTGCTCCCCACAAAAATAGGCGTCCTCTGTTGAATTTCCTCAACAACCTTATCCAAAATCCTCATTTTCCCATCACTCGCAGCACCTCCAGCCTGCTCCATTAACAATGCAATCGGCGCACATTCAAATAATAATCGGAGCTTTCCGTTTGGCGCATCCTCATATCCAGGATAAGAGAAAATCCCCTTCCCTTTGAGTAAAATCTGATTAATATCCGGAACCATTCCGCCAGAATATCGAAGAGTATATTGCTCCTTGCACCACCAATTCATCAATTCAAGATAATCAGCTCTCTTTGCACTCGCTCTCAAATTCCCAGGCGCAAACATTTTCCCATCCCCTACCTTTATATTTTCATTAGCAAGCCGAAATTCACCATCGGCATTCATGACAAACTCATGAGTCCCATTTTTAACAGTCAAAACAATAGAAGTCCGCGGCCCATAAGTCGCGATCAAACTCGCCACCTGCTCATCCCCCCTCACTCCAACAAAAGCACCCGTCTTATAAACGCCGATAATAGTCCCAACCGCCAAATTCACGTCCACAAGCGACGAACCATCCAACGGATCATACGCAATCGCATACGGCCCATCACCAATCTTCAACTCCTCAGGAAGCTCCTCGGAAGCCAGCAAACCAATCAAATCATTCTGCCTGCACTCATCCTGCATCATCTGATCAGACAACACGTCAAGTGCCAATTGTTCCTCCCCATATGAATTCTTCGTTCCCGCCTTTGTGGCATCAGCAAAACGCACCTTCTCAGAAATCGATTTCACGGCATCCTCAAGAGTTCCCATCACAGAGCACAAATCCTCATCAGTATTTGACTTCAAATAATCACAAATTTTCATAGAAATGTAAGTTATGGAATGATAGTTTCACCCCCAGTCTTGCCCACAAACACACTACCGCAGAGGGAGAGAATGTCAATAATTTCTCTACCTACTCGCAACCGCAGTATCGCCTTTGATAAACACGATTTGATCTGCACGCACCATCGACCTAACCTTTGAAGATTCTTTGATAAAGTTAAGCGACCTCACTTTCGACAGTTCCATATCCTTGATCTCATTCACCTTCGTAAGCTCTTGATGCTCAGATTCAAGCATATTGAGAACATATCCTTTCGTAACCTGCCGCGTCGAGAAAAGCAACGTAATGACAGTAATAAGAACAACGAAAAGTACAAGCGAACCAACTAAGAAGTATGGCCCAAGTTCGACATTTGGAATTATCTTACTTAGTACATTTTTTCTGTAACGGTTACCGCGTGATAGTACAAGTTGGGACATGAGGGGTAGGGATATAGGACTTAATATTGTTTGATTTTTTTGTAAGCTCTAAGTTTTGCGCTTCTACTTCTAGGATTAGTTTGAAGTTCTGCGCTTTCTGGGACCACTGGTTTTTTTGTTAATGGTTCGACAATCGGCTCTCCGTGATTGGAATAAATCGCTTCTTCACCTGTCGTTTCCGGCCTCTCCAATTTCTTGAAGAATTGCTTTACGATGCGATCTTCAAGTGAATGATATGAAATCAGGACTACTCGTCCTCCTACCTTGAGAACTTTCATCGCTCCTTCTAATGCATCTTTTAATGCACCAAGTTCATCATTTACTTCAATCCGTATCGCCTGGAATATCTTTGTAGCTGGATGTGATTTGCTTTTTTGACCTACACGCTTTCTTGGGAGAACTTTTTCTAGAAACTCTGCAAATTCAGATGTAGTCTCAAATTTCTTTTCCTTTCTCCTCTGCGCTATTTGCTTCGCAATCTTTCTGCTCGCTCTCTCTTCTCCATATTCATAGATCACATTTGCAAGTGCTTCTTCATCATAATTATTAATAACTTCATAAGCAGTCAGTTTTGATCTCAAGTCATACCTCATGTCCAATGGACCATCATTCATAAAGGAGAATCCCCTATCAGCTTCATCCACATGGACTGAACTTATCCCCAGATCAAACAAAATCGCATCAACTTCGCCAGTAATCCTAGTTTTTAAGTAACGAAAGTTATCGTGAACGTAAGTAATTTGTGACTCATAGGCCTCTAGCCTCTTCTGTGCTTCCTCCAAATTTCTCTCATCCTGCTCAAATGCGTACAATTTACCGCTTTCTCCAATCTTTTTTAGACAATCCAGAGCATGTCCCCCCAATCCCAAAGTCATATCTACAACGACTTCTCCCTCTTTGAGATTTAGGTACTTTTGAACAACTTCTCTTAAGACTGAAACGTGCTCCATTTGGCTCTAGCTAAACAAAATTTGGAATTCTAGGAATGAGTTGGTGTTCAAAACTTGTGCACAGACGGTGTATAACTTTTTTACACTCAATCTACGTCTAAAGATAAGGACAAACTCCACTTTGGTCAAGAAACGAACCCAAAGTTAGTACAAATTTAATACCCAAGACGACTATTCAACACGCCTTTCTCCCTTACGCATAAACAAAATCCCCGTTACAACTTTTCGGTTGAACAATTTTTGTTCTATTGTGTAACTTTGTTGTACACCAAAATCATCCCAAATTGATGTTTAGCCCCCCCTGTCGCAAAATTTTGACCTTATCACCCTCCACTTTTACCATCGTAGAAGGCTCTTCTCGCTCAATATCTCCACCATCCACCAAAATACCTATATATTTCTCCAATTCTTCATATTCTGTCAGATCCGGATTGTACAATTGCAACTCCCCCGCCCTATTTGCACTAGTAGTTGTTACTGGCTTCCCAAAATCCCCCACCATCCCATTACAAAACTTATGATCTGCAAACCGGATCGATACAAAATCATGCCCTTTATTAAAAAACTTCGGCAACATCGGACTCCTTGGCACCACAATACTCAAAGGACCAGGCCAAAACTTATCGACCAACTCCATCGCCGCCTGCGAAAACTCACCAAACTGACTAGCCATCTCAAAACTCGAAACCAAAATACTCAAAGGCTTCTCATTACCCATCTCCTTCGCCTTATACAACTTCTCCACCGCATCTTCATTAAAAATGTCTACAGCAAGCCCATAACATGTCTCCGTAGGATGCATAACAAGACCTCCCGACGCCAATGTAGACGACACTTTCTCATATATTTCAACAAAATTTATATCAACTATTTCCATAAACATTGAAAGATTAATTGATTTCGTTCTATACTACCACCGAAAAATTCTAACCCCTTTTCTATGAAAGTCGCAATCAACGGTTTTGGACGAATAGGACGACAAATATTTCGCATCAATCATGAGAAAAAAGCATTCGAGATTGTAGCAATCAATGACACTTCAGATGCCAAGACAATGGCACACCTGCTCAAATACGACTCTACATACGGCACAATGAAAGCTGATATTGAAGTAAGATCAGAGGACGAGATGGTTGTGGACGGCAAGTCATATAAGCTATTCACAGAACGTGATCCCGAGAAACTCCCATGGAAAGACCTTGAAGTAGACGTAGTAATAGAAGCAACAGGAGCATTCCGAACACGAGAATTAGCATCAAAACACCTAACTTCAGGGGCTAAAAAGGTAATACTTACAGCTCCAGCAAAAGACGAAATCGATTTCACAACGGTAGTAGGAGTAAATGAAGAAGACTACGACCCAGCTAATCACCACATCATCTCGAACGCATCTTGTACTACAAATTGCCTAGCACCATTCGCAAAAGTATTAAACGATGAACTCGGTATAGTAAAAGGCCTCATGACAACTATCCACGCCTATACAACTAGCCAAACCGTCCTAGACGTAGGAGGCAAAGATTTACGACGATCACGAGCAGCAGCATTATCAATGATCCCAACAACAACAGGTGCAGCAAAAGCAGTAGGAATCGTCCTTCCAGAACTTGAGGGAAAACTAAACGGCCTCGCAATCCGAATCCCAACTCCAACAGTATCAATGGTCGACCTAACATTTGAATCAGAAAAAGAAACCTCAGCTAAAGAAGTAAACGCAATACTCAAAACAGCAGCAGACGGAAGACTAAAAGGCATTTTATGCTACTCAGAAGAACCACTAGTATCTATCGACTACAAAGGAACTGACCAATCATCAACAATCGACGCCCTCTCAACTATGGTAATAGACGGCAACCTCGTCAAAGTAATGTCATGGTACGACAACGAATGGGGCTACAGCGCTCGAACCGTAGACTTAGCAAAGATGGTTGGAGAGAAAATGTAACTTGACCACAACAAATTAGCACTATATAATCTCGAGTGCTAATTTGATACACAAAAATGACTGAGAACAGACGTGAACTCGTACTAAAGGCAATCTTAAAACACTTCATTGAAACCGCTGAGCCGGTAGGATCAAACACCGTATTAGTAAGCTATAAGTTTCACGTATCCCCTGCCACCATCAGAAACGATATGGCAGTACTAGAAGAAGAAGGATACATATATCAACCCCATACTTCGGCAGGACGAATTCCGACGGACAAAGCATACAGACGATTTGTGGATGACCTCGCAGATTACGACACAGCGCGAAAAGAGGCGCTAGCCGCACTCAAAATCATCCAAAAAGGCTACAAAACCCAGAAAGTCCGCGAATACCTACACGACGCGACAAACCTACTCGCTCGCGCCTCAAAACTCGTAAGCTTCGCAACTACCCCCGACAACCCACGAACATTCTTCCTAGGAATGAGCAACGTACTGCGACAGCCAGAGTTTGCACAAAACCAAGTGGCAGCTAGCGAAGTAATAGAAGTCCTCGAACATCACGACAACTTCGTAAAAACATTAGCAAAATTAAAAACCGACAAGAACGTAAAGGCATATATCGGCGATGAAAACATCCTCCCACAAATCCAAAGCTGCTCAATAATAGTAGCTCAGTACGAAAAAGCAGGATTCAAAGGATACATCGGCCTGCTCGGCCCAAAGCGCATGAACTACCCATACAACATAGTCCTCGTCGAGGAAATCCAAAAACTCTTAGAAAAATAATCCCAAACAAATGACCGCAAAAAAGAAAGACGACAATCTAAAAGCAAAATTAGAAAAAGCTCGTAAAGATGAAGAAGAAAATCGAGCAAAAGAAGAAGCCGCAATCTCGGGCAACGACACATCGGACGTAGGGAAATTAAAAGAAGAACTCACGCAAATGACCGAAACAGCAAAGCTCGCAATGGCTGATCTGCAAAACCTAAAACGACGCACTGAAGAGGAACGCGCAGCAGTGTTTGCAATGGCATCAGCAGAACTCATCACTCGCCTACTCCCAATCCTCGACAACTTAAACCGCGCCACGCAACACATCCCGGAAGGCGCAGACGATTGGTATAAAGGAGTTGAGATGTGCATAACGAACCTAAACACAACACTCGAAGAAGCCGGCCTCACACGAATGGAAACAACCGAAAAAGAATTCAACCCAAACCTACATGAAGCAGTCATGCAAGGTCCTGGAAAGCAAAATATAATCACAGAAGAACTCGAGGCAGGATACACATTAGGAGAACGAGTTATCCGCCACGCAAAGGTAAAAGTTGGAAATGGAGAAAAAGGCTAATTTTACACTTGACTACTTGAAACTGGCACTCTATAATGTCGAGTGCTAATCAATTAACTACATAAATTAACAACATAAATTAACAACATAAATTAACAACCAATAATATGGGAAAAATAATAGGAATCGATCTCGGAACTACTAACTCATGTATGGCAGTAATGGAAGGTGGAGAATCAACCGTAATGCAAAATGCGGAAGGTGCTCGTACTACCCCATCTATTGTAGCAATCAAAGAAGGTGACGAGAGACTAGTGGGAGTTGTTGCAAAAAACCAAATGACAACAAACCCAGAAAACACTATCTACTCTGCAAAACGTTTCATCGGACGAAAGTACGACGAAACAAAAAAAGGCATGTCAAAAGTAGCCTTCAAATGCGAGAAAGGTAAAGATGGAGAAGTCGAAATCGTACTAAATGGAAAGCGAAAACGTCCAGCGGAGATTTCAGCAATGGTATTACAAAAACTCAAAGCTGACGCAGAAAAATATCTCGGAGAAGAAGTAACAGAAGCAGTAATCACTGTCCCTGCATACTTTGATGACTCGCAAAGACAAGCAACAAAAGACGCAGGAAAGATCGCAGGACTCGAAGTAAAGAGAATCATAAACGAACCAACTGCCGCAGCATTGGCATACGGTATCGACAAGAAAGGTGAAGACAAAAAAATCGCCGTATACGATTTTGGTGGAGGTACATTCGACATCTCAATCCTAGAATTGGGAGAAGGAGTATTCCAAGTAAAATCAACAAATGGAGACACTCAGCTCGGAGGTGACGACCTAGATCAAGAAATAATGACTTGGATCATTGCAGCAATTAAAAAAGAGCTCGGAATCGACGTATCAGAAGACAAGCTCGCATTACAAAGAGTAAGGGAAGCTGCAGAGAAAGTAAAAATTGAGCTTTCGTCTTCACAAGAAGCAACAGTCTCACTCCCCTACTTAACATCAGATTCAAGTGGACCAAAACATTTCGAAACAAAACTCTCACGAGCAAAATTCGAAGAATTAGTCGCAGACTTGATTGAAAAAACAGTTGAGCCATGTAGGAAAGCAATGGAAGACTCTGGAATTTTTGCATCAGACATCGATGAAGTTCTACTCGTAGGTGGAACAACTCGAATCCCAGCAGTACAGGAAAAAGTAAAAGACATTTTCGGCAAAGAACCACACCAAGGAGTAAATCCAGACGAAGTCGTAGCGCTCGGTGCAGCTATCCAGGGAGGAATCCTTTCAGGTGATGCGGATGTAAAAGACGTACTGCTCGTAGACGTAACTCCATTAACACTTGGAATCGAAACATTAGGAGGCGTAAACACTCAATTAATTGAGAAGAACAGCGCAATCCCAACATCGAAATCACAAATATTCTCAACTGCAGCTGACAATCAACCATCAGTCGAAGTACATGTTATCCAAGGAGAACGACCAATGGCGATTGACAATAAATCATTAGGTAAATTCATCCTAGACGGCATCGCTCCGGCTTCACGAGGAGTGCCACAAGTAGAAGTCACCTTTGACATCGACTCAAACGGAATTTTGAATGTAAAAGCCATCGACAAAGGGACTGGTAAAGAACAACACATAACAATAACGGGCAGCTCAAACATGAGTGACGAAGACATCGCAAAGATGAAAGAAGAAGCTGAAAAATACGCCGAAGAAGATAAGAAAAAGAAAGAAGGCATTGAAACTCACAATAAAGCAGAGTCACTAGTCTTCCAATCTGAAAAAGCGCTAAAAGACGCTGGTGACAAAGTCTCAGACGACATTAAGAAACCAGTCCAAGAGAAGATCGACGCAGTAAAAAAGCTCCTCGAAAACAAAGACGCTTCAGACGAAGACCTAGGTAAGGCAACTGAAGAGCTAAGCGCTGAGATCCAAAAGATCGGAGGCGAACTCTACAAAAACGCCCAAGAAGACGCTGGCACACCCCCTGTCGATGATGATGGTGTGAAGGTATACAAAGAAGGTGAGAAGCCAGAAGAGAAAGAAGAAGTTGTAGAGGCTGAAGTTGTAGATAAGAAAGAGAAAAAAGAGAAGAAAAAAGACTAATCCTAAGAAAATAAATTGCAAACACTCTTGCAATGTAGCTCATAGGGCTAATAAAAAAAGCCGTGACCTACCAATACAGGTAAGCGCGGCAACAAAAATGTTCCGCCGATAGTTAAGCGGCAAGCAGGAAGTTTTCATGGTTAAGGGCAAGAGTAAAGGTCCTCCCACAGGAAGACTCTTCGGAACGCCTGGCTGTCAGCTGGACACCCAAATCCTGAAGAGATTTTGCCTCCCGAGGAGTCATCCAGAGAACCACTCCAGCCGGCCGGGGTTTGACTTCAACCCCACATGAAACATCAAGATGAAAATATCTCATTGCAGACAGAGGGAGTTTATCCAAAAACCGACCGAACAAAAGCCCTCTCCATCCTTTCAAGAACTTAGGGTCAATCTCAAAGACCCTAACACGCACATTCTCCGTTTCCACTGGACAACACATAAACACTCCCCTTCTTGAATTTTGGCACCATAACTTTAAGGAACATTTCCAGGTAGGAATCTGTCCCAAAAAAGATCAGACACAATTACGCAACCTAGCACAAGATCATAGGTGGATTTACGATTTATGTCAATAGTATAATCTAAAAATCACCGCTTGAAGCGATGAACTAATTCCCCTACAATCAAAGCGTTAACTAATCCTCGTTATATGCAATTATTTTTAGATACAGCCAACATTAACGAAATCAAGAAGTACGCCTCTTGGGGAATCATCGATGGCGTCACTACTAATCCTTCATTGATAGCAAGAGAAGGAGTTTCTCTCGAGACAAGAATCAAAGAAATCGCAGAAGTTATAAACGGACCAATTAGTGCAGAAGTAACGGCCACCGACGCAAAAGAAATGCTCGAAGAAGGAAAAAAATACGCAGCATGGCACAACAATGTATACGTCAAAGTCCCAGCAACTCATGACGGGATACGTGCAACAACCGAATATTACAAAGAATGAAAAAACACAAACGTAACTCTCGTATTATCA
>CAYLOL010000009.1:0-23569 GCA_964385295.1 uncultured Candidatus Peribacteria bacterium
ATGCCTTTTGCGTTAAACTGCATATTATTCTTCTATGTGTCTTAATACTTCGCGGAATCTTATTAATTCGAGGAGTCGTACTCCGCTCCATTTCCCGAGAAAGAAATTCACGATTAATAATAGAAATATGATTTCTGGGTAGTTCATCATCATGTTTTTCACGAAGTCCATTTTCAATACTGCAAATCCTAGGTTTATTTCTCCTCCAGCAATGAAATATGCAATGATTGCTACTATTACTGTTTCGCTCATTAATATTGCGGCAGACGAGAGCCCTTTTTCTGTCTTTACACTGATGAATTTTTCTACCAGTGTGCTCAGAATTAGCATTGGGAATATCGCGATTGATAAGAATTGCGCGTCAAAGAGCCCTATTGATGTGCTAAATATTAATATCCCAAATAACACTAATGAAACTACACTTATTACTATCGCCATTTTTGGTATGAATAACATGCGTACTTTTTTGAGAAGTGGGAGTGAAAGTGCTCCAATCAGGACGGCGGCCAGCAATGTCAGTAGACCGGCGTAGAGACCGATTACAAGGAATGATAATGTTATGATCGACGGAGTGTAAATCCCGAAAGTTGTAACCCCGACGAGCTGCTTCATGACTGCTACTACCGTTGCGATGACTGGGAGTAAGAGTAGGAGCGCGATCGTATTGTCTGGGACTCCCTGATTCACTAGGAAGTTCACGAAGTATGACATGAAGTTCCATGGGCGGAGTTTTCCGGTTTTTGCGTCTATTCGTACATATTCGTAGCCTCCCTTTTCGAGTGTTTCTATGAATTCGTCTTCATTCTGACCCTCTATTAATGGATATATGATCCCCTCCTTTGCTACGATTATGTCTTTTGGATTTATCAGCTCGAATTGTCGTTGGATTCTGTTTGATGTTGTGGAGATTGTTTCGGTGATAATTGTTATTGTTTTTTGTCCGAAGTTAATGTCCTTCTTGGCATTACCTTGGATAAATCGAGATAGTGCGTTTAAGCCTGCATTTTCCTTTGTCCAGACCACTATTTCTTGTGACTTCTGAAGGATTCCAGATTCTTCGGTTAGTTTTTTGTTTAATACTTCTTCTGAAATAAACTCTGTACTACTACCGAAACTTTCAATTACTTTTATAAATACTCCTTTCTTTTCAGCGAAGTCTTTTATTAATGTAATCCTTTCTTGTGCTTCTGATTGGTCGGTCAGGAGTGTTATTAACTTTCTGTATGCAAATATTTCCTTTTCAATAGTAGAAGTTTCAACTCCATCAGTTATTGTTAATATGACTGTGTGCTTCCCCGGGTCATTGTATGCATGTAATACCTCCACTCCTTCGTTTTTGTTTCCATCCCCAAAGTCCCAGTCATACTGGATGTCGCGATCTGCGTCTGGTATATAAGACTGAGATGCATCAAAAATACTGCTTTTCTGCATTTCGACTGCCTCGTCAGTATTGGCTACAGCTTGTAGGTATGTGATTGGAGCTATTTCTTCCGTTTTCTCGTCTTCTTCGGCAGCAAATACGGGTGAAATAGTGCTTATGAGAGTGAACAGTAATGCTAGAAATCCTGCGCTTAATTTTTTCATAGTTTTCATTTAATTTTACCAGCGAATTCTAGCAAAATTAGCATAAAAAACCCATGTCTTCTTCCCTTGACATATCTGCCTGCCGTGGCTTCTACCATTGAAAAAGAAGTCATTTTTTGGTATTATGTATAGATAAAAACAAAAACAAATGAGCATCTACCGCAAAATTAGTACGATACTCTTGCTTGCAGCACTAGGGCTTAGCCTAACTGCTACAACTTTTGCTAGTGCGCCGGTGGAAGCTTACGCTATGGATACTGTGGCTGGTTCACGGACTGTACTGAGGAGTTCTACACTTCCAGACAGCCAGAGCTATTACTTCTTAGTAGAAAAGCCTGATGGTCAAAGCTTGAAGCTTCCCGCCAGCGTGACAGAAAGTGTTGCATTGACCGAGTTTTCTGATTACTGGACACGTGAATCGGGTAATTATTATATTTCCGTGCACTCTGAAGATGGATTGGTGAATTCTGTAAAATCAGAGTTTTACGTACATGCCGGAGATGTTTCGACAACAGATTCTGCATTAGACCCAGACAATCAAACAGCTCGAACTTATGACGATTCTGCTGAAATTATGGTAAGTCTTGTAGATGACTACGGTAATCCAGTTGATAAACATGTCGTACAACTTATTTCGAGTACTGCAGGTGGAAATATAAGATATGCAAATTCACATATGACTGATGATTTTGGTGAGATTTCTTTTATTGTTGAGTCGGCTGAGGAAGGAACTACTACATATACTGCTTATGATATGACTGCTGACACCGAGCTAGATGCTCGTGCAAAGGTTGCATACTTTGAGGATGCGGCTGATGTGTGGGCTATCCCTGAACCAGATGAGTATAGGTACAGTGCGGCTGGTGGCCCTGGCGAGATTGATAGACTTGAATTCGAGGATATTCCTACAGATATGCCTTCTGGCGAGGCAGTTAGCATTACTGTTACTGCTTATGATTCTGAGGATATGGAAGTTATTGACTATGAAGGTGAAGTGCGATTTTATGCGGAAGGTGACAATGCAGATTATGCGACTTTGCCTCCGGATTACACCTTTACTCTTGATGACCTTGGATCTCATACCTTTAGTCTTTCGTTCCTGTTCCAACATGAGGGTTCATATAGTTTGGGTGTCGTAGACACAGATGACGCATTAATTTATGGAGAAATTGACGTTGAGGTTGGTGATGAACTTATTGATCCAGGTTCTGGCATCGTGACTATTACAAATCCTGTGACAGGCACTTACAGTAATCCTGTTCAGGTTATTAGCGGGACTGCAGTGGCTAGTTCTGATCTTGAAATTTATGACAATGATGTTGTCGTAGGAGATACAACAGCTGATGTTAATGGAGCGTTTTCATTTACTACTGGTTTGTTAGCAGATGGTGAACATAGTCTATATGTGGCGATGGTAAATGATGTAGGTACAATTTTGGCTACGAGTTCTATAATTGATATTACTGTAGATGATTCGGCACCAGAAATTACGGATATTGTCGTTGAGCCTATTGGGATTATCAATCCGAATAGTGAGGTTACCTTGAAGGTTTACGTAGAAGACACACTCGCTAATGGTTCGATATTTATTGATGGGACTTTGTACGATATGGTCGAAAATCCTTTTGGGTATTACGAGGTGACATTTGCTTCGCCGATTGAGTTCGGTGATTATCCTGCCGTTATTATTCTTACTGATCAGCTTGGTAATGAGTCGCGGTTTGAGGATTTGTTTGAATTAACCGTTGGTCCTGGAGGGATTGAAGACGTTCAGCAAACTTTCATTCCGAATGTTTTGAACGTTGTCGCTGATTATAATGATCATCAAGTGATCCTGAAATGGGACACGGTTATGCCAAACGTTTATCCCGTAGATCATTATCGTGTTTATTTCGGTGAACAGCCTGACCAGTTGTATCATGCGGTAGATACTTTCTCTGCTGCTACTACTTGGTATGTTCCAGATCTTATTAACGGAAAGACTTACTATTTTGCGGTGATTGCTGTGGATATTGTAGGGAATATTAGTGATTCTTTGAGTAACGTGGTGAGTGCGGTTCCAAATCCAAAGCTGGGTGGCGAGATCGAGGATCCATGTGTAGCTGAGGGAACTTGTGATGATGGTGCTCTTGATGACATGGAAGATGATGTGAGTGATACCGGTCCTGGTATTGTTGGGCTACTATTTGCTTCTGGTCTTGGTGGATACTTCTATAATGTTGGTCGTAGACGAAAGAACGGGTCTTTGGTATAGTCCTGTCATGCGTATCGAAATGATCAACTTTGGGATTGAGTTTATTCTGATTTTGGGGAATCTGATTTCGTATGCAATTATTGCGAGGATACTTCTTTCGTGGTTCAGGATGGGGAAAATGAGTGCACCTGGGAAGATTACTATTTTTATTCATGATGTGACTGACCCTGTTATTAATCTTGCCAGGAAGTTGCCACACAAGTGGGGCATGATCGATTTTGCTCCATTGATTGCTTTGATTGGGATAGATATTTTGACGCGTGTGGTTATAATTGCACTAACTAATTTGGCGATGCTATGAAAATTCACGACAGCAAATTAAAGAAGAAGATTGAATTCAAACCCCTCGAGGAGGGTAAATTATCAATGTATGTGTGCGGACCGACCGTTTACGATAGAGCTCACCTCGGACATGGACGATCAGCTGTATCATTCGACATCATCCGTAAATACTTCATCTACAAAGGTTTTGACGTGAAATACGTCTCAAATTACACGGACATTGACGACAAGATGATAAACAGAGCAGCAGAGGAGAAAATCACGGTCGCGGAGCTCGCGGACAAGATCATCCCAATGTATGAGGAGGATTATGGGAAGCTTGGGATTATGCCGCCGGACGTACAGCCGAGGGCAACTGAATATGCTGAGGCGAATATTGGAATTATCGAAAAACTTGAGAAGAATGGATATACTTATGTGCTTGATGATGGAGTGTATTTTGATGTAGCTAAATTCCCTGCGTACGGCGAATTTAGTGGCCAATCACTCGAAGATCTAAAAATGGGGGCGCGTGTGTGTGTTGTTGAGGCGAAGCGCAATCCTTACGACTTTGTCTTATGGAAATTTAAGAAAGAAGGCGAGCCGTCGTGGCCAAGTCCGTGGGGAGAAGGGCGGCCAGGTTGGCATATTGAATGTAGCTCGATGATTTGGAAGGAGCTGGGCGAGAAACTTGATATTCATGGTGGCGGTCTTGATCTGAAGTTTCCGCATCATGAATGTGAGGTGGCACAGAGTGTTGGTGCGTTTGGTGAGGGTGCTTTTGCACAGCACTGGATGCATAATGGTTTTATCAATGTGGATAATGAGAAGATGAGCAAGAGTCTTGGTAATTTCTTTACGTTGAAGGATGTTTTTGAAAAATATGATCCGCAGGTGGTGCGATTGATGTTTTTGCAGACGCATTATAGGAATCCTATTAATTTTAGCGATGTATTGTTGGAGCAGGCGAAGAGTGCTTTGGAGAGGTTGCATGGGTTTGTGCGGAGGTTGGAGAGTATTAATGGCGATGCTGGTAATGAGTATGGACTGAAGGAGATGTTTGAGGAGTCGATGGATAATGATCTTGATAGTTCGGGAGCGCTGGGAGCTGTATTTGATTTGGCAAAGGCTGTGAATACCGACTTGGATAATGGGAAGAATGTTAATGGAAAAGCAATTTTGGAAGAATTAAGGGCCGTCGATCAGGTTTTGGGAGTTGTATTCCCTGAGGAAGCCGGAGATTTAGATGCAGAAGTAGAAGCTCTGATCGCAGAACGTGAGGAAGCGAGGAAGAATAAAGATTTCGAGAAAGCGGATAAGATAAGGGGCGAACTGAATGAGAAAGGGATTGTATTGGAGGACTCCAAGGGTGGGGTCATATGGAAGAAGAGATGAAGGTGTTTGTAGTGGAGAAGTAAAAACTTCTATTTGGCTTTATTCAGAGCTGCAAAAATCATTCCCAAATTTGACCAATCCGTGATGGGCTGCTCAAGAAGTTGTCTTACCGTATATACCTCAACGTGTGTCACTTCGGTTTCATCCTTATTCCCATGTGTTTCGCCAACTTGTCCCTCAATCGCAACAATTTCATCATTAGTTAGATCTAATAGAAAGCAATGGCCTTTGTGAGTAGTTGTCGTTCCTGCTACTTGCCTTGCGCCCATAGTGGAAAGCCTTTTTGGATCAATTGAAACTCCAGTTTCTTCGGTAAATTCTTTAGCTGCGTCGTTCTCTGGATTGTCTGGCTTAAAACCAGACCCACCTGGAGTTTCGTGTATATAGCCATCGGAAGTAGATGAGGTTGAGCGAAATTCACGAATTAAAACTACTTTTGAATCCATTGGGTCCTTGGCTCGATGCAAAGCTATGACATGTTTAATATCTGGTCTCAAAATAACTATTTCATTTTCTTTGTAGCGCTGTTCGGCTTCTACCCAAACGCGTGCTTGCATGCCCCAATAAAGGAGAAATTTTCCGCCAGCCACATAAAACTTAAAGACTACTTTTGCGCCATCCAGCCTATTTCCAGCAGATTCTTGCGAAGAAATCCAAGCTTTGAAATGTGGAGTTTGCGCAATGTCGTCTGGTACTGCTCCCCATTCTTCTTGCTCTAAAGCTGCATCAACTCTCCCTTTAACCTCGGTTTGTCCCAGATTGGAATCCACCCTGTTAGGGGCGTGAATGTTAGCCTGGGCTTGCCCTGGCCCATCTCCATCGAGTTTTCTATCGTTCATTTAAAGTAATTACTAATGTATTATTATACACCATTTTGCCCAATTATTCAATAACGGCAAATATTGCTAGTAATTCATCTTCATAGTATTATTTCGCCAATGTACCTAACTCCCCCATCATTACAATTCGAGGATTCGTGGAATGCAGCTATTGTAGAGTTTGAAGCGGAGGATGCGCATGGGTTTTGGAATATCCCAGAGAAGCCGCGGGATTGTGCGAGCTACATTAAAACTGCTCAGGATCACTCAAATGGTAAGAATCTTCCTGAATACTGGGTGCCTGCGACTACGTACTGGCTGATTGATAAGGATAAATTTGTTGGGCATGTGAATATTCGTCATGCGTTGAGTGATAAGCTCAAGATGGTTGGTGGGAATATTGGGTATGCGATACGGCCGAGCGAGAGGAAGAAGGGATATGGGACTGAGATATTACGGTTGGCGCTAGAAAAGGCGCATGAGATTGGGTTGGAGCGCGTAATGGTCACGTGTGCGGACGATAATGTAGGATCGGTGAAGATTATTGAGAAGAATGGGGGTGTACTGGATAATGCCTATGAATGGGATGAAGGTGTGGCTGGGCCGTTCCATGGGATAGTGAGAAGGTATTGGGTTGAGCTGTAAGTTGGTTTGACATTGATAATGACATTTATGTATCTTTGTCTCCTTTTAATATACTTAAGTGAGTATTGAAGACTTTTATGGAGAAGGCAACGAAATCATTTTTGAATCTCGAGATATTCGGGACTTCCTTCCTGAGCTTGGGTCTCTGAATTGCGAGGGTGTTGGGTTTATTCGCGTTTTAGGTAATGGAGGTGAAATGTTTTTTATGGATGAAAACACTTCTCTTGATCCACAAACCACAGCCATTCGAATTAGGGCATCAAGGAATGGCCTTTCTTTTAAGCACGCTTCTCCTGTAATTATGAAAGAATTTTTGCCGAGAATCATCGCTCATTTAAAAGCTGGGGAGCGTGATTTTGAGCAAATAATTTCAGATGTTGTAGAAGAGATGTCTGGCTCTACTAGTTTTGCTGCTAATTCTGATGGAATTACCTGGACTGATGGTCCAGCTATTAACGCTGATGGCTCCACGAAAAACAAATTTATAAGGCACGATGGACTTTCTGTCGAACTAGGCGAAAACCGTGACTCCTGGGAGATTCGAAATGTGCCTGGGGTCGAGGGCATCAGGCATTTTACTGCTGACGAAATTCGTAAAACACTGAGCGGTATTACCAATAAGACACCGTGGTCTAAGAAAAGCTTAACGGGCCCTGTTAGTAGAGTCATGATCACTGACTATGTTGATGGTCAATACCCCGCCATGGCTGCGTAATATAAATTTGATTTCCTTGCTTCTTAGCTTGCATTATTTTGTAATATTGGTATCCTCTTCCTCGACCTTTGTTTTTCTTATGTAGACCCCGTTGGAGGTGCACAACCCGACACAGTACTCTTCATTGGTAAAAGCATGGATCGTAAACGTTTTTACTTACTTACAAACACAACATGGCTAAAAAGTTATTTGTTGGAAACCTTGATTGGGGAACAACTGATGAGGAATTCGAAGCATTATTCGCAGCATTCGGTGCTATAGAAGAAGCTGTAATCATCAAAGACAAGTTCTCAGGTCGCTCTAAAGGTTTCGGTTTTGTTACCTTCACAAATGATGAAGATGCTGACAAGGCAATTGCTGATTTGGACGGTTCAAGCTTCAAGGAGCGTGATATCGTAGTTAATGAGGCAAAACCTAGAGAAGATCGTGACTGATAGTCCGATCACCATAAGAAAAACGGAATGTGTGCAATTCCGTTTTTTTGTTGTCTACAGCCACTTGTAAATCACCTCGATGTCCCCTGCGCCCATAGTTATTACTATGTCGTAGTTACCAGCGTTTTTCTTGATGAATTTAGCGGTTTCTTGGAGGCCTCCGCCGTTGCTTACCTTTTTGTGGTGCTTTGCTATCTCTGCGACTAGAGCGTCTGGAGAGACTGCCGCAAGGTCTGTCTTGCTGTCTCTGACCTGATATATGTTTGGAATTATCACTTCTGTGGCATCTGCGAATGATGTGCCGAAGTCTTCGAGGAAGTGAGCCGTTCTGTTGTACTGATGTGGCTGGTAGACGCAGAGCACTTTCGCTTTTGGGTGTGCTTTGCGGACCGCTTCTAATGTTGCTTTGATTTCTGTTGGGTGGTGTCCGTAGTCGTCTATGAGTTGAGCGCCTTTAATCTTTTTCTTTAATTCAAATCGTCTCCATGATCCAGAATAGTTTTTGATCGCTTTTTCGATCGATTTTTTCTCGATATTTAGTAATGAACCGAGCGTTGCTGCGAATGCTGCGTTATCTACATTGAAATCCCCTATCACCTTTGGTTTTATCCTTATCTTCTCGTCTTCCGTGTATAATTCTTCGCCTTTCTGGTGGAAATGCGCTTTCTTTACTTTTTTGCTTAATGTTACGATTTGGGCCTGCACTCCTTTTGTTGCGTCGACTGAATTCTTCTCATCTGAATTTATGATAATTGCGCCGTCTGGGTCTACTTGTTTGGCAAATTTATTGAAAGATTTTTTGTAATTGGCGAGAGTTTTGAAGTAGTCGAGATGTTCGGCTTCTATGGTTGTGATTATCAGGATGTCCGGTTTGAAATTTAGAAATGAATCCTTATACTCACATGCTTCGAGAATCAATACATCGCTTTTCCCTGTTCGGTAATTCTTATTACCAAACTCCTTTATCTTCGTCCCAATCACTACTGTCGGATCAAATCCACCTTCCTTAAGGATTAACGCTGACATTGCTGTAACCGTAGACTTTCCATGAGTTCCCGTGACCGCAATTGTGAAAAATTCCTGAGTTAACTCTCCAAGTGCTTCTGGGTAGCTCATTATTCTCATCTTGAGCTTGCGAGCTTTCTTGAGCTCTGGATTGCTACTCGGAACAGCTGGTGAATAAATCACGACAGTACAATCATTAGGAAGATTCGATTCCTTGTGACCAATGGAAACTTTGATCTTATTTCGCTTGAAACTATCCGTAATTGTTGACTGTACTGTGTCGGAACCGGTCACTTTCATGCCGTGCTCGTGGTATATGTGTGCGAGAGCAGAAACACCGATTCCGCCGATTCCTATAAAGTGTGCTTTGTTCATGTCTGACAGTCTACGCAAATTGATTAAAAAAATAAACTGTGATAATCTTCTCGCGCTAATTTTCCTATATGTCGTTGCGATTTTCTCATAATTCGAATCTGACAAAAGTGATCATAATCGTGGAGTTTTTACTCGTGGCGTATTTACTGTATTCGTTGACCAAGAATGTATACAACAGCTATCAGGTGGATAAGTATATCGAACGATTTGAGGGGGAAAACTCATTGCTTGAGGATGAGAATGCAAAAAAGACCGACGACTATCTCTACTTCACTTCCGAGGAATATATCGACAAAATTGCAAAGCAAAACTTAGGGCTCGTGAATCCTGGGGAGGAAGTAATCATCTTGTCGCCAGATGTGCTTGGTGAGGAGTCGGATTTTGAGGATGAAGAATCATATGATTATGTACATTATTCCGAATTGCCGAATTCCAAACAGTGGTTGAATTTCTTTTTTAATTAATAAAGAATCCCCTTGCTTAAAACGGCGCGGGGTAGAGCAGTGGCAGCTCGTCGGGCTCATAACCCGGAGGTCGGAGGTTCGAATCCCCCCCCCGCAACCAAATTGAAAATTTGCAAAATAGGTTTCGGCAGGGTAGCTCAGCTGGTGAGAGCGCAGGATTCATAACCCTGAGGTCGGCAGTTCGAATCTGCCCCCTGCTACCATTAAACTTTTACGACCTTCTCTTCTTCTTTTTTTGTTGGTGCTTTTTTCTCTTCTGCCTTTACGGCTTCTGCGAGCATTTTCGCCATTGCTTCACCACCCGGAGGAGCTGCTTTTCCTGCTTGGCCTGGTTGAGTTGGCATTGAGTTCATATCGATTGGAGTGTCATCTGAAAGATCTATTCCGATTCTTGTGGCAATTTCTTCATTAACAAACTCTTTCTTTCTACCATGCTTCAATCGTGAGTATTCTTTTACGATGTTTGCTATCTTGTGACTTTGACCAGTTGTATCCCAGATCGTTGAAATCGAGAATGGCCGCGAGGTTGAATTATCAATATTTAACTTTGTATACATTTTGTACTTCGAGATCCCAATAACATCTTGCTCGCTGAGCTCTGGCGCGTACTCTTTCGCTAGATATTCAGCATCATCCGCACCAACCTTGAATGAACTCAAAGTTCCCACATTACCAAACACCGCGTCTCGAATCTGCGTGGAAGTATTCCCAAACTTTGACGTAACTAGCTGATTGATATATTGGTGAGCCATTATCAGGTTGAGATGATACTTTCTAGCCTCAGACAGGATCGAGCAGAAACTATCCGTCGCAAAGTTCTGGAACTCATCTACGTACAGGAAGAAATCCTTACGATCTTTCTCTGGAATGTCCGCACGACTCATCGCTGCCATCTGTATACGAGCCACTACTACAAGTCCGAGAAGCTGAGTATTGAGATCACCAATTTTACCCTTTGAAAGCTTTACGAGTAATATCTTCTTCTCATCCATGACTTTCCTGAAATCAAATGCCGACTTGGGCTGACCGATAGTATTACGCATGACTGTATTAGTAATGAACGGCCCGAACTTCGAACTGAAGTATGGGATCATCTCCTGTCGCTCACGATCACCAGTATTTGCATACTCATTTTGCCAGAAGGATTTCACCACTGGATTTTTTACCTTTTTCACTTTGTATTTCATGAAGGCATCGTCCGTGAACATTCTCGGCACATCTATCAGTGTCGCACCTTCCTCCGTATCTTCACATAGAGTAAGACAGGCGTTTCTGAAGTAATGCTGGATACGTGGTCCGAAGATCTCGTCACCAAACAGTTTGATAAAAATTTCTGTCGCCTGAGAGGACACGAGGTCCATCTCTGCAGGGTTTGCTGCTTCCAGAATGTTTAGACCCATTGGACGCTCCTGGTCTGCTGGGTCGAACACTATGACGTCCTTTGCGCGCTCTTTTGGTATGTACGTAAGAATGTCTTCTATGAGGTCACCATGTGGATCGATCACGCAGACACCGTCTCCGTTCTTAATGTCTTGTCTTGCCATGTATGACAATAGCGCTGATTTACCTGATCCAGATTTTCCGATTATATAGTGATGTCTAGATCGGTCTGGCTTCTTGAACCAAATCTCACGTTTCTTTGCACGATAAACGTTATGCCCGATGAGTATTCCCTCTGTTGGTGTGTCAACTGGGGAAGGAAGGACTTTGTAGTCCATCCATCGAATTACTGGTGCGTTATTATAGATACTACATGGAAAGTGAAATATGCTCGCCAATTCACTCTCCGCTAGAATTGATTTCTTTTCACCGAAGAACCAAAACTTACTGTCGAGTATTCGGTTTTTGAAATTTCGCAAGAATATTTTGTCGTTAATAAAATCTATGAAGAATAATCGTCTTGTTTGAAACCAGTTTGATGCTGGGTCTTTGAATAGGCTCAAGCCCACAATCATGTTGTTTGCAATTTCTTCTGCCTTTGATTCTGTTGGTGCTGATGAAAGTAGTCGGATCACGGTGTCAAATCCTGCCTGCCCTGCTTTTTCTCCAAGTCTTTTTGCAACGTCTTCTTTTGATTGAAGCATTCGGACTATTCCATCTCCACTTTGTTTTGGCTCGATTTCCATCTTGTCGAATCCTAGAAATATCCCCTTCATCACATTTACGATTGGGCCTAGAAGCGGAATTTTTGATATCCCGTCTCCAGCATTTTTCTTTCCTTTGAAGAATGCTGCTCCGAATTTTTTAGCCTTTTTCTGCCACTTTGGATTTCTGGGTCTGACTACCATCTGTATTGTTGCTGACTCATTATTTTCCATTTTTGAAAATATGTTGGTCAAACTATTTAGCGGGTCATTTTCTACCTCTTTGTATGTTTTCATTGGGAACCAATAGCTTTGCTGTTGGTATGCATAGAATCCTTTTATTTTTCCGTTTGGAACGACCGGCTCGTATGCCTCTACTGGTTCAATGTTTGCATCCGAATAGTATGATGTGATTTGTTTTTCGACTAAGTTCTGATAATACTTTGGGGTTGTAACGTAGAAGTCTACGACTTTTTGGTGTGCTACAAGTTCAAATGTAAATATGTTGCCTTTAAAGAGTCGCACTTTGAGCATATTGAAAAAATTCAGCTCTCGTGTTTCGTGTAGATTCCTGAAGAATTGAGCCATGATTGCAATTTTTTCCCTGAAGTCTTTTTGAGTCTCCTTTTCTTTGTCTTTTTGGCTGTCATCACGCGGAAGTGTGACCTTGAGAAATACTAGAGTTTTGCGTCTTTGGAACTGAAAATACATCCTGAATATTCGCTTTAGAGCCCAAAGTCCAAAGAAAACCCCTGCACCTAAAAGAATTGTATTCAGCGGATGGTTGAACATGTATTTCCAAATTGCTTCAAGCACGTTTTTGTAGTTATTTTTATCCCTACATTGTACCAGAAAACGGGCTTTTGGACAAGGGTGTATGGGGGAGGTTATCTCATCCTAATAATAATTCCTGCATTCACTATTGCTTTTTGTGATAACCATAAAAATTCTGCCATTATGTCTAATATGGCCTCCGCTTCACTCGTATTGCATTCAATTCCCCAACTTTCTCTTCGGCTATATATTCTTTCGTATAATTGCTCAAATATATATCCTTTCCCTTCCCTCCTTATGACAGCTTCGGTAAACCCAATGATTTCCTTTCTTGCCCATTCAATTATTTCCCAGACCTTTCCCATGCTTTCTTCAGGGACGTCCCTTAGGCGTTCATCGCCTTTCGTTATGCCACGGCCTTTTAGATCGTCGATTGTTACCATATTTTTAATTATTGAGCGACATCATAACCACTTATTACTCTTATGTCAATAGCCCTAAAGTGGCAACTCGTGCTAACAATGGAAATCCACCTCAGAAGAGACATGGCAAAATCATTGGAATGGAACAATTGGAGCTTGGATAGCTGCTAGGGCAGATCAGAGAAACTTCTCTATAGTTTCTCGTAATTCATCTAATCCGATGCGTTTCTGCTTTGTTGTATCGCGATCGCGGAGAGTGACTTTTTTGTCGTCGAGTGTGTCAAAGTCGATCGTTATACAGAATGGTGTGCCTATCTCGTCCTGTCGTCTGTAGCGCTTTCCTATTGCTCCTGCTTCGTCATATTCGACTTGGAAGTGCTTGCTTAGCTCGTCGTATAATTTCTTTGCAATTTTTGTAAGCTCAGGCTTTTTCATTAACGGGAAGATTGCGGCTTTTATTGGCGCGATCTTGGGGTCAAATCTCATTACCGTTCTCTTTTCCTCTCCGATTTCATCTTCGTCGTATGCGTCGAGTAGAGTTATTAATGTTGCGCGGTCTGTCCCAAACGATGGCTCAATCACATGCGGGAGATATTTCTCGTTTGTTTGTGGATCGGTATATTTTAGGTCTTTTCCTGAAAATTTCTCGTGTTGAGTTAGGTCAAAATTTCCTCTATATGCAAGCCCCATCAACTCTCCCCATCCCCATGGAAATTTGTACTCAATGTCGAAAGTCATGCTCGAATAGTGCGATAGCTCATCTTTTTCGTGTTCGCGGAAACGGAGGTTTTTCTCATTAATACCAAGATCGAGAAACCATTTCTTGCATTGCTCTTTCCACTCGTCAAAAGTTTTCTTAATCTCTTTCTTATCGTTAGGAGAAACAAAATATTCAATCTCCATCTGTTCAAACTCTCGCGTACGAAAAGTAAAATTCCCCGGAGTGATCTCATTTCGAAAAGCCTTACCGATCTGCGCAATACCAAATGGAACTCTCTGCCGGCAATTCTGAATAACGTTCTTGAAATTAGCAAAGATACCCTGGGCAGTTTCTGGCCGAAGATAAACTGCATTTGCCTTTTCCTCGATCACACCTTGGTGAGTTTTGAACATAAGGTTGAATTCGCGAGCTTCGGTAAAATCTGTTCCTCCACAATTTGGACATTTTATATTTTCTTTTTTAATTATTTCGCCAATTTGCTTGAGAGATTTTCCTGCGACTGCCTCAACGCCAAACTTGTCCTCGATGAGTTTATCCCCACGAACTCTCTCCTTACACTTCTTACAATCCATTAATGGATCTGAGAACCCTCCGATATGACCTGATGCCTCCCAAATTTTCGGGTTCATTAATATTGAAGAATCTAGACCAACGATATCTCTGCGTTCCTGCACGAAAGTTTTCCACCAAAAATCCTTCACGTTCTTCTTGAGTAGTGACCCATATGGCCCGTAGTCCCATGTGTTCGCAAACCCGCCGTAGATCTCGGAACCTGGGAATATAAATCCCCTCCTTTTTGCTAACGCTACTATATCGTCCATTGATGTTGCCATAGTTTTTAGTTATTCATACAGGGACACGCACTCCGCTCACTCGCGTTCGCTTCGTGTGGACTCTAGGATTATAGTGACAGGTCCTTCGTTACTCAAGTTTACTTTCATCATTGCTGCGAAAATGCCTGTTTCAACCTTTATTCCTTGGGCCTTGAGGCGTTCGCAGAACTTCTCATAAAGTGGTTTTGCTATGTCTCCTTTTGCAGCTTCGTTGAAGTCTGGACGGCGGCCTTTTTTGCAGCTGGCATATAGGGTGAACTGTGAAATGATAAGTGCTTGAGCATGAGTTTCTACGAGGGATTTTTCAAAATATTTTTCACCTTCTGGAAATAGTCGCAAGTTTGCAATTTTTTCTACGAGAAAATCAATATCTTTATCTGTGTCGTCAGGTTTGATTCCCAAAAGGATTACATATCCTTCTTTTATCTCTCCAACTATCTTCTCATCGACCTCAACTGATCCTTGGCTAACTTTTTGAATTATAACTTTCATTCTTTTGGTTTGTCAGGGTTGTCGCCTTGCTTGTTTTTGAAGTCGAGAAGTGCGTTTGAAAGCACCTTTAGAAACGACTCCGCTGTTCGATGGCTCATATTCACTCTGCCTACTATCTTTAGAGTTGGCTCTTTTACGCTTGGAACCTGATAGGCAAAATCTAAGATACATTCGTTACTATTGAAATGTACAGATGCTGCATTTGCATACACACCTGCCTCTATTTCTTTTGCAATCTGAACTTTGTACTTTGAGCCTTTTTCTTCGTCTGCCATAATTGTGTGGGTTAATATGCATGCAGTGTAGCCGTGTGTCGTTGTATTTTCAACAACATATTGATAGTCGCTAATTCCGTTGAGCACAGCTGTTTCGAGATCTATCACCTCGGCGTTTTCTTCGCATTGGTTATAATTCAATTATCTTTACTGTGTTGTAAATTTCCCCTATGGCGACTCCCGATAGTCAAATTATAGATTTAGGCGAGATCAAAATGAACAAGGCATCTCGCAAATTAGTTATTTCTGATTCGCTTGTTCCATTGCGTCACATGGAGTTTTCATTACTTGAATATTTCATGGAAAATGTTGGGAGAGTCTTGAGTCGAACCGAGCTACTCGAAGAAGTTTGGGATATAAATATTTGCTGCTCTACCAATACCGTAGATGTTCACGTTAGCTCCCTGAGAAAAAAAATGGAAAAATATTTCAATAGAACCGTTATTCATACGGTACATTGTATTGGGTATATTTTTGATTATTAAACAAGGCAGCATTTTGGCAAGGTACACAAGACTATTTTTTTGCTATTACGACAAAAACTTTTTATAATCGCTTTCGTACTACCTCATTTAATACATTCCTATGAACACCTTTACTACAGCCACTCATACGCTGGAGGATCTGGACGCGATAGTTTCTAATCTTCTTTTGCTTCTTTCCGAGAAAGAGAAAGAGGTTATATTGAAACGTTTTAGCTTACAAAATAACCGTCACCATACTCTTGAGGAGATTGGGCAGGGGTTTTCTGTAACTAGAGAACGAATTCGTCAGATTGAAAAAAGTGCGTTGTCAAAGATGCGTCGGAATGTTTTTAACACCTCATTGCGACATTTACATGATGCGGTTTCAGCACTTGTACGCGATCATGGTGGTCTTGTGCGCGAAGATACGTTGCAAACACAAGTAAAGGCTCTTGCCCCAAACAAGAAAGATCTAAATGATAGCAATATTCATTTGGCATTCACTTTGCACGAAGACCTTGATTGCATTGGGAACACTATTGATTTTTGCCCTCACGTGAAAGAAAAGGATTTGTCTTCATTCTCTATTAAGCATTTGTCTGGGCAAGTTGTTAATAAATTGAATAAGCATGGGGATGTGAAGTCTGTTACTCAACTCGAGAAGGATCTTACTGAGGTTTTGAATAATATTGGCTTTGACTCTCAAAAAACCAAATCTCTGATTACTATCGATAAGAGACTTACTTTACTTGATGATGACATGGTTGGACTTATTGAATGGCGACACATTAATCCTCGAACTCTTCGTGATAAGATTTTGTATGTTTTGAGGAACAATAAAAAACCGATGCATTTCACCGAGATCACTGAGACTATTTCTGGTCTGAATTTTGATAACAGAAGCGTGAATTTACAGGCTGTTCACAATGAATTGATTCGTCATGATCATTTTGTATTAATTGGGCGTGGAATATATGCACTGACCGAATGGGGCTATGAGAAAGGAACAGTTGCAGATGTCATTGAGGTTATTCTTGCTAAACACAAAGAGCTTGGACAAGACGAAATTATCGACAAAGTTCTTGGCAAAAGACAGGTGAAACAAATCACTATTGTATTGGCTCTTAAAAATGGCAAGAAATTTGAGCGTGTTGGCCGAAAAAGATACAGGTTAAAGAAGTAGGTTTTGATTGCGTAGCTAGGCGCGGATAAAGTTCTTTTTGTTTTCCTGGTATTCCTTTTTTATTTTTTCTGCAGACACCTTTATTGAAGCAATCGTCTTTGACTGTGTTTGTTTGAAAAATTTACTCTTTGCTTTTCGTAAAGTTTTTGCAATTGCTTTATTAGCCTTATCTATCCCGAGTATTTCGTAGGCCATTTGAATTGCTTTCCCGTATTTTTTTAGTTTCATTAATGTATCCAGATGTTCTTTTCCTCGATATACGTATTCACTTTTTTGTTCTCGATGAATGTTTTGAGTTCTTCCTTTAATTTCTTGCTCTAATACCGCTATCCGTGGACTATCTCCATCTATAATCTTTAGACTGTTTATGAAGTGCCATATATCCTCGAATTTATCCGAAGATAGAAGGTCTGATTTCTCTTTTATTTTCCTTTCAATCAACTTGTCTCTATATTTTGCAATGAGTGCTTGGGCTGTCCCATTCTGGAGGTTGTTTTGCTCCAGAAAGAAAAGTTCATCTATTAAAAGTTCCGGGGATTCTTTCAGTAATTTTTTGAGCTTTTTTTCTTGCTCCTTCCCAAACTTTTCCGTGAGTGCTTCTACTTGTTCTTTGTATTTTGTCTGAGCTTGCTGGTACTGCTTTGTTACCTTTTTATTTCCTGGTGATAGTTCTAGTATTTCTTGAAGTTCTCGAAGTACCTCATTGTATTGCTCTTTTTTCCACAATTTATTGACTCCTAGCAGCCGCCTTTCTATGACTTTGTCGTTTTCTGCTGCAACTTCTTTTTCAATTTTATCCTTCAATTCGACAAACTCTTTTTCTTCTGGATGTTGTGCAATAGTTTTGATTACAACATCGTATGCCTGCTCGTATTTTTTTTCGGCAAGTAGGCTTTTTATGTTTTGTTCTATTTGTTCGAAGTACGGTGAACTCATATTTTTTGTTTTGGTTTTATTATTGTAGCACAAAAAAGCACTAGTGGCAATCGGCGCTTTGCGTACTTGAGCATCACAGGCTTTCTAGTTGTTCCTGAAGTTTTTTGATGGCGAGCTGTTCCTCTTTCAACCGTTTCTTCTCCTTTTCCAGGACTGGCTTTGGAGCTTTTGCAAGGAATCCTTCGTTTGATAGTTTTGCCTCGAGAGATTTAGCGAAGTTTTCTTTGTTTGCTAGTTCTTTTTCAATACGCTTGCGCTCTTTATCAGCATCAATCATATCTTCCAACGGAAGATAAACTTCTATTTCATCGATGAATGCTGCTTTTGCTTTTTGAAGTTTCTTGCCCGACCTCTTTACGGTCAATTCTTCAAGTCGAGCGAGTCGCATTAAAACTTCTCTTTTCTCCTCAATTGCATCTGTATATTTGCCTCCATAGATTGTAGCGTTTATTTTCTTTACTGGTTCCACCTTCAGTTCTGCCCGAATACTTCGGATCTGTGTGATAATTTCGTGAATCAAATCCATTGTTGCCGCTTCTTCTTTGAATACGAGATTCTTATCATACTCTGGCCATTCCCTATTAATCAGCATTGTGTTTGGATCGATGAATTCCCAAATCTTTTCAGTTACGAATGGTACAAATGGATGGAGTAGTTTCAGATTTGTTTTTAATACATACAGGAGAACGGCTGGATTCTTGTGTTCCCCTTTTGAAATTTCCAAATACCAGTCACAGTAATATCTCCATATGAATTCATATATCTTTGTTCCTGCGTCTGAGAATCTATATTTTTGCATGTCTGCCTCTACTTCTTTTACTAACTTCTGAAGTTCTGTGAGGATCCACTTGTCTGCGAATGATTTAATCATCGATGGGTCGAATTCTTTTTCGAGATCCTCTTTTTCGACGTTCATTAATGCAAAACGTGCGCTGTTCCAGATCTTATTAATAAAGTTTCTGTAACCTGCAATTTTTTCCTCATATAGCCGCATGTCATTCCCTGGGGATGATCCAATAACAAGACTTAGACGGACACTATCGGTGCCATATTTTTCGATCATTTCTAGTGGGTCAATACATGTCTCTGGATTTGACTTACTCATCTTCTTGCCATTGCGATCACGGATGAGCCCATGAAGATAAACAGTCTTGAATGGAATACATTTCTCTTCTGGGAGCCCATCAGACCTGAGTGCATATGTTGATGTAAGTATCATTCGTGCAATCCAGAAAAACAATATGTCGTACCCAGTTTCCATTACTGAAGTTGGGTGAAAGTACTCAAGTTCTTCTGTTTTGTCTGGCCAACCGAGCGTTGAAAAAGTCCACATTGCCGAACTAAACCACGTATCCAGCGTGTCTGGATCTTGGATCCAGTAATCCCCTTTTGGTTTTTCTGTACCGAACTTTACTTCGCCATCTACCCCTAACCCTTCAAGAAAAAAACTTGATGGTTCCTTCTCTTTGTTGAATGCATCAAACTGCTCTTTTGTTACCTTGTACCAAACTGGGATTTGATGTCCCCACCAGATCTGTCTTGATATACACCAGTCGAGTAGATTGTCGATCCAGTGGAAGTATACTTTTTCAAATCTCCTCGGAAGTATTTCTATCATTCCGCTCCTTACTGCATCTTGCATTACTTCTTTGAGACTTGATTTCTTTCCTTTCCAGTCGATTGATTTTTTATTAACGTCGATGAACCACTGCTTCATTACTTGCGGCTCTATCACTCCTTTTCCGCGGTAGTTCAATGCAATGCTGTGCTCGTAGTCCTCGTCGATTTTCACGAGAAGGCCTTTTCGGTCTAGCTCTTCTACGATTTTCTCACGAGCCTCGAGAATTGGCATTCCCGCAAATTTCTTCGATACTTCTTTCCTAATATTTCCGTCAAAATCTATAATTTGCTCTACTTCAAGATCGTACTTTTGTGATAATTCGAAGTCTATATGGCTGTGTCCTGGAGTTATTGTCATTGCGCCTGTCCCTAGATCTGGATCTGCACATTTGTCAGCTATTACTTTTCCTTTAATCTTTCCTTCGATCCATTCAAATTCATATTCCTTCCCAACCATATCCTTGTATCTCTTATCTTTTGGGTGAACGATAATTACTTTGTCGAGAAATTTTGTTTCTGGACGAGATGTCCCGATCACAACTGGCCCATATTGGAAGTAGTAAAACTTTGCCTTTTCCTCTTTATGCTCAACCTCGTCATCGGCAACTGTTGTGTGCATATTTGGATCCCAGTTTACGATACGGCCTCCACGATATATAAGTTTGTCGTTGAACATCCGCTCGAACAGTGTGTTTACAGCGTGACTCATATCGTCATCTAGTGTGTATTTTTCTCTGCTCCAGTCACAGCTTGCTCCCATCTTGCGGATCTGATTTCTCATCGTGTCCTGACTCTTTGCAACAAACTTCTTTATCTCTCCAATTAGCTTTTCTCGGCCGAGTTCTTCACGAGGACGAGCAATCCCCTTTTCTTGAAGTTGTTTCTCTACAGTACTCTGCGTTGCGATGGCCGCATGGTCTGTCCCTGGCAACCACAGTGCTTCATGACCCTTCATCCTGTAGTACCGGGTCATAATATCTTCAAGTGCGAGCATAACCGAGTGACCGAGATGTAGTGTCCCAGTTGCGTTTGGAGGTGGCATCGAGATACAAAATGGGGGTTTATCATGGTTGACTTTCGGTGTGAAGGCGCCCGCCTTCTCCCATTTCTTATAGATGTCATCTTCAAATTTTTTCGCTTCGTATGCTTTATCCATGGAAATTTTTACTATTGCATTCTAAACGCTTGCTGCTATCCTTTCAATTGAAATTTGATTGTTGACACTAAGCCCTCCGTGGCGTATAATAACAAGAAGAAATAATGCATTCCATGGCCGATAATCAATCACAGGTTGGACCAAATGAATCACCTCGAGAGAGTGAAGTTCCTTCAAAGCCTAAAGAGAATATTCCTCAGAGAAACGAGGAACTTGAGTCACTGAAGGCTGAAGGTCGTGAGGCTGTGCAACAAGCTGATATTGGAGCTGAAGACCAAGAAGGTGTTGAGGCTATGGGTAATGTTGGTGAAAATACCACTAGCAAAAAAGACAAGAAGGGTGACGGAGTAAAAGGCGGTTCTACAAGTTCTGCCGTAGACCCAAAGCAGATTAAGGCTCAGCTTCTCAAGAACCTCCCTACCGAAAAGGAGATGCGAAAAAGTATTGAGAAAGAAATTAAAAAGGAAATTAAATATCTTCACAAGAAGGCTACGAAAATGATGTATTCCCCTGGCGACATGGACTTCTTTGAAATGAATAATCTCATGAAAAAAATTCGTGAGCTTAAGAATCTTCTAGTAACCTTAGCAAAAATTTCTGTCGACCGTTTAAAGACTCTCTGGTTGCGATTTGTCCATGGGGTGATGTAGAATTGCCTTGTATGAATTTTACCGAATATCAAACCAAGCTTATTGAGAGAATTCGCATTTTGAAACGCGAAAAAAATGCTGTTATCTTGGTGCATAATTACCAACGTTCAGAGATCTACGAAATTGCTGATTACATTGGCGACTCTTTAGACCTTTGCAAAAAAGCTGCGTCCACCGATGCCGATCTAATTGTTTTTTGTGGCGTGCATTTCATGGCTGAGAGTGCCGCCATTCTAAATCCAGACAAGAAAGTGGTTGTCCCATTTGCTAATGCTGGCTGTGCAATGGCTGACATGGTAGACGCGAAAGGACTCAAGGAATTACAGAAAAAGCATCCAGATGCTGCAACTGTTTGTTACGTTAATACTACCGCTGAAGTAAAAGCTATGTGTGATGTTTGTTGTACTTCTGCAAATGCTGTAGATGTTGTCCGGGCATTGCCAGAGAAGAAAATTATTTTTGTTCCTGATAAAAACTTGTCTAATTACGTTGCTAGCAAGCTTCCCGAAAAAGAGCTAATTCCATGGGAAGGCTATTGTCCTATTCACGACAATCTTACTGCTGAGTCTGTTAAGGAAGTTCGCAAAACTTACCCTGGAGCAAAAGTCATCGCTCACCCTGAATGCCGTGGAGATGTTTTAGATGAGGCGGATTATATTACAAGTACTACTGGAATGCTTAAAGTTGCTGAGAACGATGATGCTAGTGATTTTTTCGTAGTTACAGAATGTGGAATGACCGAACGACTACAAATGTCATTCCCTAATAAAAAATTCCATGGTATCTGCAATATCTGCCATGATATGAAAAAAACAACATTGGAATCTGTGGTTCGTGCACTCGAAGAAGAAAAACCAAGAGTGTTTGTTGATCCCAAGGTTGCCCGCAAAGCTGGAAAAGCATTCGACCGTATGTTTGAATTAACCAAATAATATGGATAGAAAATCTTTACGAGAACTCAGTCACAAAGCAAAGAATTTCCTTACTGTCGGAGACCAAAATTATAAACATTGGGTATTTCGGTATACATTTTTGGAGCTTGAAAAGGATATGAATGAGCTCGGAGATATTACTACTCAGGCTCTTTTTGGGCCAAAAGATAGCGCTCGTGGAATAATCACCGCTGGTGAGGATGGAATTCTGGCCGGCGCTGAGGAGATCCAATATTTCCTAGTTTCTTCCAGTAAAAAATTCAAGCCGGGTGTGCATGGAAATTTTGCTGTGAAATTTTTCAAGGCTGATGGAGAAATCATTCACAAAGGCGATAAAATTGCTGAGATTTCTGGGTATGTATGGGATTTGCTCGCCGTGGAACGTGTTGTTTTGAACTTATTAATGAGGATGAGTGGAGTCGCTACTACTACGCGTACGATTGTTGATACCGTCGGAGATGAGGTTCTCATCACTCCTACCCGAAAAACTCTCTGGGGACTCTTGGATAAGCGTGCTGTCATGCTTGGTGGTGGCGGTACTCATCGACTAAATCTGAATGATGCAATTCTTGTAAAAGACAATCACTTGGCACTTTTGGATGGTGATTTTGGGCAGATAGTCAAGCAAATTGAACGAGCTACTACTGATTGTCGGTTTGTTGAGATTGAGATTGATAATATTGGAGATGCCGTGGCGTTAAGCGCAAAGCTGTCTGATAGTACGATCGACGCTGTTCGAGTTATTATGTTTGATAATATGAAGCCCGCTGAAATCACCGATGCGCTTACTCAAATCAAGGAGCGCGGTCATTATGAAACCCTGTTATTTGAAGCTTCTGGAGGTATAAATCTGGGCAATGTTTCCGCCTATGCAAAAACAGGCGTTGATATTATTTCCATGGGCTGCCTGACTACCGATGCAAAATCTCTAGATATGTCTTTCACGGTTGAAAAATAGCTCGTTTTGAGGTATAATTGTATGAAAAATAAAAATAAAAAGTATGGGTACAACAACAGATCCGAATGCACCTTCGAGTGCACCTGAAACAGCAGAAGCTGTTGCTCCAGCTCCACCTT
>CAYLOL010000010.1:0-4158 GCA_964385295.1 uncultured Candidatus Peribacteria bacterium
ATCTAGAGATTCTTTTCTTACTATTGATAATTGCGTATTAAATTTTTCAGGGACTGGACTTTCTTCCCAGTTTGATTTTCCTGCCTCAACTTCTTCTACTTTTCCAGTGATGTCACTAAGTCTACTATTGAACTCCGTAAATTCATTCCGAGCATCTGCATCTGATTCTTTCGCTATTGATATAACTGAACGAGCATTTAACTCCCCAAGGAAATCTTCCTGCATTCCTGTTGAAAATCTTTCATTCCTATTTTTCCTCAAGTGATCCTCTGCATATTCATAGCCAGCAGAATTTGCACCTTTATTCCCATCTGTAACTACCTTGACCAGCCTTCTTACAAATTTCCCTCCATCGCTTAGGTCAAATTTCCCCTCTCGCAGCATATCAAGAACAACACGGTCTGGACTATTCTTGTGATCCAAGTTGTCGAAAGTATTATTCTTCTCAAATAGTCTATATAGCTCTGTTTGATTTTTATCAGTAAGCTTTGATGCGAAATCATTTTTAGAGTTGGCTTCTACGTCATCACCATTTAGTTTTTTCCTCGCCAATGATATGTCTACCTTTTCTTCCTCCTCCTTCTTGGCTGTCGCTTCTTGCTTTACCGATTTGAGTTTAGTCTTTGGCTTTTCTAATCCTTCTTCATTAATTTTAGTAAGATCTTCTGCTGCATTGCTACCCCAAGTATATTCAAATACCAAGCGTGTAGGCTTGAATGTGAAGGTTTGATTATTTTTTGGGTATCTATTATGCATTTTATTCGCCTTTTATTAATTTTAGCATTCTATTCTCAGCAGCCGTATTATTACTATCTCCATTTTCCCTGAAACTTTCTACCATATTCCCATACACATTTTCTGCATCACTACCAAGTCCTTCTCTTAGGCCTGTTCTCATGTCTGGCAATCCTAATGCTCCAGCTCTCTCATCTCCCATATCAGCTCTTAGTTTAGTCAATATTGCTTGAGCAGCGGTCTTATCTGGCTTGTTGGTAAGAGTTGTAACGTCTCCCCTGAACGCATCTGTTCCATTATCACCATTACTTTCTTCAGCATAATGCGCTACCGCTTTTTGACCTGTCAGTTTGCTCGCATCAGTTCCTTCAGCTTCTTCTTCATTGTCTGCCTGTACTTGTCCTTGGGTTGGTGATTTAAGTTCTGCGGCTTTCTTCGGTAGTAGTGGTTGTGTTTGAGTGCTTAAGCCTGCAGCTTTTGCAGCGGCCGTTTGCATAGCAACTTTACCTGTACCCCTTTTGGTGTTCATTGCTGTTGCAATTGCTTTACCTCTTGCGCCCCTGTATGTTTGCGTGTTTCCCATTTCACTATTCCTAAACATTTTTTCATATTTCTCGTGTTTAAATATCTCATGATTCGGATCTTTTAGAGCTGCCATTATTTCACTATCGCTCAACAACGGATCGTCTCTCTTCAATTTATCGCTCGCAGTTTTTGCCGCTGCTGCTGCTGCGGTTGTTCCTGTAAAAGTTTTTATTTTACCCATGAAGTCCCCAATATTCATGCCTGGAGCGATAGGTAAATGTTTGATTGGAGTCCAAGCTGCCCATTTTGCTGCACCTTTAACTGCTTCACCCAAAACTGCAACTGCAGCTTCTGCATATGTTCCTTTTGCAGCTCCAAATACTCCAGCCCAGATTACAGCTATTGTTCCTATTGCCACGATAAGACTTTGGATTGTGCTTAGTCCTGCAACTGGGATTCCACTTGCCATATTTTCTCCAGCAAATTTTCCAATTGTTAGCGATGACCCCTCAAGGCTTTGATATCCCTGAAATGCGGATAGCATTATCCACCCAACGCTTAACGTCAAAGCGATAGTTATCGGTGCCATTAAAATGGCTATAAATTTGTCTATTAAATCTTTTAATGGTGGTATTTTCTGGCTCAACTCTGGGGAGGCCATTGCCAATATTAAGATTGGCGATAATACTATCACTACCCAAAGCACAACTATCCTAATGGCCAGAATTGCAAGTAAGGCCAAAAACGCCACTCCAAAAAGAAGATACATTATCATTGATACTATTACGCTTATTGAGAGTTGTTCCCAATTTTCCATCTTCACATCCACGTCTTTGTAGAAGATTACCTTTCCTGTTTTGATTGCAAGAAGCATGGCAGCATTGTGACTACCCCATTTATTTAAGAACTGTTTTCCTTGCTCATTAAGTTTCCCTCCTGTACAAAGAGTTTCATACGTTGAGAAATCCTTGTCACATAATGACTTTTCTTCTTTGTCGTTTATCTGCACTTCCCCTGTTATTTCAGCCGGAATAGCAAATATTGCTGTAGTCAATAAATTTGTAGCATCTAGAACAACTTTCATTGCAAAGAATGAAAAATTAACCAAGATCAATCCAACAACTATTTTCGGTAACAACGCTTTTAGCGATGCTTGTCCATCTTTTTCGCCAAGCCCAAGCACGTTGTAAAGTGCTACTCCGACCAGAACAAGAACAAAGAATATGTTTACCAAGTTTCTTATTGGTATCCATATTTCTCGGATTCTTTCTTCCATTCCTGACCCGAATAGCAATGTATTGTCGAGCAATGCCCCTATAATCATTAGAATCGGCCATAACACTACATTGAGCACTCCCTGCACCGCTTCTATTCCGTTCGCAAAATCTGTTTCTGCTGGTGTGGTGGCTGGGGATACCGCAAACGCTGTAAATACTTCTGGGGCTATAATCGCTACACACAAGAATGCCATTCCTGCTAGAAGCACCGTTCTCTTTGCCAATTTTTTTAGTACTGTCTTGAACATATATTTTGCGTGTTAGGCGATCCCTTCTAATTCTTTTATTGTTTTATTGTAGTTTGTGCTCGCATCGAGTCCTGAACCATATATTTTTAGTTTCACTATTGATTCCCCAAGGTTTTGGAATGTTTCTTTTGTAACTCCTTGCTTTGGGCCAAGTCCTTTAAACTTTGCTAATGCGTGAGCGTATTTTTGTTCTGTTGGATTTTCTTTTGCTTTTTTTGCAAGAAATTCTTTGAATTTTTCTGGAGTAAACATGTCTCCTTTCATTTTAATTTGGGTTCCTTTTGGATCTTCAACTTGGCAATGTTCCATAAAGTCTGAAAGTGCTGCAAGTGCTGAAGGATCACCTCCACCGCCTGGAAGTTGGCAATAAGTAGCTAGCGTTGGACAACCATTTAATATCTCTGCATCAAATTCTTTTAGTGCTAATTGATGCGCATTTTGGGAACGAGTCTCTGATCCAGCAAGTGTTTCTTCAACCTTTTTTGGTCCACGCACTTGGTTTGCCGCAAGCAATACTCCAACACCTCCCCATGCGTGTGGATTTCTAGCGAATTTTGACATTGTACCAAATATATAACTGTTTGAATCAATACTCGACAGACCATTCATGACGATCATCAAACCTCCAATCAAATAAGCTGCACCCATTCCTGCATTCCCTAGTGTGAGGTATTTTGCTGCAGCGTTTTGTGAACCGTATGTGCCATTTTGCTTCATAACTGCTGTAGCAGTTTCTCGCTGATTGTAAAAATTCGCATATCTTTTCCCATATTTTTTGTACTGTGCTTTTGAGAGCTTCGTTCCTCTTTGAATATCTGTCGCCGATAGCAGTCCTTGTCTATTTAGTTCTTCTATGACCCTTATACTACCTTTATTTATTGCCATCATTCGTTTTACGATTTCTCCCTTTTGTCCAGAATTGAGGATTGGAAGAATTGTTATTGCAAATATTTTCCTTTCGCCTCCCTGAGTTAGCGCTTTTGCCACCGTGTTTAAACTTTTTTCATTGCGCTGTGATTCTGTTGTTGAGTCTGCTAATTCGGGAGGGACAGCATTGACAGCCCAGAAAAAGGCTTCACGCATGTCGCTTTCTTCTGGTCTACTTAGGAAAGCAAATTTTGTGTCTGCATTTCGCAAAATTTCACTCGCATCCTCTCGGTCAATTATTCCGTTATCTCCAGACACTGCCTTACAATAATGCGTAAGTGCTTGCGACCTTTCAAATAAGGCTTCTTGGTCGCTTGGATCAATCTTTGTTAGAATTTGTGTCACAGCTTGTCTTGCACTTGCTTGCTGAAATTTCTCCAATGGAGTCCTATCCTTGTATGCCGCAGCATTAAATGCTCTTTCAACATTTTTGTTATAGCGTTTTA
>CAYLOL010000010.1:4168-21641 GCA_964385295.1 uncultured Candidatus Peribacteria bacterium
TTCTGCGGCATCCGGTAATTTACCTGTAGGAGTCTGCATTTCTACTTTTTAATATCTCTATATTCTAACATAAAAAACCCCTTTTTGGAAGGGGTAAAAGTTGAAATATGTGCAGCTACTAGCGGGTATATGGAATCAAAGCCATGATTCTTGCGTTTTTTACTGCGCTAGAGAGCTTTTTTTGGTGCTTGATGCATACTCCACTGTAGTATCGAGGTACTATTTTGTAGTACTGAGATAGAGATTTTTCGAGTAAATGAACGTTTTTGTAGTCAATTTCATCCATTTTTAGTGTGCAGAATTTGCATCTTCTTCCTTTGTATGTAGGCATATTTAAATTAAGTTAGCGATTAAAATACGTTGTCTCCTTCTTCTTCGGCGACTGCCATGTCTTCGTCGTCAGCGGTTGCGCTCAAAAGTGCGTCTGAGTCTTCAACACCTTGGCCTTTTTTCTCTAGGATCACCATATCTTTCAATACAACCTCTGTTCGGTATCTCTTTTCTCCACTCTCGTCTTCCCAGCTTCGAGTTTTCAGATAACCTTCTAAATAAACTAGCTTTCCTTTTTTTAAGAATTTGTCACAGATCTCTGCAAGTTTTGCCCATGCTACTATTTCGTGAAACTCTGTGGATTGCTTTTTTTCGCTTCCTGCAGTCATCCATTCACGATTTGTTGCGATTCCAAATGTAACTACTGCCTGTCCGTTTTGAGTTTGTTTTAATGCTGGATCTCTTGTTAGATTTCCGATCAAAACTACTTTGTTTACTGATCTCATAATTTTTAGAGTTTAATTTATAATCTAATATCTGGATCGTCGATGATGCTTTTTAGCTTTGCATCCATTTCATCCAAACTTGATTTTGATGATTTTTCTTCTTCTGGTTTTTCTTCTACTTTTGGCTCTTCTTTTTCTTCAACCTTTTCTTCAATTTTTGGCTCTTCTTTTGGTTCTTCTTTCGCCTCTTCCGCTGGTTCTTCCACTGGTTTTTCTTCTACTTTTGGCTTCTTCTCAACCTTTGGTTCCTCCTTTTTTGGCTCTTCCTTTTTTGGAGCAGCTTTTTTTGGAGTTGGAGTAGGAGTTTTAGTTTCTTTCTTTTTAGCTTTTTCTGCTTTTACCCTCTCTGCCTCTGCCTTTTCTATTTCATGCGCCTTCTCATACTCTTCGAATGTCTTAATTTCATGTTTTTTGCTTGTCTTTGAAACCAGAAATCTAAGCACGTTTTGCTCAATATTAAGCGGTTTTGAAAGCTTTGAGAGTTTCTCGGGATCTAGGGTGAAATTCATTACCATATAATGCCCCTGATCTTCCTTTTTGATCCGGTATGCAAGGTCCCGTATTCCCCAATCGTCTTCATGATAAACCTCGCCACCACTTGAAGTGATGGTATTTTTGACCTCGTCGACCACTTTTTGAAGCTCTTTATCGCCGAGATTTGGGCGAATAAGAAGCATGATTTCGTACTTTGAAAGAATTGTATTGTCTTCAGTTTCCATTATTCCTTTGGATTAAGATCTAATAATTGCGATCCCTTAGCCCTCACGTATAGACATAAGAGCAGAAATTTTTTAGCAGGGGGACTTTAACAAAAGGGCTATTTTTTTGCAATAGGAAAATGCAATGGGAGCACAATTTGGTCAAGTAGTTATTTGTACTACATCTATTCCGCCTTGTTTTTACCAAAAATACAGATGGCTTACCGCTGCGTCAAAATCCTTGCTCCTATTGACAGCCTTAGTGTTTTGTGAGATATTTCTTGTCGCGTGTCAAGGGTACGATCTTGAAGGCACATCGATATTAAGGGCATAATTTATGGGTATATGAATTCTGAAACAGTTACAGAGCAGGGTGGTGATACACCGCTAAAAGTTAATACTTTTGCACGCCGAACTCGGCATTTAAAAATTTTCTCCAAAGGAAATCTTTTTAGGATCCATCTTTTTGATCTCTTTAAATGGTGCTGCAAACCACTTGTTGCCCTCACAAAAACCCCTCTATACAAAAAAGTTTCAGAAGTATTGCTCGCAATAAAAGAAGGAGTTTTAGAGATTATGCCAATCTCACCCCAGCGTAGATTGCTTACTCAAATTACTGCCGTTGCCATTATCATAATGCTTATGACGGCTCTCACCCCAGTGAACATTCACGGGTCTACATACATGGCTTATTCTAGCGATTATATTGACGCATATGCGTTGCCTGGAGATATCCTTGTGTCAGATGACGATGGTTATCTTGTCAAAATTAATCCTCAAACTAACCAATCGAATAGAATAGGAATGACCGACTATGCAGTTCATACAGTAGAAACTGGGGAGTCTCTTTCTGTGATTGCTGAGAGATACAGTGTTCATGTAGAAACAATTATGTGGGAGAACAATTTATACAATGCAAATAGTTTAAGGATTGGGCAGAAACTTTTGGTTCCGCCAGTCGATGGGCTTAGCTACAAGGCAGCTTCTGGTGATTCATTAGAAAAAATTGCTGCAAAATATGACGTAACTGTGGATGCTATTGTCGCTCAAAATGCGCTCGAAAGTGACGTAATTAGCAAAGGACAAAAGCTGTTTTTGCCTGGAGCAGAGCCAATAATGCCTGTCAGTATTGCCGGAGCAAATACTAGCGCTTCTACTTCTAGTAGGACAACTGGGAATTATGCGAGTTCAAATGCTGCCCCTGCGGTTGGGAAGATTTTTATCTACCCAACTCGTGGAATTATCACTCAGGGATATCATGCTGGTCACTATGCTATTGATATTGCTGATCGTAGCAAACCTCCCGTTTGGGCTGCTGCTGGCGGTACTGTTACGAAGGCTTCAACTGGAACTTGGGGAGGTGGATATGGTAATCATGTAGTCATTGATCATGGCAATGGAATGAGTACTCTTTATGCGCATATGGACAGTGTAAATGTTGCTGTTGGGCAGTCATTGGCACAAGGAGATGTGATCGGAGTGATGGGAAATACGGGCCGAGTATATGGTGCTACAGGGATTCACTTGCACTGGGAATGTATACAAAATGGGGTGAAGCAATTTTGTGGTAATTACTACTAGTATGATTTTAATGACGATTTTTCTGTGGGTGTGGCATATTCCAAGGAATTTGCTTATCTTGTTAATTCGAGCGTATCAAAAAACTCTTTCGCCTGATCATGGACCACTGAAAAAAATGTATCCACATGGATATTGTAGGTTTACGCCTACTTGCTCGGATTATGGGGTTGAGGCGCTTCGGAAATATGGGGCCTTGTATGGGAGTGTAAAAACCACATGGAGGGTACTTAGGTGCAACCCGTGTGGGAAAGGCGGTTACGATCCGGTGAAGTAAAAATCAATCTTGACTTTGGCCATTAGACAATTAGAATGCTTGCGGTTTCTAGGGCAATTTTTAATTTCTAAGAACAATAGTAATGGCTATCAAACGTGCATTAATAAGCGTGTCAGATAAGACAGGCGTTGTTGAACTTGGAGAGAAATTGCAAAAGGCTGGAGTTGAGATTTTGTCGACTGGAGGGACTGCAAAAAAGCTCCGAGAGGCTGGGATTGAGGTAAGAGACGTTTCGGAATTTACTGGATTCCCCGAGATGATGGGTGGTCGTGTTAAGACTTTGCACCCAAAAGTGCATGGTGGACTTTTGGCTTTGCGTGGGAATGAAAAGCACATGAAGGAGGCAGCAGATAATGGTGTTGAGATGATTGACTTGGTTGTTGTAAATCTTTATCCGTTTATAGAAACTGTTGAGAAAGAAGATTGCACTGAAGAGGAAGCTATTGAAAATATTGATATCGGTGGGCCGAGCATGATCCGAAGTGCAGCAAAAAATTTCAAGGACGTTACAGTTGTCGTTGATCCTAAAAACTATGACATGATCGTAAAAGAGGTAGTTGAAAATGGTGGACTAACCCTAGAACAGAGAAAAAAATTGGCACGAAAGGCTTTTGAAATGACAAGCGATTATGATGAAAATATTGAAGCGTATTTGAGAGACCAACTCGGTGAGCCTGAAAAAATGAATCTTCATTACGAAAAAGTTTGTAGCCTAAGGTATGGTGAAAATCCTAGTCAGAAAGCGGCTTTTTTCCGCAGCCCACACAATCGTGATTCAAATATCACCAATGCAAAAGTTCTGCATGGAAAACAATTATCATTCAATAATTTAGTGGATGGGAATAGTGCGCTCGAACTCGTAAAGGAGTTCAAAGATCCAACTGTTGCCTTTATCAAGCATAATAATCCATGTGGAGTTGCTTCGGCTAAAACTATCGAAGAGGCGTTTGAGTTGGCACATAAAGTTGATCCCCTATCAGCGTTTGGCTCTGTCATTGCTGTGAATCGTGAAGTTAATGAAGCGATCCTTGATTACATTACAAAATCAAAAATATTTGTAGAAATGATTATTGCTCCGACTTATGAGAAGAAAGCTTTGGCGCGACTTCAGACAAGAAAAAATTTACGAATTCTCGAAGTTGGAGAATTGAAACTAGATATGCTTAAGACTGACATCAAAAAAGTGGCTGGAGGAATTTTGATTCAAACTAAAGATATGTATGACTTGAAGCCTGAAGATCTTAAATGTGTCACAAAGAAAAAACCAACTGACGAAGAGATCAAATCGATGCTATTTGCAACTAAGGTGTGCAAGCATGTTCTATCAAATTCTGTTGTGATGTCGAAAGGTACCGTAACTACAGGGATTGGTGCTGGGCAAATGTCGAGGATTGATAGTGTGCATATAGCTGGTATAAAAGGGCAAGATCGAATCAAAGGTTCTGTGATGTCATCTGATGCTTTCTTCCCGTTCCCAGACGCTCTTGAGGAGGCTGCGAAGCTCGGCGTGATAGCGTTTATACAGCCTGGAGGGTCTATACGGGATGAGGAGGTTATTGCGAAGGCAGACGAGCTTGGCGTAAGTATGGTCCTCAGTGGTCGAAGGTACTTTAGACATTAAAAAAGGACCGACGCTAGGCCGGCCCTTTTGGTTTTTAAATGTGAGATTAATTACCTTCTTCTACTTTTACTGCGTAGAAATTGTGGATGATAATCGCCATGTCATAACGAGTGATTTCTTCATCAGGATAAAGATATAATTTGCTTCCTCTGTGTTGACCTCCTATAATTCCAAGTTCATATGCGTCTAACGCAAGATCATAACCCCAATGATCATCTTCTAGATCATCGAATGGATTACTTCCGCTTGCATTTGGAGCTGTAAGATCAGCAATTTTGTAAAGTATCTTTATTGCTTCCATCCTTGTGACATTGCTATCTGGCTTGAATGTTCCATTACTATATCCTACAACCAACCCATTCTTGTATGCTGTATTTATGAATGGAGCAGCCCAATCTTTTGGATCACTGATATTCACATCTTTAAATACGTTCGGTGCATATCCAAAATCTTCACAACTTGATATGACTAGCATTTTTATAACTTCCTCTCGAGTTATCCTTTTGCTCTTCAAGTAATATCTTCCATCAACCTCAGAATATCCTATTGTCACTGGTTTATTCTCTTGGGCAAGTGATGCAAGCACTATAACTGCATGTTTCGAAGTGTCTTCAAACTCAACTGGACGAACCTCTTTGAGACAAGAAAATTCATCAAGGTCAAGAATGTCATCAACAGATACAAGCCCTGTTTGCTGATCTACATCAATTCCGCGATCGAGAACACAATTGCCATTGCTATTTAAATAATATCCTTCAGGACAATCGTCGTCGTCATTATCATCATCGTCGTCAATATCACTGTCGTCGTCAATAATGGTAATAGAGACTTTATACTTACTTGCATTTTGAGTATATCCAGTTGGCAAAGTACCAAGCTCAACTTTCAGAGTTTCGTGATCTGTATCTGAATCTGATTCTGCTTCAATTGTTTTATAAGCTTCGTTGTCCCCCGCAGCAATTACTATGCTATTTGTACTTGGATCTCGTGAATAATCACCACTTTCGGCGTTATCCCCTACTCCACCAAATACAATAGGAATTGTCACTCCACCCGCTGGTGCTACTTCGCCTGCCTCTAGAGAAGCTGTGATTTCTGCTTCATCCATACTCCCTGTTCCTCCTTCATATATGGCAGTTTTGTTTATATCTAGACTAACCTCAATATCTCCTGGTTGCGCTGGCTCTGTTACGGTCATTTCATACAACCTCAACATTGCTTCCTTTGTTGGTGTCTGTAAAGTTGGCCCTAACTCCACAATCAAATATTCGGTTCCAGGAGTGCTCCCTGCGGTATAGCTACTTTCATTAAAGAGTGGATTTGTCGGCTCTGAGTCAAGAACATTTTCAGCCGTTCCAATGATAACTTTTGTTTCATTCGTTTCGAAATCAATTCCCTCAAATTCAAATTCACAATTTGCTGACATTCCCTTCAGTAACTCTAGATTTTTTTCAAATTCTGCAGCAGACGGATCTTTTAGAAGTTTTGCATAATCATCAAATGTTGGGCATGGGACTGGGTTGACATTTAATACACATGTCTCCGTCTTTGGATCAAAAGTCTCGCTAGCAAGACACGCAACCTCAATCGTATGCAGGGTGATGCTTTCTTGCGAAGGCGACATTTCTTCTCCTCCTGTTGCTGCCGCAATCACCGAAGCAAACCATCCTTGAGCCGATGATTTTCCTCCGTTAGTTTCAACTAATATATACTCTGTGCCTTCTTCGGCATATGTCGTGTACTCACCTGTTTTTTCGTTGAATTTTCCTGTTGTGCTAGGTGAAGATGGTGAAAATAACAAAGATGGTAAATGCCAATCTGTTACTTGGTCTTTATCCTCCACTATTTTCCCTTTTTTATTTGGCTTAAGCTTATGTGGTGGCTTTTCTTTAAATTTTGTACATTTCCCCTCCTGTGCCTTATCTTCCTTTGCCAATTTATTTATTTCAGTTTTAGATCCTGTCTTTGCCAGGTCATCTAATGCGATTGAATAGTCTTCAAAGGTGTGGCATGTAGTATTCTCAACATCATCACTTATAATTGTAATTTCAACTTGTTTCTTACTACTATCTTTCGTGTAGCTTAGCGGCATGTTCCCCAACGTAACTTGCAACATTTCATTGTCCTCAACCGAGGTGTCATTGACTGCATTGATATCTACCCATGTGAAATTGTTCCCAGGCAGGAATACCGCATTCCCACCATTTGGGACCGTATTGTAATCGTTATTTTTAGCTTTATCAGAACCAAATCCGGCGTATTTCAACGGTATTACTAATAATACTGGTGCAACTGCCCCATCTTCCATAGACACTTTCAATCGTGTTTTGTTATCACCTGCCAAGCTATCTTCATATATTAAGTTTGGGTTATCTGGCCAAAACTCCAGGCTAATCTTAATTTTTGCTGGAGGTGATGCTGCTTCTTTGAATGTGAATGTTTCCGTATATGCCTGTCCTTCTGCAGCTATGTACTTAATTTCGAATTTTCCTTCTGCTGAATTTGGCGTGAATTCTACTTCGGTATTTGCCGGTACTCCATACCATTCCCAATCACATGCTTCATTTTTTGTCCCTGGAATTACCAAATTACCATCACTGGCTTCCCCACACCTAACTTGCATTGATCCATATTGTTTCAAGGTCACGGGCGTGCTTGCTATACTTGCTCCAAATAGGTTGAAGTCATTTTCAAAATTTTGACCTCCCTGCTGGTCCATTTGATTCATTTGGGCAAAGTCATCTACCGCAAGCCCTTGCTTCATCCCTGCCATTACTCCCTCTACCCCAACTTGACCATTTACCTGTTGTAATATTTGAACAAAGTCATCAGGCGAATACCCTCCTTCATATGCCGCTTCAACCAATGCTCCAAATTCTGCTTGTGTGAATGCCCCGTTTTCAATTTCAAATTTCATTTCCTCCGTCATATCGCCACCCATATCTACGAAAACCCCATCCACAATTGATCCATCCACAACCCATGCTTCAAGTGGATCAATTTGTATTTTATTTTCATTAATCACAATACTAGTGTCTGCCGGTTTGATATTTTCCGTAAGCCCTCCTGCATCTATTACGATTTCTGTTTCTGGCTTGGGTTTTACTATATTAAATGGGTATGAATTTACTGATGTAAACTCAAAAGTTTCCCCTTCGGTTATCACCCTGTCATCAACGCCGTTTACACTATTGCAAACTATGTATTCCCCATCAATTCCAGGCTCCGAACAATATGCTGATGGCTGACTTATCAATCCCTTGAATAGCTGGGTACTTGTAACAAAGTATGCACCTGCGCCAAGTGCTAGGACTAGTACTGCGACAGCAAAAATTCCCCACTTGATTTTTGACTTTGGCAATTTTGGCTCCTGTGGAGTAGGAGTGTTTACCATTGGTAATTCTTCACTCATTTTTGAATTGGTTATTTGTTTTTGTTTTCGCTATTATTATACCTTATTTTGATGTTTTTCACAAGTAGAGGATGGGTGGATTTGTGGTAGAATTTTGCGGAAATCTAAACTGATATATATGGAGTGGTTTGACGCACTAATTTTGGGTGGATTGCAGGGAATTACAGAGTTTTTGCCTATATCTTCAAGTGGACATTTAGTGCTTGGGGAAGAGCTTTTGGGTCTCGAGATTGAAGAATTGAAGAGTTTTGATGTTTTTGTTCATGTTGGAACATTGTTGGCGATTTTGGTTTATTTTTGGAAAGATATTTGGGGAATGCTAAAGAATATTGGGAAGAATAATGTATATGGAAGATTGCTTTTGTATATTTTGATTGGAACTGTACCAGCAGCATTATTTGGAATCTTTGGCGAGGACTGGATTGACGGGATTTTTCGTAATGTGAATTATGTCGCTGGAGCAATGTTTGTTGTTGGACTGATGTTTATTACGGGTGAGCAAGTGTATGGGAAGCGTGGAAAGAGGGGTTCTTTGGAAGGGATGACGTGGTGGAAAGCGCTGTTTATTGGGTGCTTTCAGGCAGTTGCGCTGATTCCTGGAGTTTCCAGATCGGGCTCTACGATTGTGGCAGGGTTATTTCAAGGGATAAAGCGTGAAGAAGCGGCAAGATTTTCGTTTTTGTTGGGAATTCCGGCAATTGCTGGAGCTGGCTTATTGACTGCCGTAAAGGAAAGTGGAGAAGCTACGGTTGACCTTATCCCCACTTTGATTGGGTTTGGAAGTTCTTTTATTTTGGGCCTAATTAGTGTCAGCATTTTAATGAAATTTTTAAAGAAATACTCTCTTCGTGTATTTGCTGTTTATTTAATTTTACTCAGCCTTCTCATATTTTTGGTAGACAAGGTGTAGCCATAACAGCTACAATTGTCAAAAGTTCTAAATTATACTGATATGACCAATATAAAAGACTACAAAATAGCAACTCTGGGTAGCCACACGGCTTTGCAAATACTCAAAGGTGCAAAAGATGAAGGATTCCAGACTATTTGTATTTGCGAAAAAGGGCGAACTCAGCCATATGAAAGTTATGGTGTGGCAGATGAGATTATTGAAATAGATAAATTCAGCGATTACTTTAAGATTGAACAAAAATTGATAGATGCGAACGCGATCCTAATCCCACACGGATCGCTTATTGCTTATATAGGTGCAGAAAAGGCGCAGGACATAAAGGCGATGCATTATGGAACGAAAGGGATTCTAGAATGGGAATCTGACAGAACAAAAGAAAGAGAATGGCTACTAGATGCTGGCGTGAGGGTACCGAAAGTTTTTGCAACACCTGAAGATATCGATCGACCAGTCATTATAAAATTTCATGGAGCGTTTGGTGGAAAAGGTTATTTTTTGGCAAATACTACTGCGGAATTCTACGAGAGGTATGAGCAATATAAAAATATGAAGGGGCACGATAAATATGCTATTCAGGAATATATTGTGGGAGTACCAGTGTACTCTCATTATTTTTATAGTCGATTGACTGGTGAACTTGAAGTTATGAGTTTCGATAAAAGATATGAGTCAAATGCGGATTCGATTGGTAGGATTGCAGCTATAGATCAGGTAAAGGTTGGGATTCAAACTACTTATACAATTACTGGAAATGTTCCGATTGTATTGCGTGAATCAATTCTTCCTATGATTTTCAAGCTGGGTGAGGACGTGGTGAAATCATCACAAAAATTAGTAGATGGAGGCCTATATGGGCCTTTTTGTTTAGAAGGGATTATCGATCCTGAGCTTAATTACTACATCTTTGAGATATCGGCAAGAATAGTTGCCGGCACAAATCCTTACACACATGGTTCGCCTTATACATGGCTTCGATACGATGAGCCAATGAGCACTGGACGTAGGGTGGCAAGAGATATTAAAATGGCAATCGAAGCAGATGATATCGAAAAGATTCTAGGGTAATTTTAACTGAAGAAAATATGAAAGACTCTATAACTATAGATGAGGCTAATGAACTTCTTCATAAACATATGAAGGATGAGTACAACCTTCACCACTCGCGGGAAAGCGAAGTTATCATGAGAGCTTTGGCGAGGAAATTTGGTGAGGATGAAGAGATGTGGGGAATAAGTGGGTTGCTGCATGATTTGGATTGGGAAGTGATCGGAGATGATATAGATCAACATAGTCACCGAACTATTGAGATTTTGAAGGAGGAAGGATATGACATGCCAGAAATGTTTCATGCTATTCAGGCACATTGCGAGGGGCTGGTTCCTGGCGCTCCTGCCCGCGAATCGAAGTGGGATTTCTCGCTAGCTGCTGCAGAAAGTGTGACTGGGCTGATATTCGCGTACACATTGATGAAGCCGGACAAAAAGATCGAAGGTACAAAACCAAAATCTATTAATAAAAAATTCAAAGACAAGTCGTTCGCGGCGAAAGTTCCGAGAAATTTTATCGCTGATATTGAAAAAACTGGGCTCGAAAAGTCTGAGTTTTTCCAGATTGCGATAGATGCCATGACGGAAATCGCTGACGAGCTTGGCATGTAACCTCATAAACTTATGATTAAGAAAACTGAAATTAAAGCTATCCTGAAGAAGTACAAACCCGAGGAGATCACGATCGGTGTGCTCGGTGGGCATAGTGCGCTGGACGTTTGTAATGGTGCGAAGAAGTATGGATTTCGGACTGTTGTCGTTGCGCAGAAGGGTCGCGAGAAGACTTTCAAGAAGTATTATAAGACTCGGAAAGATGGGCGTGGATGTGTGGATGAGGTGATTATGGTTGATAAGTTTTCGGATATTGTGAAAGCGCCTGTGCAGAATCAGCTTCGAAAAATGAATACGATTTTCATTCACAATAGATATTTCTGGGTTTATTTTGATAATTTCAAAGACATTGAAGATAAGTTTAAAGTGCCAATATTTGGCTTGAGGCAGGGCGTAAAACTGGAGGAGCGAGATCAGCCACTGAACCAGTATCACTTGCTCGAGCATGCTGGGATTCGAATCCCAAAAATATTACGGAGAGGAGATAGAAAGATGAGTGAGGAGAAACTCAATGATGCGATGGATAAACATTTTGAAGGTTATGGCTCACCATTGATTTGCAAAGTAAATGAATTTGAACGTAAATATGAAAGAGCTTTTTTTATCTTTACATCGAAAGCTGGATTTCATAAACAGGCTGGAAAAATGCTAAAACATGGGCGAATCATACAACATGATTTGGACAAGGCTGTGATCGAAGAGTTCGTTCTTGGAGCACAGATCAATCTAAACTTCTTCTATTCCCCATTAACAAAAGAGCTCGAACTACTTGGTACAGACTCTAGGAGACAGACTGATTTGGATGGATTCTTGAGGCTCAATACTGACATTCAAAAGAGATTGCTTAGTGCTGGGTTTCAGCCAAAGATGATTGAAACTGGACATTATGGAGTGACAATGAAGGAATCGTTGGTGGAGAAGGCATATGCAATTGGCGAGAAATTTGTGAAGACAATGGAGAAGGAAGTTGCGCCTGGAATGATCGGTCCGTTTGCATTGCAAGGGGCTGTGGCTGCGGATGAAGGAAAGGAAGAGTTTGTAATATTTGATGTTAGTATGCGAATTCCTGGTTCGCCAGGAACGAAATATACTCCGTACTCTTCTTATCTTTATGGTGACTCGATTAGTTATGGAGAGAGGATTGCAATGGAGGTGGAGAAGGCTATTGAGACTGGAAGGTTGGAGGAGATAGTGACGTAATAGATTTTTTCTTGACTTCCAATGTTTTAAACCGTACAATTCAAGTGTACAGTTAATTTGTCATTATGTTGAACATTAATGAAGAAACTCTTTTGGTTGGTTCTACTGAGTTACGTAGTAGTATGCCGAGAATCAGCAAAGAGATGAAAACGAAAAAGATCATCATTATCAAAAGGGGGAAGCCTTTTGCAATTTTGACTGATTTTGAGGAGTATGAGAGGAAGGAGGAATTGCTCGAAACTTTTGAGGATCTTGTTTTGGGCCATCTGGCGAAAGAAAGAGATGAAAAAAGTTCCGAAAAAGATTTTGTTAGTGCGGAGGAAGTGGAAAAGAAATTTGGTCTTTAATTATTATGAATGCATAAAATTCTTTACCATAAACTGGTTTTGAAGGATGATTTTAAAAGTATCCCTGAAGCTGATAGAAGGAAAATTGCGAAAGCAATCAGAAAGAAACTATCAAAAGAACCTGAAGTTTTCGGAAAGGCTTTGAGGAAAGAGCTTAAAGGATATTCCCGATTGAGGGCTGATTTTTATAGGGTTATTTATCGCGTTGATAGAGGTAGAGTTGTCGTTCTTATTATAAAAGTGGGGTTGAGAAAAGATATGAAAGTTTACATCGAAGCCGCAAAGAGGTTGGGGTTGCTGTAAATATGAATACTGTTTCTTAAAAATCCTAGATCAAATTTAGCAAATCCCACTGGAAGTTTTTGACTTTTTCGGCAGTTCCGTGTTGCGATATTATGCCCCAATAACTGCCCGAATTGCGTAGATTGGCTCTGTCTTTTATGCGAATTTGATTGCGTTTGCTTAGTTTGCGACCGCTTGGATATAGAACTACACCTAAAAATTTGAGGCCATGTTTTGTTTCGACAACCAAATTATTTCGAGAGTGTAAATCCAGTTTCAACTCGGTCTCAATAAAATTAATTATTTGCATTCTGGTTTGCAGCAATGAATCATTATCCTTGCCGAAAATCACAAAATCGTCTCCGTAACGTAAGTATGCCTTGCGCTTCATTTTGTGTTTAATAAACCTATCGAGTTCATTTAGATAAATATTTGAAAAAATTTGGCTAGTGAGATTGCCTATAGGTATCCCCCCCCTTTTTTTTTGACTCCGAAACTATCAATAACTTCTTTCAATAGAAGTAGTGCTTTCTCGTCTCGGATTTTTCGCTTTAAAATTTGAAATAAAATATGATGATCGACATTATCAAAAAATTTCCGAATGTCGGCTCTCCAAACAAATCCAGCAGAATATCCTTTAATAAATTGCTGGGTTCTATTAATGCAACCGGTAAGTCCTTTTCCCTTTCTGCACGACCAAGCGTCAAAAATGAAAGTCTTATCAAAAATTTCAACCAAATAATCATAAAGAAGTCGATGGACCACCCTGTCTCTGACGGAAGCTACTGATATTTCCCTTTTTTTATTATCGGTAACTGTAAATTTTCTATAATTTCCGTGCTCATACGTGTTATTATCCAATACTTGATGAAGATTATGCAATTCTTCATCAAGGTTGTATTGGAAATGATCAAGATCATGAGATGGCTTCTTGCCTTTTCTGTAGGCAAACCAGCTACGATAAATATTTTTTAAACCTAAATCTATGGATTCATTACCCATAATAAACAGAACTTATGAAGTCTATAAGACAATAGTGGACACAAACCACAAACTCAATAAAAGATGGCGGTTTTCGCTTGGTGTCAGCACGGAGGATTCAATAATTGAGCTTGTTCAAAATCTCGTAATGGCCAAGAACGCCCCAAAACAGTTGAAAGGGAGCTATTTGATCAAAGCCTCCGCTTCTTTGGAAGTTCTGAAGATGAAGTTGCGTTTGTACATCGAATTTGGCCTTGTGAACGAGACCAGGGTTTTTCAATTGCAAAGCAAGATTATGGAAATTGGCAAAATGCTGGGAGGATGGCTTAAATCCACACACAGCACATAAACCATCGCCGAGGCGCGGAAGCGGGCGTTATTGTTCTGATTATCAGTATGATTCTCATTGAGGTTCACCTGATGATTATTATCATTCCAATTACCGCAGGCCACCAAGCGTAATTTTCTGACCGAACCTATCCGTTTGACAACTGTAATTGCAATTACAGTCGCCCGCATTGGTTTGCATTTTTCACCCCGATGTATCGGGGAAGATTCGGCTCAAACGTGATGGTATATATGCTTTCTCTTTTGTACATCCAAAGTAATGCCTTTGATACTTCGTTACCTTGTTTTTGAGGTACAAATTTGCAGTAGCCTTGCCGTAGAAGGCAGGTGACTATTCACTACATGATTTAATTTTACATTAATCTCTTGAAATTCAAAGATTTCTTTATTGTAAAAAAATCCCGAGCTATAGGCCCGGGATTTTTAAAAGAAAAATTAAAATTAAAAAAAGATAAAGCTCAAACATCAAGAATCAAGTACATCTCCCATCACCGAGACCCGGAAGCGGGCGTTATTGTTCCGAAAAGCAGTAGGAAGCCCATCGAGGTGCACCCGAGGATCATTAACACTCCAATAACCGCAGGCCACCAAGCCATTTTCTTTATCAATAGGTTCTCCATTTAAGATTGTTACAGTACCGCCCTCTCCAAATACATCGTCAACAGGTCTTGGAGGGTTTTTGGCAAGTCCGGCTTGTTGAAGTTTAGCGAAACCCTTAATAGTTACACCTGTCACACCTTTTGGACCATAAACTTTTTCAAACCAAGCACATCTCTCTCCAAGGGGTTTAGTTATATCATCACCATCAAGCACTTCCGGAGCATTCGTGTTTTCCTGAACCCCGACTCTCCAGTCTACAATAGTGTTTCCCGACACTTTATCATGCTCATCGGCCTTCCCTAACATTCCTTCAATCCATTCTGATACATAAGCATCTCTTTGTCCCCTCATAGGTTTATTTGTGTTTAAATCCGCTAAAGATCGTTCTCCCGAGGTTACAGGCTCAAGTTGTAATTTAGGATCCTGCATCTCGTTTATCGCTTCCAGTTGTACAGGAGTGAATCTTGCCAAAACTTGCTTTACGGCTTCAATTGATGGATATCCTTTATCTCCTTCCTGTAAAGGAGTTAGTTGCTTTGCCTCTTCGTATTGTTTTTCCGCCAGTCTTGCCAAGTCAATAGGTCCTCGAACCTCTCTATTCTCAAGAAATCCAGCTAAAACATTTTTCATCTCAGCCCCTTCTGTAAAATTTCCATCTGTTGTTTCGTCAAAATCTTCTCCTGGCTTTTTTCCTATGAATCTACCTAAAGCTCTTGGTCCATGAAATTCTGTGGGTAGTTGCCTTTCAGGGTCTAGCTTTCTATGTTCTAATCCATTGTATGTCATGGCATGATTGGTTAAGAATTTTATTTAGGTGGGCTAATTTAGCATATTTCTGCCAAATATGTCAAGTGTAAACCTTTGAATCCATTTTCGCCTTTTGCAATTTTGAATTTGTGTATAAGCTGTACCCGTAATTCACCAGAACAACTATGAAAGTACTACTACTCGCCGCAGGGCGAAGCAAAAGGATGAAGCCGATTGAGGACAAGAATTTCCTCAAGTTTTTGGGTAAACCATTGTTGCAGCATCAGCTGGACATGCTTGAAGCTGCGGGGCTGCATGATGTTGTGGTTGTGGGGGGTGCGCACAATATGGAGCGGATTGAGGGGCTGGCGCATAAGTCGAAGATGAATGTGGAGGTCGTGGAGCAGGTGGATCTAGATGCGGGCATGTGTGGAGCGGTTTTGGCGGCGAAGGACGCGATTGCAGGCGGGCCAGTGATGGTGGTGAGTGCGAATGATATGGTCGAGGTTGAGGCGTTTGAGCTCATGAAGAAGGCTTTCACTCCTGGTGATCCTTCTGATAGTTATATACTTGGGAAGAAAGTTGAGACGTATTTTCCGGGGGGGTATTTGAAAGTAGACTCCGATGGATATATCACGGAGATTGTGGAGAAGCCGGAGCCTGGGACTGAGCCAAGTGACATGATCAATCTGGTCGTTCATTTGCACAATGAAACTGCAAGGTTGATTGAATATCTCGAGAAAGTGAATAGCAAGAAGGATGATATGTACGAGGTCGCGCTTAGTAATATGATCAAGGATGGCGTGAAAATGCAGGCGATTGAGTATGACGGATTTTGGCAGCCAGTAAAGTTTCCTTGCCATGTGATGCCAGTTTTTGATTATCTATTTAGTAAGGCTGAAGTCAAAATTGATCCGAGTGCACAGATTGCAGACGGTGCAATCGTGAATGGAGATGTGATTATGGGTAAGGATGTGAAAGTTTTTGATGGAGCAGTTATTAATGGTCCAGCATATATTGGTGATGGCAGTGTGATTGCGACTAATGCTCTGGTTCGTGGTAGTAATATTAATGAGAATTGTGTAGTCGGATTTAATACTGAAATTGCGCGGAGTTTTCTGGGAGATGATGTGTGGACGCATAGTAATTATATTGGCGATAGTGTGATTGGTGACAATGTGAGCTTTGGTGCGGGTACTATTACTGGAAATCTGCGACTTGATGAAAAAAATATTGGCGAGAGTGGAGTTAATAAATACGGGCTTGTGTGTGGGAATGATGTGCGAGTCGGTGTGAATACTTGCTTTATGCCTGGCGTAAAAATAGGGACTGGAAGTTTTGTGGGAGCTGGAATCGTGATTGCGAAAGACATTGAGGACGGGAAATTTGTTCGTGGGAAATGGGAATTAAAAGTTAGTGACAATAAGTGTAAGATAGATGCGAAATCGCGGGAAGATATTCGCAAAAATTTGAAAAAATGAAACCAAAACTTTCGGTAACAATCGTCAATTATAATCAAAAGTATTTTCCGCGCCAGTGTGTGGAGAGTTTGGAGAAGAGTGACTTCTCAGGCGATTTTGAGGTGATTGTTTGTGATAACAATTCACATGATCACAGTATCGATTATTTGCGGAAGGCGGATAAGGAAGGGGCGTTGAAGTTAATTGAGGCAGGGAAGAATTTGGGTTATGGAGCAGGGCATAATCTTGCTGCCGAGAAGGCAAAGGGCGAGTATGTGTTGATTTTGAATGCTGACATAACTGTGGAGGCGGATACCTTGAAGAAGTGTGTGCAATATATGAATAGGCGCGATGATATAGGGATTTTGGCGGCAAAGTTGGTTTATGATAATGGAGAAGTGCAACCGTCGTGCAGACGGGATTTTAAGTTATTTGATTTGTTGATCAAGAGGACTCCCCTGCGGAAGTGGCCATTCAAAAAGAGATATCAGAAATATGTGATGGCAGATTTCGATCACCAGAAAACTCAAGAAGTAGATCTTGTGACTGGTGCATTCATGATGATGCCACGTATA
>CAYLOL010000011.1:0-20578 GCA_964385295.1 uncultured Candidatus Peribacteria bacterium
GGATTCGGAAGTGGCGAACTATCATAAAGAATGTTTTGAATGGATCTTCGCCGCTTGCTTCAAGTGCTTTGAGGACCCTGAGGGATCCTTTTACATTTTTAGTGGCAATTGAATCTGTGAGTTTGAAAACTGATGCTGTTATTGAGGGAACGCAAAGGTCATCTATCATTTGCTTTGTGATATTTGCGGATCCTGCGAATGCTGATAGTTTGTCGAGTTCGTTTGAGATAGTCCATAGTTCTGGGCCTGAATGTTGTGCGAGATAGTTTGCTGTTGAGATATCTATGTTTATACCTATTTCTACAGCTTTTTTTACGATCCAGCTTGTTATTTCTGCAGGTTTTAATTCGGGGAATTCTTCGATTGTCCCGAGGGCTTGTATTTTTTTATATAGAGAGAGTCTTTTGTCTGGAGCTCCTATTTCGTGAAATATTAGTATGCAGAAATCGGGAGTTTTATCTAAACTGTCAGCTATTCGTTTGATTGTTTCCTTTTGCTTTTCGTTCTTTGTTGCTGCAAATATGTTTTTTACAATGATGAATCTTTTTTCTGCAAGAAACGGAAGAGTTTCAAGATTTGTAATGAATTCTGTAGCTTTTATCTCTTTTCCCTCAAAAGTCTCAATATGTGCAGCTTCTCCATATTTACGTATGAATTCTTTCTTCCAAAAGTTGAGTTTTTGCGTGCTGGAATAGTTGTCTTCGCCGTGGAAAAGGTAAATGCTTTGTTTGTCACTCATGGCTATAAGTTAGGAGGGCATTATAGCTTTTGCGATCAAAAAAATTCAATGCTATATTTGTATATGAAAAATTAACCAAAAAATTATGGATCTTCCTACAATAATTGTGAATTTTAAAATCTATGAACAGGCAGTTGGTGAGCAGGCTGTTGAGCTTGCAAAGATTCACGAAAGGGTTGCGAAGGAGACTGGGGCAAGTATTGCGGTGGCTGTGAATGCTTTGGATCTTGAGAAAGTCATACAAGCAGTTGATATTCCTGTTTTTGCTCAACATATTGATCCTGTTAGTTATGGCAGTGGGACTGGTAAGATTTTGCCTGAGCATGTTAAGGCTATGGGTGCGTATGGGACTTTGCTGAATCATGCTGAGTATCAGGTTGGTGATGGGCATTTGAAGGATGGAATTGCAAAATGTAAGGAGCTTGGGTTATTTACTGTTGTTTGTGTGAATACACCTGAGAAAGGTAAGCAGATTGCGGAGGATTATGATCCTGATTTGATCGCTGTTGAGCCACCGGATTTGATTGGTGGGGATGTGTCTGTTTCAAAAGCTGATCCAAAAATCATTGAGGATTCTGTTGGATTGCTTGGGGAGGGGAAAGTTTTGGTCGGTGCAGGAATTAAAAATGGAGAGGATGTGAAGATCGCACTTTCCTTGGGGGCGAGTGGGGTGCTTCTTGCATCTGGAGTTACAAAAGCCGATGATCCATATTCTGTATTGGCTGATCTAGCTGCGGGTCTTAAGTGATGGTCTTTCTAGAGAGATTTCTAGGAGAATGATGAAAAGGATTATGAGGTCGTTTTTGAATATCGGTGTATCTATGAGGCCGTGGAGTAGGAAGTAGATGAGCATGTATGAGAATACGGTTTTGTTGTTCCACAGTGTTCGATGGAAGATTGTGAGGATTACGAGGAGGCCGAGGAGGCCGTACTGTGACATGAATAGGAGAAATATATTGTGTGGTTGAAGGACAATGTAATCGAGTGGCTCGTGGCCGAGGATTTCTGCGACATTGTTTTCATAATGGTATTGGAATTGTCCGAATCCGAGTCCCCAGATAAAGCGTTCTGGATTTGCCAGTAGATGAGTTGTTGTTTGCCAGATTTGTCCACGTTCGTCGAGACTTGAGTATTCTGTTTGAATTGTTGGGAGAATCTTTGTGAAGAAAATTGTGACAACTAATATTATAGTTGCCAATGCTAGGGCTATTTTTGTGAATTTGTGTTTTGAAATTGCGATGTTTGATTGTCTAAGTAGGTAGAATAGGATTATTACGAATGATGCTCCGATTGCCCCCATTGAGCGAGTTGCAATTAAAAGAAGTCCGAGAATTATTGCTGCAGCAATGTCGTATTTTTTTCTATTATCTATTGCTTCAATTGTGAAAAATATTAAGAATGGTGCGAGATAGTATGCAAGGTAGACTGCTGCATCGAGTGGCCCCAAGAGTCGGAGGTCGTATGCGACGTTGTGTCCGAACAAATTGTATATTAATGAGAATATTCCGAATGAGATTGCTCCATACCCAGCTATACGGAATGCTTTTGTGCGTTGTTCTGATGTTTTGAATGTTTCAAGGAAGATGAATCCGAATATTAGTCCGAAGAATAGGAATTTTGAATGACGGATGAAGTCTAAGTAGTTGAATATTTCTGTCGTGAGGAGTGAAATCGCTGTCAGTAGAATTAACGTTGTGATGATCCAGTGTTTTGGGATTGTCTTGAGCGTTTTTGTGAATCGTTTTTTTGCAATTATCGTAATGAGGAATGCCAAAGCAGAGATTCCTATGAGGATTTCGAGTAGGTTTGTCGGGTATAAGCCTATTGAAAAGCGTATCAGATAGCTCTGTAGAAAAAAGAAGGTTAGCAGGATGAGGGATGTGGTTGTTTTCATTGTTGTTAGTTTATGTGCAAAAGGTTCTTTGTGTAAAGTGGTTAATGTTATACTGCATTTACTATGACCAAGAGACTAAAGGGACAAACAGTATCTTCGAGTGGGGTTGGAGGGCAGATTGGCTTTCCTACTGTTAATATTGTTTATGTGGGTGATGATTTGGGTGTGTTTGTTGGGAGGGTTTTTGTTGGGGATGAGGAGTATCAGGCGGCGGTGAACGTTGGGGGGCGACCGACGGTTGATGAAAAACATTATTGCGAGGTATATTTGTTGGATTTTGAGGGGGATATTGATGAGGGCACTGAGATTGAAGTTGAACTGATTGAAAAAATTCGGGATATTTGTAAGTTTGATAATTTAGATGAATTGAAGGAACGGATTGCGGGGGATGTCGAATTTGTGAAAAATTGGTATAATCGGCCCGAACCAAATTAATATGCTTAATTATTTGCGAAAATTGATTCCTGATACGCATCCGATTCGTCTTTTCTATCACAAGGTGATGTCGACGATGGCGGCTATTGCATATTGGTTTCCTGCTGACAAGATGATTGTGATTGGTGTGACTGGGACAAATGGAAAGACTACTGTCACAAATCTGACTACAAATATTTTGATTGAGGCGGGACATAAGGTTGGTATGATTTCAACTATTAATTTCCAGATTGGAGCGAAAAAATGGGTGAACACAACTAAGCAAACTACTTTTGGAGCTTTTAAGTTGCAGAAAATTTTGAGGGAAATGGTGAGAGAAGATTGTAAATATTTGGTTCTCGAAGTGAGTTCTCATGCGATTACTCAGTCTCGGTTGATTGGAGTTAATGTGGATATTGGTGTTGTGACAAATATTACTCCGGACCATGTTGAGTATCATGGAGGTTTCAATAATTACTTGGATGCGAAGGGTGGGCTTTTTGAAAAGGTTGTTAATGGGAAGCCGAAATTTGGAGTGTCGAAGACTTTGATTTCAAATCAGGACGATAAATATTTTACTTTTTTTAATCAGTTTGATGCGGAGAGAAAGATGAGTTATGGGTTTGATGATGCGACGCTTCATGTGAGTGGGCTGGAAGGGGATTTGAGCGGCTCGAGGTTTATTCTACATCTTCCAGACGGGGAGATGCCTGTGAATTTCAAGATGCCGGGGGATTATAATGTTTACAATGCGTTGGCTGCTTCGAGTGTAGCTGCAGCTTTGCAAGTGCCACTTGGTACTATCAGGGATGGCCTTGAGAAGAGCGATTCTGTTTCTGGACGATTTGAACATGTGAATTGCGGGCAAGAGTTTGATGTGGTTGTGGATTATGCACATGCGCCAGAATCTTTAGAAGCGTTGCTTGAAATGTACAAAGAGAGAACGCCTGGGCGGCTTTTTGCGGTGTTTGGTGCGACAGGTGGAGGTAGAGATAAAGGTAAGCGTCCAAGGATGGGAGAGGTGGCAGATAAGCACGCTGACTATATAGTTTTGACTGATGATGATCCTTACGAAGAAGATGAATGGGAAATTATTGAAAATATTGCACCTGGGATAAAGAGAAATGAGGGGCGAGATTTTTGGAAAATTCCAGATCGACGTGAAGCTATACGACTTGCGTTAACTATGGCAGGTAAGGGTGATACCGTGGTTGTTGCGGGGAAAGGTTGTGAAGAGGTGATGAAACTTAGAGGTAAAACTATTGAATGGAATGATAGAAAGGTTATTGAGGAATTGCTTGAGCGAAAGGTGAAAATTAATTTGTAGATATGGATGGATTTTTCCTAATGGATAAGGCGAAAGGGGAGACTTCTTTTGATGTGATTAGAAGGGTTCGGCGCGACACTGGAGAAAAAAAGGTTGGTCATGCTGGGACGCTTGATCCTTTAGCGACTGGGCTTTTGCTTGTTGCTCTGGGGCGGGGGACGAAGTTGCTTGAGTATTTGATTGGGTGTGATAAGGAGTATGAAGTGGTAGGTAGATTTGGGTATGTAAGTGATAGTTATGATGCGGAGGGGGAGATCGTTGAAGTGAATCCAGGCGTTCAATGTACGCAACATGAAATTGAATATGAAATTTCTCAGAGGTTTGCTGGGGAGATTGATCAAGTGCCTCCTAAGTATTCGGCGTTAAAAATTAATGGGAAGCGAGCGGCGGATGTTATGCGTGAGGGTGGTGATGTTGAGATGAAGGCGCGAAAGATAAAAGTGGATGAGTTTAGTGTTCTTGATTTTAATTGGCCGGAAGTTCGATTCCTAGTGAAATGTGGAAGTGGAACGTATGTTAGGTCACTGATTCATGACTTGGGAGATAACCTAGGGTGTGGGGCATATGTTATTGAGTTGCGGCGAACTCGAATAGATGATTTTGCTCAAGAGGGAGAGGTTTCTCTTGATGAGATGGGGAGGAGATTTTTAGTCAGAGAGCTTTTGGATGAAGAGTTTGAGGGATTAAAAGATGGGAAAGTATTGTTGGGCAAGAAAGTTGAACAAGACGGGCCAGTCATGGCTTATTATAAAGATAAACTTGTTGGCGTTCTCGAAAATGTCAAGGGTGGCATAAAGTATAAAAAAGTGATTTAATTTTTATATGTATATTTTAGATTTTGTGAGTCAAAATTGGGTAATGGCTGTAGTAAGTTTTTTGATTACAGTGATTGGTTGCTTGGTTGCGCTGAAAGTTTTTCCGAAACTTGGATTGGTAGATCGGCCGAGTAAGTATGGGCTTAAGCGTAGGCCTATTCCTTATTATGGAGGAGTTGTTATTTATTTAGCATTTGTGGTTGGAGTGTTGATTTTTGTGCCAATGTCAAAGGCAGTCCTTGGATTATTGGTTGGTGGTGGATTTATTGCCTTGGTTGGATTTTTGGATGATATGTTTGATTTGAGTGCTTTGCTCCGGTTGTTTTTTCAATTTGTGGGAGCAGGGATTTTGGTTGTTGCGGGAATAGGGGTTTTGTCTATCAATTTGCCACTTTTGGGGTCGATTGATTTTACGGGGGTAATGATTTGGGGAATTCCACTGTTGGGGGCAGCATTTACTATGATTTGGGTTGCTACAATTTTGAATGCGATGAATTTGCTAGATGGGATTGGAGGATTGAATAGCGGGGTAACTTTCGTTGCAGCTATGACTCTTTTTGCTCTTAGTATTCATCCAGGGTTGCACGAAGATCCATCTTCACAGGTGGGGGTTGCTAGCATTGCGCTTATTTTGGCAATGGTGGCGTTGGCGTTTTTGATATTTGATTTTCCAAAGCCGAAGATATTGATGGGAGATAGTGGAAGTACTTTCTTAGGTTTTGCATTAGCTACTTTGGCTATCTTTTCTGGAGGGAAGGTGGCGACTGCATTTTTGGTTTTGGGCATACCATTACTCGACATGGTTTGGGTGATTTTGCGAAGAACATTCGTAGAAAAGAAACCTTTTTGGAAAGGGGATTTGCGGCATATGCATCATCGATTGCTTGATATGGGTATGAAGGAGCGGGGAGTTGTGATTTTGTATCTTGTGATTGCTGCTATTTTTGGGAGTTCAGCTGTTGGGCTTGTAGATAGTGGACAGAAGTTATTCATGGTAATTGCGCTTGTTGTATTGATGTTGCTTTTGGCGGGGGCGTTAATTTTTATTCCAAAAAAGAAGGCGTGATAAAAATATATTTCTTGTTTTTGTCACGAGTTTTAGGTATAAAGTGTAGGCTTTTCTAACTTAAATTGATGGCGGATGCGGTAGAAGATATTAAGGCTCGATTGAGTATTGTAGATGTTGTTTCGCCATATGTTCAGCTCAAGAAAGCTGGGGTGAATTATAAGGGGCTTTGCCCTTTTCATAGTGAGAAGACTCCGAGTTTTGTTGTGAGTCCTGAGAAGCAAATTTGTCATTGTTTTGGATGTAATAAAGGTGGTGATATTTTTACTTTTATTCAAGAAGTTGAAAGTGTGACTTTTCCTGAGGCACTGCAGATATTGGCGGATAGAGCTGGTATTACTATTGAGAATATTTCTAAATATCAGAAGAAGGAGGGAAAGAGTGAGAAGGATGAGTATTATAAAGCGCATGATCTTGCGTGTGAGTTTTTCGAAAAAGAGCTCAAGGGTAAAGATGGGAAGAAAGTGATGGAATATTTGAAGAAACGTGGGATAAAGGATGAAACAATAAAGGAATTTAGAATTGGGTTTGCGCCAGATAGTTATGATCAATTACACAAATATTTGATCAAAAAGGGTATTAGTAAGAGGGTTTTGATTAAGTCTGGTCTTGCGACTTCGAAAAGTGTTGGAGGGGACAATATTTACGATAAGTATCGAACTAGATTGATATTTCCTATATTTGATTTTATGGGGCGTGTTTGTGGGTTTGGTGGACGGGCTTTAAAGAAAGATCAGATGCCAAAGTATCTAAATTCTCCTGAAAATATAATTTATAGTAAAAGTCGCGTTTTGTATGGATTTTCTCATTCGAAGCAGGCTGCTAAAGAAGCAGGAAAGATTGTTGTGGTAGAAGGGTATTTTGACGTGATATTGCCATATCAGAGCGGGATCAAAAATGTGGTCGCTAGTAGTGGAACTGCTTTGACTGAGGATCAGGGGCGATTGATTAAGAGAGTTACAAAGGAAGTTGTGACTTGTTTTGATACTGATAGTGCAGGATTTGAGGCTACGAAGCGTGCGTATTTTGTGCTTAATTCTCAGGATATTAATGTAAAAACTATTGCGGGGCTTGATGTTAAAGATCCAGCAGATTTTATTGTTGAAAAGGGGGATTTTCAGAAGCTTGTTGATGAGGCCCCAAATTTTTTGGATTATTATATTGAGAAATTAGTGGCTGAAGGGGATATGAGTGATTATGATTCTAGGGCAAGTGTTATTAAGGATATTCTGCCTGTGTATAAGCAGTTAACTCCTGCAGCGAAGGATCATTACGTTAGACAGTTTGCGTCAAAGCTAAAGATTGATGAAGGTGCGTTATATGATGAAATTGATAGTTATAAGTTGCCTGCGAGTCACCCAGCAAGAGATGGGCAAGATGAGATTAAGGGAGACAAAATATCTTTTGAAAATATTTTTATTTCGATACTTTTGGAGAGGTCTCAGTTGTTTGAAAATGTTGCAGGAAGTATTGAAAAAAATGAGTTGAGTGGCGATGCCGCAAGTGTTTACAAGGAGCTTGATGCTCAGTATAATGCGCACCGACAAGATTTTCGAGGTTGGGATGAGAAAAAAGGTTTCTTGGCGGACACTAGCGAAAAGGTTGATGTCTTGAAATTGTATGCTGAAGAGCAATATGGAGAGTTTTCGGACGAAGCGTGTGGTGCGGAGCTAAAAAAATTGATTGACAAGATAAGGAAAGATCGCAAAACGCAGAAATTAAGAGAGATTGAGATGAGTATTACTGAGGTGGAAAAAGCTGGAGATAAGGATAAATTACTAAAATTACTCGGAGAGCAGCAAAGTCTTCTCTCGGAATAAAAATAATTTCTAAACTTCAAAAAAATATGGCAAGAACTGCTAAATTTATTACACACCCGACTGATGAGGATCTGGAAAAATTCCCGAAGGCTGTTAAGGGTTTGGTAAAAAAGGGTAAGCAGCAGAGTTTTATTACTCAAGAAGAGCTTTTGAAGGCGATGCCAAAAGTTGAGGATGACGTTTTGTTGCTCGACGAAATTTATAGCTTGTTTATGGATCTTGGAATTGAAGTGATCGATTCTAAGGCATCTATGTTGATGCATGAGGATGCGGATTGGGATGAGGCTCCTGGTAAAGCTGACAAGAAAGACAAAAAAGGCAAGAAAGGTGATAAGGTTGAGAGGGTTCCACAATTGCTTTCTATTGCTGAGCGAAAAGACAATAAACAGAAACGTGAAGTTGAATTCAAGGAAATTGCAAATGATTCTATCCGACTTTATTTGTGTGAGATTGGTAGGGTTAATCTTTTGACTGCAAAAGAGGAGGTTGATCTTGCTCGAAGAATTGAAAAAGGTGATCAATCTGCAAAATCTCAGCTTGCTGAGGCAAACTTGAGACTTGTCGTGAGTATTGCGAAGAAATATATTGGACGTGGACTTTCATTCTTGGATCTTATTCAAGAAGGGAATATCGGACTTTTCCGTGCAGTAGAAAAATTTGATGCTAACCGAGGATTTAAGTTTTCAACTTATGCTACTTGGTGGATTCGTCAGGCTATTACTCGGGCTATTGCAGATCAGGCTAGGACGATTCGTATCCCTGTGCATATGGTTGAGACCATTAATAAGCTTACGCACGCTCAGAGGCGTTTAGTCCAAGAACTTGGGCGTGAACCATTGATTGAAGAGTTGGCAGCGGAAATGGATATGGAAGTGAAAAAGGTTCGACATATTATGAAGATTTCGCAGGATATTGTCTCATTGGAGGCTCCTGTGGGAACTGAGGAAGATAGTAAACTTGGAGATTTCATTGAGGATGATGATGCATTGTCACCATCAGATTCAACTAATAGACAACTCATTAAAGAAAATATTCATGAAATGCTTCAATATCTTTCGCCACGTGAGAGAAAGATTATTGAAATGAGATTTGGACTGAAGGATGGAGTTGGACATACGCTTGAAGAGGTTGGGCAGGAGTTTAATGTAACTCGTGAACGTATCCGACAAATTGAAGCAAAAGTATTACAAAAATTGAAAGAACATCCTACGAGTGTAAAGATTCGACCTGATGGAGGCGGATCGTCGTATGGTGATCTGAATCTAGCAGCATAAATAATTAACAAAATAAACATGGCTAAGAAAGTAGTAAAAAAAGATAGTGGGATAAAAGATGAATTTTTGACTTTGGATGGTAAGAAGGCGACTTTAGTTACGAAAGAAGGGTTGGATAAATTAGTTAAAGAATTAGCTCAACTTAAAAATACAAGACGAAAGGAAGTTGCAGCTCGTATCAAAGAAGCTATTAGTTATGGGGATCTTTCGGAGAATTCTGAATATGAAGAGGCAAAGAATGAGCAGGCGTTTGTTGAAGGGCGAATTTTGGAACTTGAAGAGAAAATAAAGACTGCAAAAATCATTTCTGGGAAAGCGACAAAGGAAGGAAAAACTGTTCAACTTGGAAGTACTGTGCATTTGCAAAATATCACAAAGGGTAAAGGAGAAAAAGAGGTCTATACTTTGGTTGGTAGTGAAGAAGCAAATCCTTTTGAGGGGAAGATTTCAAATGAGTCTCCTGTTGGAAGCGCACTTCTCGACAAGAAGGTTGGTGACGCAATAAAAGCTGCTGTGCCGGCTGGATCTGTTGAGTACAAGATAATGAAATTAGCCTAAGAGATTAACGTTTCTTTTTGTTCGGTAGGTATTGTGGAACGCTTTTTGACGATGATTGTTTCATTTTTCGGGCTGCATTTTCACGTTCAAGTGGATAAACCTTGAGGTATAGTTTTCCGTAATGAAAGGCTGCGTATGCAAGGCCTAGGAGTGATAGGTAGATCCAGATTCTCATTGAGAAATAAGGTATGTTTTCGTAGCGAACAACTATTAAAAATACAAATAGAAGTCCAAATATTACCATTCGACTTGAGACTTTTTTGAATAATCTCTTGAATGCAAAATCTGTTTTTCGTTTTTTCTTGTAATATGTTGAAAACACGATACTTCCTGCTATTAATATCGCCATTAATATAACCATTGGTATGTAGTATCTGAATTCTGCTCCTGGGGCTTTCTGAAATAAGTAACCGAGAAATGACATAATTGTATCCATAATTTATTTTTTAGATTTTTTAATGTGCTTATTATAGCGCATAATTATTAATGTTCCAGCGGATATTGCAAGGAGTGCTGATAATATCTGCGGTGTGCGGATTCCTAGGATTAATAGAGTATCATCTCCACGTACAAATCCTTCTAAGAAGTGAAAGAATCCATATGTTATTAGCCCGAGTAGACCTATGAATCCTGGAAGTTCTATATTTTTTATTTTTTTGATTGGCGCTATTAATACTAATCCGATTCCAATTGCTAGCGAGTAAAGGAATGCATAGATTTGCGTTGGATGTATTGGGACTGCGTATTTTATCGCTGGATTTTCAAAATTTACTCCCCATGGAAGGCTTGTCTCGTGGCCGTAATTTATCCCGTCAAGGAACGTTCCTATGCTTCCAATTGCAATTCCAATCAATGCGGCAGGTACAAAGGCATCTAGCCATTTCATGAAATCTTGAGTTTCATCCTTTTTGCATAAATAATAGAAAGCTATTAAGAAGGCTAGTAGTGCGCCCCAGATCGATAATCCTTGGTCCCATACATAGAGGATTTGCAATATTGTGTTGCTACTGAAGTCATAGAAGTACAAAAAGTAGTTTTCTGCAATATAGGCTATTCTACTCCCGATAAGGGCCCAAAGTAATAATTTCCATGCGTTTGTGCTGAGGAATTGTATTTTGAGGCCATTTCTAATTGCAAGTTTTATAAAGGTGTATGTTCCAATTATTAATGCGATCGTAAAGAATAGCCATAGGCTATGGATTACAAAGTATTTTGTTTCTATTATTAGGGGATTCATGATTAGAAATTAATGAATACGATTATTGTGCCGAGCAAGAAGCTTGGGAATAGAATGAGGCTTGCTAGATGGCTTTTGCGGAAGAAGTTTACCTTGAGAGAGATTGCGCTGTGTAGAAGAAATAGAGTTACTAGAATGTATTTGAAAATATGAGTTTCATATATTAAGAAGCTTGTTGGGATTTCGGTGAATCCAAAATCTTTTGTTACTAGGTATAGCCCCGCAAAGTAGTAAAGAATGTAAAAGAAAAGTAGCCAACCTGTTAGGCTTGTTGTTTCTTCGAGGAAAGAGATCATTAGTCCGTCTTCAAAGGCGTATTTTTGGTGAACGCGTTCTTTGCGGACTTTTTTAAATGCTGAAAGTGAATGTTTGGCTTTTTTTCTTGCTTTCCAGAGAGTTTTTATTGAGGTTTTTATTTTGGCTTTGTACTCTGGTGTTGGTTCACGAAAATAGAGTTTAAAAAATTCTACGAGTTGCTTGTTGTAGGTTTTTATTTGTTCCTCTATTGTTTTTATTTGGATTGGAGTTTTTAGAACATTTTTTATTTTGTCTAGGAAGTTTGAGATTGTTTTTGTGCTTCTTTTTTCTAATTCCTTTTGTTTGTGTTGCGCTTGCCAGTTTTCAATTTTGCCTACAATGTCTTCTGATAATTTTTTTGGAGTTTCCGTTTTTGTGAGTTCGGACATGAGTTCATTTGTTTTCATCTTTAAGCTAAGGCGTTGGCCTTCAAATCCTTTTTTTTGTAATGTTGCCTCTTGATTCTGGATTGATTGCAGGATGTCTTTTGCCGTAGTTAGAATATATTCCAAATTTGTACTGCTTTTTATGCGGAGCAACTTATCAATTTTTCTTTCAATTTCGAGTTTTTGATCCGGGTCGATTTTGTCCCCGAGCTCCTTTAAAAGCTCGTGTATTTTCTTTAGTACGAAGTCAGTTTTTGTACGTGAAATTTGTTCTTCCTTGGCTTCTTGGAGAGATCGTAGTTTTGAAGTTTGCTCTTCTTCTTTGTCTTCTTTTAGCTGTTTGGCTATTGTCTTGGTTCCTTCGGATTTTGCTTTTTCTATTTCTTCGAGTGCTGCACCTTCTTTCCAAATTGAAGTTACATTTAGTTCATATTCGTCCTTGAGTCGCCTTAGGGCTTCTTCAGGAGTTTTTGCGGGTATTGTTCCAGATATTTGTCTTTGGGTTTTGTCGATGGCTTCAAATTCGAATTTTGTGAGGCCTTTCTCTTGTGTCGCTATTGTTTCGGATTTTTCTAAGGAGATTATTGAAAACCCTAGAGCATTTAACTCTTCGCGTGCATTTTCTTCGTCGGCAGCTTCAACAGTACCGTTCAAATTTTTGCCCTGCTTGTTTGCAACAGTGTATTTAAAAATCGCCATAGGAATGATGAGCTTTAGTTCGAAACCAATTCTAGCATTATTTTGTGTTTTTCGCAGCTTTTATGAAGCCGAAGAAGAGTGGGTGTGGTCGATTTGGTCTAGATTTGAATTCTGGATGGAATTGACTTCCGATCATGAATGGATGAGAAGGGTTTTCTGCAATTTCTACTAAATCTGCTTTTTTGTTTATTCCCGAGAATACTAGCCCTTTTTTCTCTAATTTTTCCCTGTAATCATTGTTGAATTCATATCTATGCCTGTGTCGTTCTGAAATATCTATTTTCCCGTATAGTTTTTGAGTTTGAGTTCCTTTTTTGAGGGTGCAGTCATATGCTCCTAGCCTTAATGTTCCGCCTTTTGCACGTGAGATAGACTGTCCTGGGAGAAAATTGATGATGTATTTGTCTGGGGATAGAGTGCCTTCTTCGTCGAATTCTTCCGAGGTAATTTCCGGATCGTTTAATACGTGTCGTGCGAACTCGATTGTCATTATTTGCATTCCCAAGCAGAGGCCTAGGTATGGAACTTTATTTTCGCGGCAATATTTTGCGGCTTCAATCTTTCCTTCTGTCCCGCGTATTCCAAATCCACCTGGTACAACTATTCCGGCTACAGACTTTAGAGCTCTCCATGCTTTATTTGATTTGCTTTCTTCTAATTCTTCGGATGAAACCCATACCAATTCAAGATCTCTGTTTTGATGGAAGCATGCGATTTTTAGTGATTCGATTACTGAGATATATGCATCATCAAGGCCTGTGTATTTCCCTACAAGTGCGACTTTGAGTTTTGGCTTCTTGGCTTTGATCATTTTTACTACCTTTTTCCATTCTGCGAGTTTTGGGGTGAGTTTTCCGAGCTTAAGTTTCTCTGCAACTATCTGTGTCATCTTGTATTGTTGGTAGTTTAATGGGACTTCGTAAATTGTTTTGATTGTTTGTGCGGGGATCACGGCTTTTATATCTACATCACAAAATAAGGCGATTTTCCTTAAATGTTCTTTTTCTATTGGATAATCTGCTCGTGCAAGGATTAGGTCTGGTTGGATACCAATTGATCGGAGTTCTCTTACTGAAGCTTGCGTAGGTTTTGTCTTTAATTCTTTTGATGCTGCGAGGTAGGGGAGGAGTGTTAAGTGAACGAACATGACGTTATCGTCTCCAAGATCGTTGCGTAATTGTCTCAGTGCTTCTAAGAATGGAAGACCTTCGATATCTCCCACAGTTCCTCCGATTTCTACCATCATCACATCGCATCCGCTATTTTTTGCCGCTTTTGTGACTCGGCGTTTTAGTTCGTCTGTGATGTGTGGGATGATCTGAATAGTTCGTCCGAGATATAATCCTTTTCGTTCTCCATCCAAAACTTTGTTGTAAATTTTTCCTGTTGAAATTGAAGATTCTTGGGTGAGACTTGTGTCGATAAATCTTTCGTAGTGTCCAAGATCGAGATCTGTCTCACCTCCATCGTCTGTGACGAAAACTTCTCCATGTTGAAATGGACTCATAGTTCCGGGGTCGACATTGAGGTAAGGATCTAGCTTCTGAGTGAAGATTTTTAGCCCTGCGCTTTTCAATAGTGCGCCTATAGAGGCTGAAGCGATTCCCTTACCGAGTGAACTACAAACACCGCCAGTAACAAAAATGTATTTACACATATAGGAATAATGTAGTCGAAGGTTGAGGGAAGTGCAAGGTGAGATTTTAGTAGCCGATTTTCTTCTTTGCTTCGTTTAGAGTTTGCGCTGCTACTTCTCGGGCGCGAGTAGCTCCGTCTTCTAAGACGTTGTATACGTAGTCTTTTTTCTTGTAGATCTCGGTGTATTTTTTGCGGGCTGGGCCAAAGTAGTCGAGGATTTTTTCGAGAAGTGCTTTTTTTGCATCGCCAAATCCAAATCCACCTTTTTTGTACTTTGCGGCTAGCATCTTAGTTTCTTCCGTTGTTGCGATCAATTTGTATAATGCGAACACGTTACAAGTCTTTGGGTCTTTTGGTTTTTCCAGAGGCGTTGAGTCTGTGACGATTCCCATCACTTGTTTTTTGAGGACTTTTTCATCTTCAAATATGTCGATTGTGTTTCCGTATGACTTGCTCATCTTTTCTCCGTCTGTTCCAGGGACTATTGCAACTTCTTTTACGATGTATTCTTCAGGGAGTTTAAATACTTCCCCGAAAATGTTGTTGAAGTTTTGGGCTATATCACGCGACATTTCGATGTGTTGCTTCTGGTCTTTTCCTACGGGAACGAAATCTGGCTTGTAGAGAAGAATGTCTGCTGCTTGCAAGATAGGGTAGTTGAAAAGCCCGACAGAGGCTTCTTTTTTCTTGTTATTTTGAGCGTCTTTCCATGCATGGGCTCGTTCTAGGAATGGTATTTTGGTAATGCAGTCGAAGATCCAGCAAAGTTCGGCGTGTTCTGAAACATCTGATTGTTTGAAAAACACAGTTTTCTTTGGGTCGAGGCCGAGGGCGAGATATGCAACTGCGAGTTCGTATGTTAGCTCGCGCATTTCTTCAGGGTTTCGTATTGTGGTGAGTGCGTGAAGATCAGCAATAAATAGATATGCTTCGTGGTCCTTTGCCATTTCGAGATGTTGGCGGATTGCGCCGAAGTAATTTCCTAGATGGATTTTGCCGCTTGGTTGTACGCCTGAGAGTATTTTTTTCATCAAGTTGTTGTTATTGGATCGATATCGATCTTTAGGTTCTGGTCTATTATATATTTTTTTGGGAGTTTTTCTAATACTTTATGTATAATGTCGGTTTTTGATAGTGCTTTTATTAGAATAATGTATTGATATTTGCCGCGTAGATATGTGAGGTATGCGGGATAAGTATTGATTTCAATTTTCTTTGCGAGACCGAATTCTCGAGCAATTTTCCAGAGTTGGGTTTCTATTTCTTCGGTGTATGAAGCGATGTGATTGGCTGATTTGTCTTGGATTGTGATTTTTGTTAGGTGGCTGAATGGGGGATTGTTCATTAATTCTCTTTGTTTGATTTCGTAGTTGAAGAAGTGTTCGTATTCTTGGATTTGTGTGAATTTTAATGCTGCATTGTCCGGCATGTATGTTTGAATGATAACTTTTCCTTTGTCGCTGGCGCGTCCTGCTCGTCCTGCTACTTGTGTCATCAATTGGAAGTTGCGTTCGGTAGAGTGGAAGTCTGGGATGTTTAGGCCTATGTCAGCAAGGATTGCCCCTACTAGATTTACTTTTGGTAGATCGAGGCCTTTTGCAATCATTTGAGTTCCTACTAGGAAGTCGGCTTTGCCTGCCTTGAAGTCGCGATATATTTTTTCGAAGCTGCCTTTGCGGGAAGTAGTGTCTTTGTCTGCGCGTAAGATGCGTGCTTTTGGGAATTCTTTTTTGAGGTCGGCCTCAATTCTCTGAGTTCCGATCCCGAGGTATCTTATGTTGTGGCCTTTGCATTTTGGGCAAACTTCTGGTGGATTTTCTATTTTTCCGCAATGGTGACAAATTAGCTTTGGCTTACTTAGAGTGCTTACGTGGTATGTGAATGGAACGTCACAGGTTGAGCATTTTTCTGTGTGTCCGCAATCGCGGCAAATTACCGAAGATGATGTGCCTCTGCGGTTTAGAAATAGGATTGCTTGTTCTTTGTTTTTCAATGTTTGCGTGAGTTCTTCGCGAAGGCGATCTGAAAATATTGAGTAGTTTTTTTTGCGAAATTCTTCGCGGAGGTCGACGATTTCGATTTCTGGGAGTTTGGATTTACCTATGCGCTCGTGGATATCTATCGTGTGGTCTTTCATTTCTTCTTTGATCGCGATTGATGGTGTTGCACTGCCAAATATCACTTTTATTTCTGGATTTATCTCTTGGTATTTTTCTATGATTCGGTGTGTGATGTAGCGGGGTGTTGTTTCTTGTTTGTAACAAGGTTCGTGTTCTTCGTCGACTACTATCAATGCGAGATCTTGGAATGGAGCGAAAATTGATGAGCGAGAGCCAATAATGAGTTTTGCTTTGTTTGCGTGGATGTCTTCCCATGCTTTGTATCTTTCACCTTCTGCGAGTTTGCTGTGAATTACGGTGGCTCGGATTCCTAGGGTTTTTTGGAAGTAGTCTATTGTTTGCGGAGTGAGTGCGATCTCGGGAACCATAATTAGGACTTGCTTGTCTTTTTTTATGAAGTCTTCTGTGATTCGGGCATAAACTTCAGTCTTGCCGGCTCCAGTTATTCCATGTATCAAAAATTTGTTCGACTTGTTGGTTAGGGCGTGAGAGATAGCCTTCTTTTGATTGTTTGTGAGTTCGTGTGGTTTTGTTCTAGTTATTTGTTCGGGTTCTTGGTTTTTGCGCTGCCGGATAGGGCTGGCGGCGAAAATACGCTTTGGAATAAATAGTTTGCTTATTTTGTATAGTGGGCAGAAATAGTAATTTGCCATCCATTTTATTGTTTTTAGCTGGAGGTTGTTTAGGAGGGGTTCTTCTTCTGCCAATCCTTTTATATCTACTGTTTTGAACGAAGGTTTATTGTTATGGGGTTTCCACACTAATCCTGTAACGATTCTATTTCGGAGTGGAACGTGGACCAAATGGCCAGCAGAAAGCTTCATTCCTTCTGGGATTTTGTATGTAAGCAAAGATGAATCTTCACCTACTTTTTGCTGGAATAGAATATCGGCAAATTGCATATAGTTCCTTTAAAGCAACGGGACTATAGCACAATTTATGTGGGCTGTGAGGATTTTTATGTGCGTCTTGCTAGTTCTGCTTTTACTGCGTTTATTCTTTTACAGATCTCTTTAATAATATTTACTGCGTTTTCGCTTGTGCATTCTCCTAGTAAATTGTCTACTCGCTTAAGTTCAGTTACAAGTTCTTGTTCCGGCATTGTTTTTAGGTCTTTTTCCTTCCCAAGTTCTGCTCTGAGGGCTTGATTTGGCTGTGTTTCCTGCATATTCATTTCTGGTTTTATTATTTAAGTATTATTAATAAGTTCCTTCTTTTCTTGCCTTCCTTTTTTCAAGTTTAAAGTAAAGCGATGGAATTATCACTAGGGTGAGAATTGTAGAAAATGCTAATCCAAATATTAACGCAAACCCGAGGCCTGCCCAAAATTTGTCTGTTAGCGCAAGAGGTAAAATTCCTATTATCGTTGTAACACTTGTCATGAAGATAGGTTGAAGTCTTGCCTCTGCAGCCTCTGCTATTGATTCGGCGAAGCCTAATTCTCCAGATTTACGATTATTATTTATGCGATCCATTAAAACGATTTCATCATTCACAACTATTCCAGCCAGTGCGACTATCCCAAGGAATGCCGGGAATGAAACATCAAGGCCTATTGCCAGTAAGCCAGGGAATACTCCGATCATTGAGAGGGGAATTGCTACCAAAACGATTATTGCTTGCTTGAATGAGTTGAACATTAATATTAGCGTGAACGCTATCAAAACAACTGCGATAACCATTGATTTAGCTAATTCTTTAAGTGATTCCATTATTTGCTCCAGGTCTCCGCCAAATTCGACCGAGTATCCACTAGGCATTTCTAGTTTGTCTATTTCCGTTTGGATTTCTGCCGTTATGTCTACTGCGTTGTATCCTTCCTTGGTATCGCTTGTAACTTTTATGATTCGTTTTTGTTCTTCTCTTGAAATTGAGGCTAGGCTTTCTCCTAATTCGTAACTTCCAAGTTCTCCAAGCGTTACTGAATATCCTTTCGGGGTTACTATTTCAAAGTCTTGGATGTCGTTGATTGAAATATTTGTGCGATTATTTTCTTCTGAAAGATTGTATTTTACTATTACATCTATGTCGTCATTGCCTTGCGTGATTGTTGTTGAATTTATTCCTTGTACAATGTTTCTGGTTAATGCGGAAACTTGGATTGAGCTTAATCCATGGTAGCTTAATTTGTCTTTGTCTAGCGTAAATTTGAATTCATTTAAACCTTGCACTAGGGAATTTTTAACATTTAGCGTTCCATCTGTTGAGTTCATTATTTCTTCTATTTTTTCCGAAAACTGGGTGAGAGTATCCAGATTATCTCCCGTGATTCTTGCCGTTATTGCTTCTTCTGAAGGTGGCCCTTCTGTGAATTCATTTATGTTTATACTTGCATTTCTGTATGTTGATAATTTTTTTCGGAGTTCATTTGCAATTTCTATACTTTCTCTTTCGCGTTCTTCTTTGTTCGTTAGGTTTACAGTTATATTTGCAATGTTTGAGTCTGAAGATGCGCCTCCTCCTGGGATAAGTGATTCAGAAAATCCTGCAGCTGTTTGGTTTGTGCCAATGTTTGTTACGAAATTTTGGACTTCTGGTATTTCATAGAGTGATTTTTCTATGTCTTCTGCGATTTCTCTAGTTTCTTCAAGGATTGTTCCCTTTGGGGTTTCTATTTCAATTACAAATGTATATTGATCTGTTGATGGGAACATATTTACCTTCAATACTCCTGTTATTGGGAGAGATATACTTATTGCAAATAGCGCTATTGCGGAAATTATTATTCCAGTTCTTAGCGATTGTTTTTCGATAATGTATCTGACTATCTTATGGAATTTTTTGCCAAGATTGTCGAAAATTGGCTCTAGGATACTGATGTATTTTTTCCCTTCTTTTTTCTTTGCAAATTTTGTTGCTATCGAAGGGGCAATTGTTAGTGAGACAAATAGTGACCCGAGTAAGACTGCGGATATTGTTATTGGTAATGTTTTTAAGAATTCTCCAAGAATTCCGCTGATTAATAGCATTGGGAAGAATGCGAATACAGTTGTTAATGTCCCAGCTATTATTGGCCATTTGTAAGTATGTACCGAGATTAATGCTGCTTCTTTTGGGCTGGCTCCTTTCTTGAGATTCTCATAAATTCCTTCCATTATTATTATGGTCGTGTCTACCATTAGCCCGAGCGCAATTACTAACGAGAATAACGAAAGGCTATTTAAAGTGAGCCCTTGCGCGTCCATTATTATGAATGCAATTAGGAAGATTACTGGTATTGAAAGACCTGCTATTATTCCTTGGCGTAATCCTAGTGCTAGAAATAGTATGAATGTTATTAGGATTGTGGTTTGAACTCCACTCCTAGTTAGGACATCGAGTGTTTCTGTTACGTACACTGAAAGGTCGGTGCTTATGCCGATTGTTATATCTCCTGGGATTGTGTCTTCTTCTATTAATTCATCTACTCGTTCTCGTACCTTTTCGACTGTGGTTACAATGTCTGCGCTTTCCTTTTTGTAAACTTGTATACTAACTGCTTGTTGTGACTTTGTTCCTTTGAGTGAAAACTTTGAAATTATAGATTCAAGAGGGAAGCCTTCTTTTATTTCCGCGACATCTTGCAGTAATATAATTGCTCCATTTGAGCTCGTGAATAATGGGATGTTTTTAATTTCCTCCATTGATTGATATCTGTTGTCAATTCTGACCGAATAATTCAGTTTATCTGAAGATATTACGCCAACTGGAAGATTGTTGTTTCCTGTTTCAATTATTGCTGAAACTGTTTGTATATCTAGTCCATATCCTTCTAATTTTGGTTGATCAATTGTTACTTCGATGACTTTTTGTTGTCCTCCGAGAATATCTGCGCGTGATACTCCTGAGACTTTTTCTATTTCGCTCGATATGTCTTCTGCGATTTGCGTGACATCATATAGTGTTCGGGAACTGCCACTTATCGAATATCCTATAATCACAAATTCATTTGCTTCTACATTAATTACTGCAGGATCTGTTGCATCTTCTGGTAGTTCTGATTTTGCCAAATCTACTGCGTCTTTTAAGTTGTTGATGTTTTCTGTCATGTCACTATCCGCTGTGAATTCGACAAAAATTGACGATGCTCCAAAGCTTGATGTTGAAGACATTGTTTCCAAATTGTTTATCGTTGCTATTCTTTCCTCAAGTGGTTTTGTGATTAGCGATTCTGTGTCAGACGGGTTTGCTCCTGGAAGTGCGGTTACAACTCCGCCAAATGGGATTTTCACTTCTGGTTGGATCTCTCTGTTCATTCCAAGTGCTGAAACGGTTCCAAAGATTATTATTGCTATTAAAATAACCCAAGTTACAG